>JBEBWR010000143.1:0-8027 GCA_040392045.1 Chthoniobacter flavus | reverse complement strand
GGCGGCATCGGCAGCGATGTCGATACGAGCTTTACCGAGGCGGTGGAGAATGAAGTAGCGCTGGCGATTGAGACCAGCGCGCTGATTCTCTTCGTCGTGGACGGCCAGTCGGGGGTCACCCCGGTGGACGAAGACCTCGCGGCCCGGCTTCGCCGCTCGTCGCGACCGGTGATCCTCGTGGTGAACAAGGTAGACCATGAGAACCACGAATCGTTCGACAGCGACTTCGCCCGACTCGGATTCCGTGAAGTCCTCTCCATCTCCGCCGAGCATCATCGCGGAATTGCCAATCTTGTGGACGCTGTGGAAGCGCATCTTCCCCTCCCGCCCGAGCGCGGAGAAGAAGAGCAAGCGGAAGAACCACCGCTGGAGCTTGCCATCGTGGGCCGTCCGAACGTCGGAAAATCGTCACTCATCAACGCCATTTTGCAGGATACGCGCACCCTCGTCTCGCCCATCTCCGGGACCACGCGCGACGCCGTGGACATCCCATACGAGCGGATGGGCAACCGTTATATCCTCATCGACACCGCGGGCATCCGCCCCAAGGGCAAGCAGGAGTCGTCGATAGAGGTTTTCAGCGTGATGCGCTCCGAGCGCACGATCCGCCGCGCCGATCTCTGCGTTCTCGTCATCGACGCAACCATGGGAGTAACCGCGCAGGACAAGAAGATCGCGGGGCTGATTCAGGAAGCGGGAAAACCGTGCGTCGTGGTCGTAAACAAATGGGATCTCCTCAAGGAGTCGCCGGAGTTTACCAGCCGCAAGGAGGAGCTTGCCGACCTGCTGGAGCGGGTTCGCGCCGAGCTGTTCTTCGTCGATTACGCGCCGATCATCGTGCTTTCAGCTATGAAGTCCGAGGGGTTAACCCGCCTCTTCAAGCTGATTGAGCAGGTTCAGCGCGCCGCGAAAGTCCGGATCGGTACGGGTGTTCTCAACCGCCTGATTGCCGACGCCATGACCGCGCATCCCCCTCCCGCCCGCTCGGGCAAACGGCTCAAGGTGGTCTACGCCACGCAGCCCTCCGATGAGGAGCAGACCCGCCGTCCCCGTGCCATTCCCACGCCGACGATCCATTTCTTTGTCAATCAGCAGGACCTGATGAGCGACTCGTACCGGAAGTACATGGAGGCGCAGATCCGCAAGGAAGCGCCGTGGACCGGTCTCCCGTTGCATTTCACCTTCCGCGAGCGCGAGGCCCGGGGCCGCCGCGCCTATCAGTAGGGGATGATCCCCCGCTCCAGCCAGTTCGCCTCGCCCTTCAAGATCCGCTGGGCGAGGCGGTAGTCGGTAGCGTCGGTGTTTTCGTGAATCTCGCGAAACCACGCGGCGATTCGCAGTTGCGCCCGGTTACAGAACGCCGCAGCCAGCGCCACGGCGCTCTCCCCTTCCGCCCGCTTCGCCGGATCGTCGCCCCGCTCGCCTTCGGCGACCAGCGCCTGCGCGCGAGCGACCGTTGCCGCCATGGCGAAAAGCTCCGTACCGATATCGACGAACCGCCCGAGCAATACCTGCCGCCGCTCCAGCTTCGGGCCGTACCGCGCCATCGCATGAAAAAGGGAACGGGCCAGACGGCGCGCCGCGCGTTCCCCCCACCGCATCGGCCCTGCCAGATCGACGTGCCACTCCACGGGGTCGCCCTGATGCACCATCAGCGACGGATACCACTGGGCGTAGAACCACCCCGCCTTCATTGCCGCCCGTGCCCGCTCGCCGACGGGAACGCCGTGATGCAGGACGGGGCCACCGATCTGCAAATGCGGATCGAGCGCCTCCCGCGCGATGAAGAGCCGCATGATCTCGCTGGAGCCTTCAAAGATGGTGTTGATCCGGGCATCGCGGAAAAAGCGCTCCACCGGGATTGCCTCCTCCCCGCGGCCTCCGAGGGACTCCGCCGTCTCGTAGCCCCGCCCGCCGCGAATCTGCATCGTGTCGTCCACCGCCCTCCACGCCGCCTCGGTCGCCCAGAGCTTGCACATCGCCGCCTCCAGCCGGATGTCCGCGTTTGCGTCGCGATCTACAAGGCTTGCGGCGTAGAGCGTCATCGCCTCCATCGCGAAGAGGTCCATACTCATTCGCACGATTTTCGAGGCCACCGCCTCGTGTCGCCCGATCACCGAGCCCCACTGTACACGGTTGGCCGCCCATCGCCGGGCGATCCGCAGGCAGCGCTTGGTCATCCCCACCGCCGCTGCCGGAAGCGTCAGGCGACCGGTATTGAGCGTTGTCAACGCCACGCGCAGCCCCTTCCCCTCGCCCATGATGATGTTCTCCCGAGGGATGCGGACATTCTCAAACCGGACCACCGCATTATAGAGCGCCCGCAGTCCCATGAAGCGGCAGCGTCGCACCACGTTGACCCCCGGGGCATCCGTCTCCAGCAGAAACGCGGTGATCTGCTCCCGCTTCCGCCCCTTCACCATCCGGGGTGGCGTCCGCGCCATGACCACGATTACACCCGCCCGGCAGCCATTGGTACACCAGAGCTTTTCGCCATTGAGGATGAACGCATCGCCCTCCGGAGTCGGTACGGCCTCCGCCACCATCCGCGCCGGATCAGAGCCCACGCCCGTCTCGGTTAACGCAAACGCGGAAAGCTCCCCTTTCGCCACGCGCGGGAGAAAGCGCCGCTTCTGCTCCTCCGTCCCGAAGAGCAGCAGCGGCTGCGGCACGCCGATGGACTGGTGCGCCGAGACAAGCGCCGTAAGGCTCCCGCAATGCCCCGCCAGCAGGATCGCCGCCCGACAGTAGTTCGTCTGCGAAAGTCCAAGCCCGCCATACTCCTGCGGCACCTTGATCCCGAACGCCCCGAGCGCGGCCAGCTCCGAGATCACATCGTCGGGGATCTCCCCCGTGCGATCGATCTCATCCGCGTTTACCTTCTCCCGCAGCAGTCCTTCGAGCTGATGGAGAAAGCGCTCTCCCTGCTGGCGATCGCTGTCCGCCTGTGCGGGGAACGGCACCAGTGAGCGAAGATTCCATTCGCCCATGAACAGCCCCGCCGCAAAGCCCCTACGCGACGCACTGGCCTCGCGCGCCGCCTCGGTCATCTCCAGCGCCGCACGCTGCTCCGGCGTCATACCTTTGGTATCGATCACTTCAGGGTTCTCGCTCATAAAACCTCCCCGATTCCTCTGCCAAAATCCGCAACAGGCGGCACGGCTCCAGGCCTTGCTTGCGCATCCGCTCCACTACCGTCCCCGCCCCCATTGCGTCCGCGAAGCGCAGCGGTCCGCCCCGGAACGGCGGGAACCCCGCCCCCAGTACCATGCCGAGATCGACTTCGCCTGCCGTGGGGACCACCTCCTCCTCAAGACAGCGCGCAGCTTCGTCCACCATGCGCAGCACGATCCGCTCCTGAAGCCCCTCGCTATCCACCTCCACGCCGCTCCGCCGCCGGTAGTGCCCCGCATTCCAGCGAGCCCCCTTGGCATAACGCTCATACTGGCGAAATCCCTGACCGGACTTTCTCCCGAGCAGACCGCCTTCGACCAGCTTCAGTAGCAGCGGTGGCACCACCATCCGATCCGGCCATGCGCGAAAGAGCGCCTCCGCGACATTCAGCGTGACATCCAGCCCCACTTCGTCGGCCAACTGAAGCGGCCCCATCGGCATTCCGAAGCTGCGCATCGCATGATCGATTTCCTCTGCATTCATCCCGGCGTCAAATGCGGCGACCGCCTCCAGCAGGCAGGGGGTCAAAATACGGTTGACCAGAAATCCCGGCGTATCGCGAACGACAATGGGCACCTTCCCCATCTGATGCACCAGGGCCAACGCTTCCTTCCCGATGGTGCTTCCCTCCGGGAGGATCACTTCCACGAGCGGCATCCGATGGACGGGATTGAAAAAGTGCAGCCCCACGACGCGCTGCGGTCGCTGCGTCGCAGTGGCCAACGCTTTTACCGAGAGCGCCGAAGTATTGCTGGCGAGCTCCGTCCCGGGTCCGGCCAGTTGGTCCAGTTCGGTGAACAGCGAGCGCTTCAACCCCTCCTGCTCGGTCGCCGCTTCGATGACCCAGTCGACCGATTGCAGCGCTCGCGGCGAAAGCGTGGGAGAGATCCGGTCGACCCCGCTGCGCACTTCCCGCGATGTCATGACCCCGCGTTTCCGCGCACGGTCGTAAAGCGCGAAGATCCGGGACATACCGTCGCCGAGGCGCTGGGCGTCGATATCCCGCAGAACCACGTGAATCCCCCGGGCGCTGAGCCATTGCGCGATGGCGGCCCCCATCGTTCCCGCACCGATCACCGCCACGCTTTGCGCCTCCGGCACCTCCCGGGCTGCATTCCTCGCCAGCCGGCGCGCCTCCTCCTGAAGGCAAAAAAGGCGAAAGAGGTTCTTGCAGCGCGAGTCCTGCGAAAGCTTTTTGACCGCCTCGCGCTCATCGGCCAGTACCTCGGGGATCGGACGGCTCATCCCGTGAATCATCACTTTTGCCGCCTCCAGCATGGCCGGATAGTGGCACTCTGTCTTCCGCTCCAGCTCATGGATCGCGCGTTTTCCCACGGTTGCCGCCGTCGCCTTTCTCCACCATCGGCGCACCGGCGCGGGAATTGCGTCAGGGTGCGGCGCTCCACGCTCGATCCAGCCCGCAGCCGCCTCCAGCAGCCGCTCCCGGGGGGCCACCTGATCGACCAGCCCGACCTTCAGCGCCTGCTGAGCGGAGAGTACTTTTCCCTGCGTTACCAGCTTCAGCGCGGCGGGAAGCCCGATCAATCGCGGCAGGCGCGCCGTACCACCCCAGGCCGGAATGATCCCCAGTCGCGTCTCCGGCAGGCCGATCCGCGTCGCTCCGTCCGATGAGGCGACCCGGTAGTCACACGCCAGCGCCAGCTCGCATCCCCCACCAAGACAGGCCCCATGAATTGCCGCCACGGTAGGAAACCGCAGGCGGGCGATCCGCTCAAACACGCGTTGGCCGAGCTGAAGGTAGCTCTCCAGCTGCGACGGCTCCAACCACGCCTTCTCCAGCGTCTGAAGATCCGCTCCAGCCAGAAAGATGGAGCCGCTGGTACTCGAAAAGACCACGCCGCCGAGGTAGGGATTCTCCTCCATTTCGTCGATGAACTGATCGAGCTGACGAAGGATCCGGAAATCCAGACTGTTCACCGGCGTGCGCGGATGATCAAAGCGGATCAGGGCGATCTCGCTATGCCAGCCGATGCGGTCCTGAACCACCTCGGGAACAGGTGCGGACGATAGCGTGGACTGGGAAGGATAGTGTTTCATTACGATTGCGGATCATGCGTTAACCATAGCGCCATCCCCTGCCCTCCGCCTACGCAGAGTGCGGCCACGGCGGAGCGCTCACCCCGGCGGCGCAGCTCCAGCAGCGTCGTCAGTGCAAGGCGCGCGCCCGTTGCCCCCACGGGATGCCCCAGCGCGATGGCTCCTCCGTTGACATTGAGCCGCTCAGCCTGTGGCAGCGGATACTCCTCCAGCACGGCCAGCACTTGGGCTGCAAAGGCTTCGTTGATCTCAATGAGGTCAGCCCGCTGCACCGGATAGCCGCGCCCCTCCAGTTCCCGCATGGCAAAGAGCGGCCCCAGCCCCATCCGCTCCGGTTCACACCCGATCAACGCGAAGTCGGCCACGCACCCGAGAATCCCCAGCCCCAGCTCTTCAGCACGCTTGCGGGAGGCCACCAGCAAAGCCACCGCCCCGTCGGAGATCATTGAGGCGTTTCCCGCCGTGACGGTTCCGAGCACGGGGTCGAACACGGGACGAAGATTCGCCAGCGCCTCGCGGGTCTGCGCGGAGCGCGGCCCGTTATCGTAGGTGACCACCTCTGTCCCGCCTCCCGGATGGTGCACGTAAACCGGAGCAATCTCTTCGGTCATCGCCGTGCGACCCGCCGTCGCCCGCTCATGAGAGCGCAGCGCAAAGGCGTCCTGCGCCTCGCGGCTGATCTGATACTCCCGCGCGAGCAACTCCGCAGTCTCTCCCATACTCATCCCGCTTACGGGGTCCTGAAGCCCTGCCGCCAATCCTGCCGTAGGGACAAGCTCCGAGAAATGCAGGCGGCGAAGCGCCTCCACCTTGCCGTAGAGATGCCGCGCCTTTGCCACCGCCGTGATCTTCCCCGAGGCTTCCGGCTCGAAGTAATACGGCACCTGAGACATGCTCTCCGTCCCGCCGACAAGGAAGAGATCCCCCCGCCCCGCCCTGATCCGTAGCCACGCCTCCACTACGGCCTCCATGCCGGAGGCGCAGTTTCGCGATAGCGTTACCGCTGGTACCCGCTCCGGTATTCCCGCTCGTAGCGCGAGGACCCGGGCGACATTGGAAGCATCGGCGGGCTGCGATACGCAGCCGAAGATCACCTCGTCGATCTGCGACGAGTCGAGCCCGGTCTTCATCAGCAGCGCATCGACCACTTGGCGCCCCAGCTCGTCCGCCGCCAGAGAGGCTAGCGCCGTACCCGCCTTGCAGAACGGGGTGCGCAGGCCGTCGATAATGACCACGTCATCGTCGCGCCGCCGCCCTCCGGCTGCACTCCTTCCCGTAGCCGAGCGTTCGTTACACATGGACTTCTCCTTTCGTCCGGCTCGCCGTCGTCGGGCGGCGGTCGACGATCCGCGCCTCCTTCAGTTCCCGATCGACGCCATGCAAAATCCGCATTCCGGCGTCGTTATGAAATACGATGCGGTTTGCCCGCACCTCCAGCCGCGTCGGCAGCAGGTGATCGAGCTCCGCGATGACATCCTCCTCGCGGCAGCCGTAGCGACACTGGACATGAAGCACCAGCTCGTCGAGGTCGTGAGGATCATCATTGCGCTTGCGCAGTTCCAGTTGCCAGCTTTGCAACTGCTCGCAGTCATCGAGCAGGTGCTCCAGGATGTTGAAATCCACCAGCGCCCCCCGGAGCTTCTCCAGCCGCATCTCGCGAATCTCCGAGCGTCGGGAGATCTCCCCTTCCAGCCGGGGGACATTCCTGCCGCAATACGGACAGGGGCGCCATGACAGCCCACCGCTGATGAGATCCCCCGTCCGGTAGCGAATCACGACGCTTCCGCGCGCCTCCAGCGGAGTGAAGACAATCTCTCCGGGCGTCTCTTCGGCTACAGGCTCGCCGGTATCGGGATCGATCACCTCCACCAGCGCCAGCTCCGGGCTGAGGTGATACCCCGAGGCCTCGCTCTCCGCCGGATGCGGGCACTCTCCCCACGCCATCTTCGCCTCGGTAAATCCGTAGCAGCAGAGAATCTCAGCTGCCGGAGCCCCGAGAAGATCGGCGTACTCTGCCAGCTTCCGCTTCATCCCTGCGGGGGCTTTTTCCCCTCCCAGCACGATCTTCTTCAGCATCGGCAGTTGCATCCCCTCCTCCACCGCCGCGCTGAGCAAATGGTAGAGATAGGTCGGGACGCCGATCAGCACCTCCGGCTGGAACTTCCGCAGCATGCGAAGATTTCCGTCCGTACCGATGGCTTTCCCTCCCCCGGTACTGACCATCATCGCTCCGAAGGCGACTCCGGCGTAGTGCGTGATCCAAAACGCCAAATGGGGGGCAAACGGAAAGACGTTCATCATCTTCTGCCCCGGCGATGCACCGCATACCCGCATCACCCGCTCCCCCGTGATGGCGAGAATCTCCAGATCACGCGCTGTATAGAAAAAGGGAACGGGGTCCGCCGAGCGCCCTGTCGTGCTGGTCATCATCAGGGGGCGAAACTCTTCCTCCAGCTCCTGCCGGACCTGCTCCCTGCCGTTCATTAGCGCGCGCATGACCGTCGCAGGCCGACGGGCCAATGCTTCGGGATCAGGCGCGAGGATGTAGCGGCGAACGGCTTCCGGAGAGGCAAAATCCTCCTTGCTGCACATCGGGATGCGCTGAAGATCCGCCATGCTGCGAAGGCTTGACGGATCAAAGCCCGCACGCGCGAAGTGCCCCCGGTAGAAGTCGCTATTGGGCAGAACCACGCCGCGCAGGTATGCGGCGAGTTTCTCCACCTGACGCTGACGCATCTCTTCACCCGAGAGGGTATGCCATGGATGGTGTCGGGCGGGGCCAAGGCTCATATCGG
>JBEBWR010000142.1:0-8029 GCA_040392045.1 Chthoniobacter flavus | reverse complement strand
TGCATTGGTCCCATGCCTTGGGGATGAGGCGGGCGGCGTCGCCGGTGTAGACGCGGTGAGAGATTTCCCGATAGGCGGGCTGATCGTCGGTAACGCTAATGGTGTTGTAGGTCAGGCTGTCGGAAGTGACGACAGGGAGGTGCAGCCAGAGGCAGGTGTAGTGTCCGGCGTTGTGAGGAGCGCGCTTCCAGTCCCGTGCTTCATGGTGATCGAAGAGAAAGATGGTGCCGGTGTGGCGGAGGTAGACGCGGTGCTGATGGCTGTAGTAGCCGATGCCTTGCGCTGTGATGATGATCATGATCTCCCGGTGGGAGGGCGAATGCGTACTTTCGGGAAGGATGCACCAATCGTTATGGGGCGTATCGGTGAGCGGCGGCGGAGGGGATGGAGCAATAGTCGCTATCCATCTCCATTGACCGACGTTGCGGAGCGATGCCTGATCCTTTTTCGGGAGCCGGTGAAAGTACGAAAAAGGTTTCTCTCCTTTGATTAGAGGGCCGGATGACATTAGAGCGGGATGGGGGGAATGCAACCGGAGTTGCGCGGGAGAGTCTACCATAAATTCAAGAATGCGTTTGGGAAAGCAAGATTTGCTATGTCGTGGCAAGAACGACTATTCCATCGGGGAGTGGAAATGGCGTAGGCTGTACGACAGCGTGAATAATCTCTCTTCCACTCCCCAGCAGGTTTTCAATGTCCGATCTTACGGCGCCGTAGGGGATGGCGTTGTGATGGATACCGCCGCGATTCAGAATGCCATTGATGCGGCTTGCACGGCGGGCGGGGGCATTGTGCTGATCCCTGCGGGGCACTACCTCAGCGCGCCGCTTCGACTGGGTAGCGGGCTGCATCTGCATCTGGAGCAGGGGGCGCTGTTACAGGCCAGTCCGAGGGCGGAGGACTATCCGGATTGGCAGCAGCAGGCGGATTTTCTGGCGCACCTCGCACCCTACAATTCCCGCTACTTTCTGGGAGCGGAGGGAGCGCGAGATTTATCGATCACGGGAGACGGCGTGGTCGATGGGAGTGCGGAGGCGTTCTACGGTCCGGTGCCGTCCGGGGGGACGTGGGCTCCGGTACTTGACCGCCGTACGCGACCGGCCCGGATGGTGATGCTGGCGGACTGCCGGAATGTGGTGATCGAGGGGGTGCAATTCCGGAATGCTCCGGCGTGGTCGTTCTGGGTGGTGGGGTGTGAGCGGGTGCGTTTTGAGAATGTCCGGATTGATACGAGCTATCACTATATCAATACGGACGGTATCGATATCGACGGCTCTCGCGATGTGACGATCCGGAATTGCAAGATCCGCACGGGTGATGACGCTGTCGTGCTTCGCGCGATCAAGCGGGTATTTGCGCAGCCGCGCGCTTGCGAGCAGATCCGGGTGGAGAACTGTACGCTGGCTTCGAACTGCAACGCGATCCGTCTGGCTTACCTGCGCGACGGGGATATTCGCAATGTGGTGATGGAGAATCTGACGATTTCCGAGTCGCGGCGCGGGATTATCTGTCAGGTGCCAATCCCCGAGGAGACGCCGGAGAAGCATCTCTCGCACCTCAATCAGCCTGGGCCAATCGTGGAGAATATCCGTTTTTCCAATATCCGGATCTCGGCGCAGCGCCCGATCTGGGTACGGGTGAGCGAGGGGGCTCGGGCGCGCTATGTGGGGAATCTGCGCTTCGAGAATCTGGAGATCTGCGGGAGCACGCCTTCCCTGATTGAGGGGAGCCGCGACTTCCGATTTGCGAATGTGGTGCTTGAGAATATCAGCTTCTGCGTGAAGGAGGGGCCGCTCCTGTTGAACGCGCCGGAGTCAGGGGTGCGCGGGGCGGCGCTGATTGTCACGCATTGCGATAATCTGGTGGTGCGAAATGTCACGGTAGCCGGGGAGCATCCGGATTACCCGCTGGAGACCCCTGCGCTCTACTTTGAGGAGGTGGACGGGCTTCAGGTCTCCGAGGTGCAGAATCGCAGCGCCTATCCTTTCACTCACGCCGCTGGTGCTGAATACACCATGATCCGATAACGCGGAAGGCAGAGTTCTCTAACCCCCCAATTTTTTCCATTCTTATGACAACGCCCCTCCATTCCCCCCGAGTTCATTTCCGTCGTGGTCTTTATCTGCTGCCGTGTGCCTTTGGGCTTCTGGCGTTGACGACTCCGTTGCAGGCGCAGCGTCTTTGGGAGGCAGGAGACGGCGACTGGAGCACGGCTGGAAACTGGAACAGCTCTGCTCCGACAAGTATAACCGGGACGGCGAATCAGGCGCGCTTCTTGCTGAGCGCGGAAAGCCCGAACGCTTCGGTGAAGGTGACGATCAAGGAGAACGAGGCGGCTTTTGCGAACCTCATTGATGTCGGTCTTGGGAAGACGGTAACGCTGGAAATGGAGGCGGGCTCCTCTTTGACGGCGGGGTCGCTCTGGGGTATCGGGGCGGCGGGTGGTACGGGGACTGGCACGGGGCATCTGACGATTGAAGGACCGGAGAGCGGCATCGCGACGGTGGATGCCGGTTACTTCTATGTCGGGCGCACTGCAAGCTCCACCGGCGGCAATACGATGACACTGACCGGCGCGGGCCTGCGCGTCACCGACAGAGGGACTTCGGTGACGACTGTGGGACGCTTCACCAATGGCGACTCGCTGTCGATTCTCGCAGGGGCCAAGGTGGAGCGCTACGCTTTCAGCCTCTCGCATTCCAATGCTGATGGAGGCAGGAGCGGGAATACGGCGTTGATCTCCGGCACAGGCAGTGAGCTTGCGATTACTGGCGATATCTTACAAATCGGCGTGGTGTCCGGGTCGCGATCCAACGGGATGACGGTAGAGAGCGGCGGGACGCTTGATGTTCGCTCGGGCAAACAGACGACGATCGGCCATTCCGGGAGCTACGGCGGCAACTACCTGAAGATCGGCTCCGGCGGAACGGTAAAGACCAATGCCGCGCTGGGGGTGAGTGCCTTTGCGGCGAACGGCGGAGACAATGATGGGCAGAACTATCTGCTGATCGATAATGGGGGGACGCTGATCTCCTCTGCCTCGGTGTCGGTGAGCGGTCTGATGCAAGTGAAATCCGGGGGGCAGGTGCTCGCTCAGACGGGGGCGGGTGATCCGGCGGCGCTGGCGGTGACGGTGAACGCCGGAGGCCGCCTCGAAGCGGAGGGGGATGGCATGGATAACGGAGTCAGTCTGAGTATCTCGACGGAGGGCGTGCTGGCGATCGGGGAGCAGGACAAGAGCGCCGCCGGGGCGCTGGAGCTATCCGGCGCGCTAAGCATGGCCTCCGGAAGCGTGCTGGAGATGAGCTTTTTCCATGAGGGCGCGGACGGCGCGGATCAGATCATCTTTGATTTCGGAAGCACCTTTACGATTGCCGACGGAGCTGAGCTGCATTTGAGATTTGCGGACGATTATACCCCGATCGCGGGCGATGTCTGGACGCTCTTTGCGGGAGAAACCAGCGGGATCAGCGGGAACCTGACGCTCGTGGGGCTGGATCTGGAGCAGTGGGATGTGTCGGGCTTCAACGAGCTTGGGGGATGGCAGGTGGTGGCAATTCCTGAGGGATCGACAACGGCTTATCTGCTGGTAGCTTTGGCCTGTGCAGGCGCATGGCGCATGAGTCGCCGCAACCGGAAGAGCGTCTCTTACCTATGAAATCCCCTACAGCATTTCTCTCTCTCCGCCGGTCACAGCCGCTGCTGGCAATCGCCTTTGCGCTTTCGCTCTGTCCGGGAGTGCATGCCGGAATTGATGGCGGCTTTGATGGACAGCGGACGGGAGTGGAGGACGACCGGACGGCCCCTAACGCTTTTCTCGGCAAGGGTGGAAAAGGGTGGAAGCATAACTGGATCTTCGACCGGAAGGGCGATGGGGCGAGCGCTTCAGGAGCTGTACTGGAGGAGCAGCCACTGGAGGGGCATGGCGGGAAGTATGTGCGCATTGCCACGACAGCGGGTTCGGAGGAGGGAGGGATCACGCTCTACCGGCGCTACGAGGATTATGAGGATGTGGCGCGCGAGCTGCCGAGGACGGTCCGCTTCTTCTTTCGCATGGAGAGTGATCTGGCCGGTTTCGTGCAGGGAAACGGGGTGAACTTCAGCGAAGATAGCCGCTTGCGTGAGATCGGGGGAAGCTGGTGGATTTCCGCCGTGGGCGGGAGCCGCGTGGGTGCGCCGGTGCCTGGGCGTAGTCAGGAGGCGCTTGTCTGGTGTTTTTACGGAGGGCAGCCGGGGGAGAACTTCAGTTCGCAGGGATTCGTACGTAGCGGGATGGCGTTGGAGCAGGGGGTAACGTACCAGTTTGAGATTACTGTGGACCCGGCAAAGCGTCGTTGGAAGGCGACGATCTCCAATGGCAAGGAGACGGTGAGCAGCGCCCTGCCAGAACGGTCGGACGATCCGTGGCTTAGCTTTCGCTATCAGGATAGCAGGAGCCGCGAGATTAATCCCTCGGGCTACCTTCTCTTTCATACCTCGCTCTCTCCGGGCAATACGCTGGAGTATTCCCTTGCGGGGCTAAAGCTCACTTCCGCCGAGGAGACCATGCCATGAGTTACCGCCCCCCGGAATCTCAAACATCTCAGAAAGGCTTCACGCTCGCCGAGCTGCTCATAGCGGTTACGCTGGTTGTAGTGATCGGGTCTGTCCTCCTGGGCGCTGTTCATCAGGTGCGGAAGCGGGCGCAGGAGACCAGCTGTATTTCAAACCTGCGGCAGACGGGTACCGGGCTGCTGCTCTATGCAGGGGCTTCCAATGGGGAGATCCGCACGCTCTATGGTGGCGGCTACGGGAACAGGACCTGGAGCAAAATTCTGCTGGAGCAAGGCTATCTCCCGGACAAGAAAACCATGCGTTGCCCGACTGGGGAAACAAGCTATGAACTCGATAGCAAGACGTGGGACTGGCAGGTGTTTGGGATGAACATGCAGACGGGCACGGGAATCGTAGAGACCGTGGAGGTGACAGGTGGGAATAAAGATCGCATTTACCGTCTGAGATTACAAAACGTCAAGGATCATCGGACGCACATTCTCCTGAGCGACAGCGCTACGAATAACGATAACCGCTATCAGAGCTTCCGCATGTTTACCAATAACCCGGCGACCGGTGTCCACCTTCGCCACCGGAAGATGGCAAACGTTTTCTTCCTCGACGGCCATGTGGAGGTGCTCGACCGGCTGGCGTTGAAGCAACTGGCCCCGGAGAAGTTTCTGCTGGATTAGACACAACAGACTTTTGATTTCTAATGAACCAATTAACAATTTTTAGCACTGTCGGTGTTTCCCTGCTGGCGTTAACGATGACTTGCAGGGCAGCGGCTACCGAACCTCAGCCGTGGGTATCATGGGGGAAGGAGGAGAATCTTGCGCTGGGGAAGGAGGTGCGCTACCTCCGGGCTCCTGACCGGCTCGCTAATCGCGGGAAGGAGGCGACGAAGTTGACGGACGGCATCCTTTCCGAGGTGACGGATGAGGGGATATGGAGCGGCTATCAGCGCCAGTTTTCCGCATGGAGCACGGCGTCGAAAGGGGTCGGGCTTTATGTGGATACCGGTAGCGAGCAGGCGATCGGTAAAGTGGCGATCCGTCTCACGGGAGGCAAGCCTTCCGGCGGCGTCGCGTTCCCTTCGGAGATCACGGTGGTGGCGAGTCAGGATGGAGAGAAGTTCTACGCCGTGGCCAAAGGCTCAAAGGTGACAGAGGGAGAGCGCTCGCTGGCGGAGGAGAACCCGGAGCGTTTCTTTCATCGTCCGGAGGAGCAGGGGGAGACTTATGTGGATACCTTTGTCTATCAGGTAGGGCGGAAGGCGCGGTACATCGGGTTTGTCCTGAAGTGCTCCGGCTCGCTTCTGGCGATGGATGAGATCGCGATTCAGCGTGCGCCGGAGTCGGCGGAGGTGGTGGAACTGGGGCTGCCGGGGGATAACGAGGTGGTGATGGGCGGGGTAACGATCACGCCGCAGAGCCCGGACCCGGAGATCGTGATGACGACGAATGTCATCACGCCGAACTGGTTTCATATCACAGGAGTCGAGGCGGGGAGCGGCGCGGTACGCGTGCGCTTTACGCTGCCTGCGGGGGTGGAACTGGGAGTCGGAGCGCAGCTTAAAGCAGCACGGGAGGAAGGGGAGGAGAATGTCTGGATGGTGGAGGGCGGGCTTTACAGGAAGGGCGGAAATCAGATTCTGGGGCCGATCTTTTTCTCTCCAGCGAAGGAGAGCGGGAGCTTCCCGGGGGAGATGGAGGTGTCGGTAGTGGTCGAGGGGCATAAGGAGAGCGCAATTCGGAGGCGGTTCCGCGCGGTGGAGGTCCCTGAGGTGCCGCGCTTGAAGCATCTGGAGGTCAGCCTCGGGTGGTTACGCGACGCGTGGGTGGGTGAGCATCCGGACTTTATGCGCTTCTATGGGCATACCGGCTTTAATCTCTATCCCCTCTTTCCGTACTACGAATTGCGCAATGACAGGGTGGACCGCCTGAAGGCGAGGGCTGCGGAGGCGCGGGAGCATGGGTTCAAGGTGCTGGTGGTCAATTCGCCCATGATGTATTTCCGTAGGGAGAACCGGAATGCGCCGGAGATTCGCAATATCGTTAATGGAGCGCCCGGGCGCAGTATTTGCCCATCGTACACGGGTCCCCTCTATCAGGATATCATCCGGCGAGCGAAGGAGTGGATGATGACGGTGCGCCCCGAGGTGATCTTCTATGATATTGAAGATTATCGGAAATGGTCGATGGAGGAGGCGAAGCGTTGCTCCCGCTGCCATGAGGCTTTTGAGGCGTCCGGACTGAAAAGCTGGGATGACTTTCTGCTGGCTCAGGGAACGCGGATCATTAGCGATCTGAAGGGCGCAATCGCGGGGACTACTCCGGAGGGCGGCACGCCCGTCGTGGGGATCTACGATGTGAGACCATCTCCTCCGCGCTACGATATCTTTGACTTTAACCAGCTTTATCCGGAGCTGGTGCAGATCGGTCAGCCGCATCTCTACTTGGCGGGGGACCTTGAGAAGGTCCATCAGCGGGTGCGGGAGAACTATGAGGCGACCGGAAAGCGTCTACTGGTACCGTGGCTGACGGGAGGGACCTTTGGGGAGTTCCCTGCGTACAAGATGGAGCAAACGGTTCTGGAGTGTTTCCTCAATGGCGCACGCGGGATCACCTACTACCGCTACGACGATATGGACCCGATGGATTTTTACTATCACGCACAAGCCCTGAAGCGGCTGGCTCCCTATGAGGCGCTGCTGAGTAATGGCAGACTGCTGAAGGTGGAGAATGATAACGCACGCATGCGCACCTCCGCTTTTGGGGATGACCGGCAGGCCTTGCTGCTGGTAGGAAACTACGTGGGCGCCGCGCAGACGCAAACGCGCTTGGCCCTGCCGGAGCGGACCGTGGCAAAAGTGCGCGACGTGGTAAGCGGCGAGGAGTTGAACGCGAAGGCGCTCAATCAGCTGGAGGTCCCGCCCGGGCAGCATCGGCTGCTGGAACTGACTTTTGCGGAGTAGAACGGGCTCCGCCGCGTTTTCCAGCTAGGGGGAGTTCGGATGCAGGACCTGAGTGACACCGGTAACGTTGCACGTGGTGCTTTGGGGGAATGATCTGGGGAGGTATCCGCGTTCATTAGTCAGAAATTGTTAACCAATCCCTTGAGCGACCTCATAGATGTGTTTCGCCATATCTTCGCTGTCGATGTAATGGATAAAATTTTCTATTTGGAAACGCCGTTGTCTTGCTGAAGAGGAAATGGAATTTCGGGGACAGGGGATGTTCCCAAATGGGGTTTGGGAGCGAGGAAAAGCAGGTCGAACCTTGCCCGTCTGCTCCGAAGAGGTCGCGTCAGCGACCCCGCGCGGGAGCGCGAAGACGGTCCAGCGGAACGCTGGTGGTGAAGAGGAGGTCTACGATGTTACGGATGATTTGTTCGTCGGTGATGGATTCCGTGGTTTCCGGAGGGAAATCGGCGAGGGAGCGGCAGTAGTCGGCCAGCTCGCGGAAGAGGGTGAGGCGGTCGGCGGGGGTGAAGC
>JBEBWR010000141.1:0-8034 GCA_040392045.1 Chthoniobacter flavus | reverse complement strand
TGGTTTCGCCCACCACGCTCTTTATCCTCACCATGGGGATCATCCACGGCTTTCAAGGTGGCTTCGAGGCGGCCTACGTCATGACGCGCGGCGGACCGGCCGGAGCCACCACCACGCTCAACTACTTTATCTACCAGCAGGGCTTCGAGTTTTTCTACATGGGGAAAGCCTCCGCCGCCAGCTGGCTGCTCTTCATGATGGTGCTCACCTTCAGCTGGCTGAACTGGAAGTTCGGCGAAAAGAAAGTGAACTACTGACCTCCCTTTCCGATGTCCACCCTTTCCCGAGAGAGATCCCTTCACGAAATCCGCGACCCTCTGGAGCGCGGGCGCGAGATGGCCAAGCGCACCGCCCTCTGGCTCGTCCTGCTGGTGCTCGGCATCTCCATGCTCTACCCGCTGCTCTGGATGGCCGGGACTTCACTGAAAACCATGGACCCCGCGCTGCTTGCCGTGGAGGACGAAAGCTCCGGCATCTTCAGCGCGGGAGGAAATCCGCTCACTCAAATTTTCCCGAAGACAAAGCACTGGGAGAACTACGCCGAAGTCTTTCGCGCCATCCCGTTTCAGCGCTACTTTCTCAACAGCATCTTCGTCTCGCTCACGATCACCATCGGCCAGTTGCTCACTTGCTCCATGGCCGCCTATGCCTTCAGCCGCTTCACCTTCAAGGGGCGCGACCAGTGGTTCTTCTGCTACCTCGCCACCCTGATGGTCCCCGCCGCCATCACGCTCATCCCCACCTTTATCCTCCTGAGCGCGCTCGGGCTGATCGACACCTACTACGCCCTCATCATCCCCGGCCTCTTCAGCGCGTACGGGACCTTCATGCTCCGGCAATTCTTCATGGGCATCCCCCGGGAACTGGAGGAGGCCGCCGCGATCGACGGCTGTGGCCCCTTCGCCATCTACTGGCGCGTCATCCTGCCCCTCTCGGGCAACGCCCTTACCGCGCTCGGGATCTTCAGCTTCCTCGGGAACTGGCAGAACCTTCTCGGCCCACTCGTGAAGATCAACAGCGACGAGCTCAAGCCGCTCCCGCTCGGGCTGCTGAACTTCGTCGATCAGCACGCCGTGAACTGGCCGCTTCTGATGGCGGCGAGCCTCATGTCGATCATCCCTGTCATCCTCGTCTTTCTGGTAGGGCAGAAGTTTTTCGTCTCCGGCGTCAAGCTTGGAGGCGTAAAGGGGTGATCCGATTTTGCTTGCCGATTCCCCTGATATTTAATTATGGTATACCAGAATTAAGAGGATTCGAATGTGGTAGAAAGTTGATTTTATAGTAATTTCCCCATGAATAACAAAAACGATATACCATTTTTTCTCGGTTGCGGAGCCCTCGCGATCACTCTTTTCGCCTCTCCGGCTCTGGCGACGGACGGCAACTGGAAGAATGCCGGCGTGAGCGGAAACTGGAATGACGCCAACATGTGGCAGAATGGGAATATCGCCAGCGGGGTCGACGCCGTCGCCGGCCTGACCAGTCCGGCCTCTGCCGCGCGACCCACGGTCACGCTCCTTTCCGGCGAGGTCTGGACCGTGGGAACTCTGGAGTCATTTGCCATCCCTCCAAACCGCTCCTACACCCTCGAAGGGCCGGGAACGCTGAACTTTCAGGTCACCGTCGGCGTTCCCCGGCTAACCCTGCGCACCGGCGTGGCTGGAACGAATCTGAATTTCAACGCAGGGGTCTCCGGTAATCAGGGCCTCCGCGTAGAGGGTACCAACAGCGCCACGCTGCTGATATGGGACCCCGCCGCCATCAGTCTTACCGGCGGCATCACCATCGCCGGAGCCGGATTCCATATCTTTAACGGCTCCTCTCTCGGGGGGAACACCGTGACGCTCGAAGAGCGCATCTCCGGAGCGAATCACTACTCCTCCATGCTCGGCTTTGAGCAGGCCACGACGCTTACCAATAATGTCGTCCTAAGCGGTAACGGTAACGGATTCAAATACAGTAACAGCGGCTCTACTGCCATCGGCACGATTGAGATCACCGGCGTCATCAGTGAAGCCGTGGCGGGTTCCGAGCTTCGCTTCACCACCGACACCGGTGCCGGCAAGGGCCTTTTCAAGCTCAGCGGGAATAACAGCTACACGGGCGACACCGTCATTGGCGGTACCGCCGCCGGAACGCTCATCGTCGAGGCGGCGCATGACAACGCGCTCGGGCAGGGCGTGGGATCGGAAGTGCGGTTTGAGACGACCGATACCGCCCTGCGTCTCTCCGGCGGCGTCACGATCAGCGACAAACAGTTGACCCTCAACGGCCTTGGCTACGGCAGTCTCGGCTCGCTCAACAGCATTTCCGGAGAGAACACCTGGAGCGGCGAAGTCGTCCTCGGAGCCACCGGCGAGAACCGCGTACGCGTGGACGCCGACAAGCTGACGATCAGCGGTGAAATCTCCGGCACCCAGACGCTCGGCAAGACGGGCGAGGGGATTTTAGAGCTTGCGGCGGCCAATAGCCACACCGGGAAAACGCTGGTGCAGGACGGTGCGTTGCTCCTGAGTCATAACGAAGCGCTCATCGCGAGCATTGCCGAAATCCAGAGCGACGCCGCGCTTGAAGTGTCCTCCGGCACGCGGGCCGAAGTCGCCGGGCTGGAGCTGCGGAGCAACGCCCAGCTTGTCTTCAACCTTGACCAGCTCGATCACACCGGGCTGGAGATCACCGGCGATCTGCTCTCGCTCAATGGCGGCACTTTCGATATCCTCATCAACGATAGCGGCCTGCTCTCGCTGGACACCTACACGCTGCTGACCGTCGGCGGCGACTGGAGCAGTGTCTCGCTCTCCTCATTTCACCTCATCATGGATTCCGCCTACGCCGACAGCTATCTGACCTGGGAAAACGGGACACTGGCTCTGACCGTGGCCTCCATTCCGGAAGGCTCTACGGTCGCCCTCGCGCTGGCCGGAGCTGCTGCGCTGCTCGTCGTCCGTCGCCGCAGAAATGTCGCAGAAGCCTCCCTGTAAAGCTATGACATCCCGCTCTCTTCCTTACTGGCGCGCCCTCCGCATCGGCTGTGCGCTGCTCGCCCTCCCCGTCGCTCATGCCGCCGCCGAAGATCTCGTCGCGGAGCGTTGGCAAGGGCTCGCCGCCGGAGCGCACATCATGCAGACCGGGCGCTGGAGCATGGCGCAGGGCGACGCCGAAAGCCTGCGACTGGTGGCGTCCCCCGAGGGCGACGGCCTCGCGCTCTCCGCTTCCCCCTCCAAGCCCGTCCCGGTCGTTGCCAGCGTCGACCGCTTCACCCTGAGCGAAGACGGGCTGGCCATCGAGATGAAGCTGATCCTCTCCGAGCAGATGACGGAGGAATCGACGGTACAATTCGGCTTTCGCGGCGCGGACACCGGCGGCGCACCGCTCGCGGACAGCTTCCGCGTGCGCATCAGCCCCACGCAGATCTTCGTAAACCGCTTTCCCGTCCGCGGAAAGGGCGATCAGAAAGTGCTCGGACGCTATACGCTCCCTGCCGGTACCCTGAGCGGGACTCACGTGCAAACCATCCTCTTCCGTATCCTCCCGAGAGACATCGGCGAATGCCTGCTGGAAGTGCGTCTGAATGGAGCGGAAGTGATCCGGGCAACCTCTCGCGTCCCCGATGCCGCCAGCGCCCCCGGGCTGGGGAAATCCGTCCGGGGCTTCTTCATGCTCGGCGAAGGCTCCCTGCTCAAAGAAGCGCGGATTGAGAAAATCGAGGAGTAACGGCGCTCTACGGCTCCCCGGCGACGGGCTCTACCCGGGTGATCGCCTGCCACGGGCCCTGCGAGCGTTTGAAAAGCGCATTCCAGTACCAGGAAGAGATATCGGTCCAGCACTCTCCACCGGCGCTGATGAAGATCTCGGAAACCCGAAGGTTCTCCGCTCCGCGTTGCGCGGTAAAGACCGACCACGCGCGTCCCGTCCCGTCCTGCTCCACCTTCGGCGGCGCCACCCGGTAGCCCGAACCGCGGAAACAGTCGTGGCTGGAATGCAGCGTACGGGTTGGCGTGGCCACTTCGCGGATGAGATAGTGCCCCCGGGCGCTCCGTCCCGCCCGGATCTTCCCGGGGAACCCGGCGACGTAAGGGATCTCCTCCGGCGAATCCAATGCCTCCCATCCTTCGCCCTCCAGTCCAAGGAATGGCATCCCGGCCTTGAACGACGATGCCGCCGGAGAAGACGAGCGGGGGATCAGCGGAGCGAGCGCCGCAAGCGCGCAGGAGAGAAGAAAAGCGTGTTTTATCATGGAGTGAGCTTTCTGCTGAGCCCGAGAAGAGCGAGCGCCGCCACGGCGAAGATGACCAGCCCCGTCGCTCCATGTGTCCACTCCGGAAGGGCCATGATCCCGCTCTCCTTGAAAAAGAGTACGGTGGCGCGCACGATATTGGCAGCGATCAGCAGGCCCACGCCGATGCTTTGAAGCAGAATCGCTTTCCGGGCGGGAAGCTGCTTCCAGTACGCCAGCCCGGCGGCGAAGAAGCACCCCGCCCATAGCATCTTCAAGCCGCTGCACGGCGCGTCCACAAGGATCGTCTCCCCGGCCCAGTGAAGAGCAGTCCCGACGCGGTGTACCGGCCACCCCATCAGCCCCAGCAAAGAGCATGAAGCCTCTGCCACGACCAGCCGGAGCGGATAGCCAAGGTAAAACTGAAGCGTCGCCGCCACCGGCAGCGAAAGGCAGAGCAGCATCGCCAGCGCCAATGCCGCGCGGGTGCGGGCGAGCAGAATCCCCAGCGCCATCAGGATCAGGCCCGCGCGGACCATCGGGTACAGCCACGCGAAGGAAAGAGCATAGACCCCCATCACCAGCGAAGCCACCGCAACCTGCCAAGGGCGGGGAGCTTCGATCCGGACGCCGTGGTGAAAGAACAGCAGCACAGCCGTTGCTAATGCCAATACTTCCACCGGATCGTCCGGCCCCCCAAACATCCTTTTCCAGTACCAGCCCCACACCGGCCACGCTGCCGCGAGTATCAGCAGCAGCGGGCGGTAAGGCGCGGAAAGGGCTACTTCAAAGCGCATGACTTCCTCCTCCGCAGCCAGGCCTGAAAGCCAATGATCGCAGCCAGCACCCCAAGCATGGCCCAGGTCTCCGGCTCGGGAGTGCTGGGAATGGGCGACGAGGAAGAAGCCGCAATCGCAAATTCGCTCACGCCCTGCGGCAGCGGAAGGGGCTGTCGGACGGATTGCAGATCGCCCGAGGGATTCACCGGCGTCTCATCCACCGCAAGGAAAGAAGTATACTTGGTGAGAAGATTATACGTCATTCCGAGATTCAGGATCTCCTTGGATGCGCTCTGGTCTCCCTCAAACGCCTCCAGATCGGCGAAGTGCGTGATGCGTGTCCGCGCCCAAAGGAGCGCAAGAGCGTTGCTGTCCGGGATCATGCGCCCGTCGGCCACGGCGACCCTTCGCTCGAAACGACCCTCTCCCGTATACCCCGTGAGGACCAGTTCCCCCCGGGCGTCGCCCTTCCATTTCCCCATGACCGTGATCGGACGGTCCGCCAGCAGATCGGGAATCGCGGCGGGCTCCACCGATTCGATCTCAAAGTCCTTTGATGTGAGTTCAATCCGGGTGAGCACCGGGGAGCCCACATAGCGCTTGAATTTTTCCAACTCATGAGAGACTTCCGACGGGTGCAGAATAAAGAATGGCGTCCCGCCCCCGGCCCGGGCCATGCCTTCGATGAGATGGCGATTGACGCTGGAGCCGATGCCAAACGCGTAGAGATTCGCGCGGTTCCGCTGCTGCCGGATGAGGCGGAAGGCTTCGGCCTCGCAAGTGACATAGCCATCAGTGATCACCACGACGCTACGGCTCTGGTTCTCCTCGCCGGGAAGCGCCAGCGCCGCTTTCAGCGCGGGCAGCAGCTCCGTACCTCCGCCTCCCTGAAACTGCTCCACAAAGCGGGTGCCCTCCCGGATGTTTTGAGCCGTGGCCGGAAGCGAGGTCTGCGAGAAAACCCCTGCCGAGCCGGAGAAGTGAATGATATTGAACGTATCCGTCTCCCGTAGCGAGCCAAGCAGTTCGGAGAGCATCTGCTTGCTCGTATCGAGCGGGAAGCCGTGCATCGATCCGGAGACATCAATCACGAAGACATAATCGCGCGGGGGAATCACCGCAGTGGTCACACGCCGGGGCGGCTCGACAAGGAGCGTGAAGAACTTCTCCTCCGCGCCTTCCGAGAGCAGCAGCCCCGAAGCGATCGCCTCATCTGCCAGCCGATAACGCAGGACGAAATCCCGGTTATCCGCCCGAGCCGCTCCCGGCTTCAATGCCACCGTCGCCTTGTCCGCATCCGTGAATCGGATGTCCACGGCATGCGACGGGCTGGAGAGATCCCGGATCGGCAAACCCGTATCCAGCGAGATATGGAGATGAAAGCGCGGTGTGGCGGGATCGGGCTCATCCGAGCCGGGAGCGCCTCCGCTGCCCGATGGCTTCAGATACGGATTGGCGACCCACTGATCGCGGCCGGATTTCTCCGTCTGATGGCGATAGCGCGGCCCGACCACCGTGGGAAAGGCAAACTCATACTCCCCCGCCTCCGGCGAAGTCAGCTCAGTATAGCCAAGCTCAATCGTCACGATATCGCCCGGCATGATCTGCGCGACATTCATTTGAAAGACATTCGGGCGCTGCTGCTCCAGCAGGCCGGTGCGCTTGCCTTCCGCCTTCGCCTTTTCATAATCCCTGCGGGCCTTTTCGCGGGGAGAGACCTTTGCCTTGATCACGCGCTCGCCCACTTTCATCTCCATGCGATAAACTGCCGCCCCCGTCGAGCCGGGGAAGATATAGACCGCCTCCAGCGGCGTGGAGCCTCTGTTCGCGTAGACCTGCCGGACGCGGACATCGGCGATCACCCCCGCCACCTTCGCCTCCACCTCAGTCGATTGAAGCGGCAGCACGTCGGCGCAGTCGGCCATGCCTTTTACCTCAAAGTATGGAGCAGGGGATGAGGGGAAGGTTTCTTTTTCGGGGAACTGCGTGCGGCTCTCGCTACGGGCATGGAGATGAAAGGCTCCTCCGAGGCAGAACAGCAGCATCGCGACGATCCATGGGGATTTGAGTCGATTCATGGAAGCGAGAATGCCCGGCTTCTGTGAACGGAGTTTGACGCAATGGAGAACTTTATGTGAAAAAGCAGCCGAACCCCCTCCCGACCGACGCGATGGCACTTAGAATCCTCCTCATCGAAGACGAGCCCTCCATAGCGGACAACATCCTCTACGCCTTGAAAACCGAGGGGATGGAAGTCATCTGGCACCCCACGGCGCAAGCCGGCATGCAGGCATTGGGGGAAGGCTCCTTTCAACTGCTGATCCTTGATGTCGGTCTGCCGGACGGGAACGGCTTTGAAGTCTGCCGGGAACTGCGGCGTCAATCCCGGCTTCCGATCATTTTCGTCACCGCACGGAAAGACGAGGTCGACCGCGTCGTCGGTCTGGAACTTGGTGCGGACGATTACGTCGTCAAGCCATTCAGCCCCCGGGAACTCTCCGCTCGCGTGAAAGCCGTCTTGCGAAGAGCCGAAGGCGGGGGAGGAGGCGCAACAGAGGTCTCGCCGGACCAGCGGGGCTTCTCCGTCAACGAAGAGCGCCGCGAAATCCGCTTCATGGGGCAGGTGCTCCCGCTCTCGCGCTATGAATACCAGCTTCTCGCCGTCTTCCTCTCGCGGCCCGGACGGGTCTTCACCCGGGATGAACTGATGGACCGCGCATGGGACGACCCCGGCGCCGCGCTGGATCGTACCGTCGATGCGCATATCAAGTCGATCCGCGCCAAGCTGCGCGCCGTACAATCCGACGCAGAGCCGATCCGCACCTGCCGCGGCATCGGCTATGCTCTGGAGTAAGCCATCATGCAGGAGACGCATAGCAATGGTGGCGAGCGGAAATCGTGGTGGACACGCTACACCCGCTGGACCGATGGTCTCCACCTCAGCATCCGCGCGCGTATCCTGATCTGCTACTTTCTCATCCTGCTCGTCGCCGCCACCTATCTGATGAACCGGATGTGGAAAGATGTGCGTCCGTATTA
>JBEBWR010000140.1:0-8144 GCA_040392045.1 Chthoniobacter flavus | reverse complement strand
ATGGAGCGAGACCGGCGGCCACGCCGACACGACCGAAGCCGCCGAACGGGCGCTGATACTGGCGGCCTTCTATGCAAAGACTCCGGCGGAAGTAGCCGGAACGGTGAGCGCCAACACGCTGCTCACTCAGGCTGATGAAGCGATCGTGGCGATGACAACCGCCTATGGCTGCGTACTCGCGGCGCTGGTCAATGGCGAAAAGCTCGACCCGGTATTATCCGATAAGCTGATGAATCAGGTGAAGAGCGGCGAGCTTCCGTTTCACGCCGTCACTTCCGGCGACCGTCAGCCTCCCATGCCGGGGGCTCCCGACCCGCCCCGCGCCGGTCGTTTCTCTTCTCCCGATGCGCTGCTGACCCCTTCCTATATGGCGGAGGCCGCGCTGGACCCGGGCATCGTCATCGAACCGGCATGGAAAGTTTCCACCGTCTACGGAATGCCATGCGCGATTTACCATCAGCTTCCCGCCGCGTACTATCTGGCGGCCCGTTTCGCGGACGATTTTGAGTCGGCGGTATTGCACGCGCTCAATGGCGGCGGACAGAATCAGGCCCGCGCCCTTCTCACCGGCGCGCTGGTTGGCGCTCAGGTGGGGCTTTCGGGCATCCCCCGGCGCTTCCTCGACGGACTGGAAAACGCCTCCGAACTGATCGCGCTGGCCCGTCAGTTGGGAGCGGCGGCGCAATCCCGGTAACGAGGGAGGGGCGCACCCGCTACCGCGGTGCAGGCATCGTCAGATCTTGTCGGCCAGCGCGAGTTCCGGGGCGCTTCCCGATGGCGTAAAGCCCGCTGCTTCAAAAGTACCCAGCCCGAGTCCGCGCAGGTCGGCCAGCCGGTCTTCCTCTTCGGCGCGGTAAAGCTCCCAGATCACCTGCAAGCCTTCGTAGCTGGAGGTGGCGTCCGTAAGAGGCCGCGCCCCGGTGTGGATACACTCGATGAAGTGCGCCATCTCCTCGGCGGTCGGCTTGGCATGGGGCTCTTCCAGCAGGACTTCAGTCTCCTGCACCGAAGCTTCGCCGGGACGGTGGATGTCCATGCCATGATGCAGCAGGAGTTGACCGCCGAAAATATCAGCTTCCAGCATGCCTTCGCTGCAATGCGCGTGAAAGGAATACCGCAGCCGGGTGCCGCGAGCGCCCCATGTAGCGCCGTGATAGGCGACCGCTCCGCTCTCAAATTTCAGGATCACGCTGCTCGTGCCCTCGCGCTCCATCCACGGGGTGCAAAGATTGGTCCCCACGTGAGCGCCGCTGACCGGTCGGCCCATCATCCAGAGCATCAGATCGATATAGTGACAGCCATGACTGAAGAGCTGTCCCCCGCCAAGCTGCTCCTGACTGCGCGTCCAGTGCCCTTCCGGGTAGCGGGTGAACTGTTCCGTCCAGATGGAGAGCTGAAAGAGTTTCCCATAACGTTCCTCTTTAATCAGGTTCCGAAGCCGGACCAGCAGCGGATGGAACCGCATGCTGTAAGCGACCATCAGAACCCGGTCATTGCGGCGCGCCGCCTCGATCATCTCCAGACATTCCGTCTTGGAATTGGCCAGCGGTTTCTCCACCAGAACGTGTTTCCCCGCGTTCAGGGCGTCCACCGTTACCGAATGATGCAGATGGTGAGGGAGCACCACGAGTACCGCATCCACGAACGGCAGGATCTCCCGATAGTCCGTGGAGACCATCACCTCTCCGGGGACTTCGCGGGCAACGGCACGAGCCCGCTCGATATCCAGATCAACAGCCGCAGTGACATGCATCAGCCGACTGACCTTATCAAACCGGCGAACATGCGCACTAGCCATGCCGCCGCATCCGATAATCCCTACCCGTACGTTGCTTTTATTCATGAAGAAGGAAAAAAAGAGAAAACAATGATCGAAGCCATCATCGCCCACCGGAAGCCGGCCCTCTTAATCACCCCTGTACGGGTAGGCCCGATCGGTTGTTCTTGATAGGCAACAGCATGCCTCCCGACGAAGCCCGGGTCAATCAAAAATGTTAAAAAAACATTTTTTTACTCTATTTTCCTTCGGCCTGCTTTTTCTGAGCCCGGGCGGGACTTTTCTTTGCGGAGCCCACGTCCGGCAATTCCTCAAGCCGATTCTCCAGAATGATCTTTTCGTACTGCTTTGGAGGGAGACCGTAGGCCATTTTGAACATTCTGGAAAAGGCGTAGACCGAGGAGAAACCCAGCCCATGCGCGATGTCCGTCAGGTTTCCTTCTGATCTCTGCATTCTCCGCGCTGCTTCCGAGAGGCGCTGCTGACGGATGTACTGCACGATGTTCTTCCCGGTAATGGCGCGGAAACGTCGCTTCAGCTCGGCCTCTCCGTAGCCAATTCCTTTTGCGAGCTCGGCGGCTTTCAGGGGACGATTGAGGTTCTTGCTCAGGAAGGTATTGATCTTCTCCAGCAGCTCATCGCGCTCCGGGAGGGGCGAGTTGACGTTGCACCGCCCGGCCGGAATCTTCGGGGCCTCGCACAGTCCCAGCAACAGCCGGGTGAGATGGTAGGAGATCACCACCGGCGGCTCTCCCTGATGGTAGGCTTGCAGCAGCTTCTCCAGCCGGAAGTAATCCTGCTCCTGCATCCGGCGCGGCGCGTGCCGCAGGCTCTCAATCTCTGCCGCCTCCCGCAGATCAAAGGTCACCACGATCCAGCCGGCCGTCTCTTTCGGATCGGATTCCGTGAGGTTCGGGGCATAGTTGAACTGATGGGGAAAGATCAGCGCGCAGTCACCGGAGGCAAGCTGGTAATTGACATCGTCCAACCGCAAAAGCCCGGGGCTGCCCATGATGATATCGAGAACGAACCGGGGATGAGAGGAACCGAGGTTCGAGGCCAGCGGCTTCCGGTCATAAGGAAAGATCAGAATGTTATCCGGAGCGAACCCCTCCTGAATCGTTCTTCCATGCCAGTAATTGGCGGGCAGCCCGATCCGCATCGCTTCGCTCCAGAGGTCTGTCCCGTCTCTCCGTTGAGCGGAGGCCTTCTCCTGATTTACTTCTAACGGTCTCTTCGCCATCATCGGCATGTTAGAAATCCCGGGCCGCTGATACCAGTCTTCTTTGGAGGCGTGGAAAAAATTCATAAAAAAACGATTTTTTATCAATTGACCGGAAGTTCTAAGAAAAGTCTACTGAGAACCTGCACCCTATGAGCGAGGAATCCTACCACCGCCGTTTCAAAGCCTGCGGCACCGATGTGCAAATCGCCCCGAACGTCTTCATCGAGCACCCGGAGAACTGGATCGTCGGCGACCGCGTTCGCATCCGGCACAACCTGACGGCTTACGGTCAGCAAAAGGAGGTCCGCATCGGCTCCGACGTCTCCATCTACCCCAATCTGGTGATTCAGGGCAGCGGCACCCTGCAGATCGGGGACCGCGTGACCCTGTACGCCCACGGCTACCTCTCCATCGGAGATCAGGACGGGCGGATCGTCATCGGCGACGTCTCCCATTTCGCGCCGGGCTATGCCCTTTATGGCGGAGGCACTTTGGAGATCGGGCAGTATGTAGCCGTGGCAGCTCATACGGTGATTACCACCGTCGCCCACGATCCGCGATGCGAAGGGCTGATCGCCAAAAGCAGCCACTCTGCGCCGATCCGGATTGATGACAACGTCTGGATCGGAGCCAATGCGACGATCCTCCCCGGCGTACGCATCGCGAGCGGCTGCGTCATCGCCGCCGGAGCCGTGCTGACGAAAAGCACCGAGCCGGACGGGATCTACCTCGGCGTTCCGGCCCGTCGGGGTCAGGAGCGGGGCAACGCGGCAAAAAGCCAGGAGTAAGAACCCCGAAAGGTTTCAAAGCGAGCGCAACTGAAGCTCCCGCAAGAGCAGGTCCGTGCCTTCAAAGACGCTGATCACCACCCTGACCGCTCCGTCAGGATTGAGAGCCGAGGGGGTGAAAGTGGCGCTTTCGGTCGTCAGCGTGCCCGGCTCGCCTTTTTCCTGAATGCTCACGGTGGAGGCTACCCGGCCGTCCGCAGAAATTTCGAGACGGAAGCTCGTCTGATACCATTTCCCGGGAGTAACGGTGGCGTTTTTGGTAAGAACGGCCATCTGTCGGCTGATCGGCTCCACCTCCGGATCGATCAGGTGCGCGAGCCCCTTTTTGGTGAAAGCTAATCCAGCCAGGAAGTGCCCAGCCGAGGCGCTGCCATCATCCAGACGGACCAGAGCGGTCTGCCCGGGATTGCCATCGCCGGGGACTTTCCACTCAAAGGACCACTCAATCACGCTCCCTGAGTGAATCTGGAGGGATTGGGTCCGATTCAAAGGGTTCGTGCGGGTGCTGAAGCTGATGGAACCTTTTCCGTCCGATTTTACATGCAGCGCGTTCTGCCCATCTTCATCCATGACGATTGTGGGCCGGAATGCCCCTTCCTCCGCGCTGCTGATCCGCCACGGCGCGGCGTTGCCTGCGGGAAGCTCGCCTTCGGCGGAATCCGTAAACGGAAAGGCAAGATGGGACGTCGCAGACTCGGCCAGCAGAAGAGAAGGGCCGCAAAGCGCCATCGACAGATGGCAGGAGAGAAGAAAGCGTTTGGAGAACATGATCAGTTCGCTCCGGGGGAGGGTCCCGGTAGGGGGTTGGTGAAAAACTCAGGCAGAAGCCGGGAAATTGCAAGGTTCGCTTTACCCGGAAAACCGGACCGCCCGCTTCCGCGCCAGAAAGCTTCTGCCGCTTGCACGGGCAACCCTATGAGGAAACGGCAAGTGGTGTCGGAGTTACTTCCTGCGGAGCAGTTTCTTACGGAAAGCCAGTCCCAGAAACGCGGTTCCGATAATGAGACTGACGGTGCCCGGTTCGGGGATGGTGGCGAGGTAGAGATTGTCCAGCCGGAGATTCACAGGCTGGGAGTTGCTGGCCGTTCCCCAAATCGCTCGCGCTGCCGAAACCGAGTTTGACCCCGAAGGAACGTAACTCGCCTCGGTATCAAAGGTGTCGCCCCCTCCTTCGATATGGAGAGCGTAAGAAACCGGAAGCGTCCCGTCTCCATTCGCCTCTCCCGTGGTGATGTCAAAGGTCACGTCATACCATGTGTCAGCCGAAATCTGAAATTCGGAGGTGGACACTGCGGTCATCTGGCTTCCCAACGTACCAATATTGGGATTGGTCATGTACGACAGTTGGCCGGTGGCGCTAATATAAATTCCCGTGATGAAGCTTCCATTACTGGCAGAGCCATCGTCCAGACGGATCAGGATCGGAGCCATCGTGGTGGGAAGCTGAAACGAAAACGACCATTGGTAGGACGTTGAAGCGCCGAGCAATAGCGACTGAGTGCCCGCAGACGAACTGGTGGCCGTGCTTACCCGGAGGCTCTTCGCGATGTTGTCCGACCCCGTAAGGCTGAGATAATTTTCGCCCTCGGAAGCCTCAACGATCTCTCCGCTCAGGCTCGTTATCGACAACGCTCCTCCGCTGGTGATCGGTCCCGGCGTGTAGTCGTCGAAATCAATGTCGAAGTGTGTGATGGTCGCAGCGTGAAGCGAGCCGGTTAAAACGATTCCGGCCAGGCCGGCCATGCAGCTTTTGAGGGAGGTTTTCATAGGAGGAATGGGGCTGAAGCAAATCGCTGAAGTTTCTGAAATATGGACGATCTTTAATCCGCCTTTGGGAAGGCCGCATTCATCTGCGACGAATGCCACCAGAGTGATCCTGAAGGCAAACTACTGCGCTTCCAGCAGACGGTCAATTCAGAAATGTTAAAAAAATTAAATTTAGACAATTTTCTTTTTGACCTCTCACCGACGAAAGGCTAATCTCCTAACGTATGCTCCCCCTCACCCCACAACTGCGGAAAGACAGCAGGCAACTCGGCGTGACGTTAATAGAGTTGATGATTGTCATTGGCCTGATTGCAGCGCTTTCTGCCATTCTTTTCCCCGCCGTGAGCGCGATGAGGAAGAGGAGCGAAGGGGTGCGTTGTATCGGTAACCTTCGGCAGGTCGGCGTCGCAACACTTGCCTATGCGGCGGAGCGGGAAGGGAAAATGCTCTACTACTATTACGATAAGGCGATCTCCTACGAGCGCTGGTGGCGCACCGAGCTGGCGGCCACAGGATATATCAAGGACGAACGGATCGCTTCGTGCCCCTCCCTGCTCGGCAAGAATCCGTCGAAGCACGAGTCTTACGGGATGCGGATCTACAGCCCGCCCAAGGAAAGCCCCGAGGCCTTTACCAATAGCAACATGAAGGGCGAACTGGTGAAGACCTATATCCATTTCCGCCGCATGGCCGAGCCGTCGAAGTATCCGCTCTATGTGGATAGCGTGCAGCCAAAGGACGCCTCTGTCGCCGCCCGCGCCGGGAAGCAGTGGCATCGCTTTAGCGTCGACCCCATCGCCAATGGCGGGGCGGGAGTGCACCTGCGGCATTCAAACCGGGCCAACGTCTGGTTCTGCGACGGGCACGTCAAATCGCTCTCCGGCGAAGAACTGGCTCAAGTCGGCATCCTCTCCGGATTTGACATCGACGCGACGCGGGTCTCCTTCCAGCCATGAGAATCGCTCTCTTCCTTTTACTATCCATGCTGATCCCGGTCATCGGAAACGCGCAGCCGTCCGCGTCGCCCGAGCTGCGGGACGGTCTGCTCACCGTCGCCGCCGGAGCCTATCAGGTGGAGTTTGCCGAAAAGAAAGCATGGACCATCCGCACTCTCTCGTGGGAAGGCACCGAACTGCTCACGGCCACCGGCGGCAATCAGGCCGTCTTGAGGATGCCGGACCCCAATCGTGCAGACCCCCTATTTATCGGTAACGTCCACGGCGGTGAAGTCATCGAAAGCTTTGAGCTGGAGGTGGAGGGCAAACGCTACCCCGTATCTCCCGAAACACAGTTTCCCGTAGCGCCAAGCTATCGGGTCATCAAGCGCTCCACCATGGGGCCGATCCGCTACCATTCCGAAGTGACCGTCTCGGCTGAGGGGGTTCAGGAACTTACCCGATTTGAAAAGGCGGGCGACCTCACCGGGGCGCAGTCGCTCTATGTCTTCATGCACTGCTGGACGAAAGCGATGACGCATTGGCTGGCGCTTCTGCCGGATGAGACGACAGAGGAGGGGCAATTCACCGCCGATGGCTCCAACGCGCTGAAAAAGGAGATTCGCGCCCTTTCACTCTGGTCCGACGAGGCGAAGCTCGGGGCGGTGCTGGCCTTTGACGAAGTCTACGCGGGGAAACGCCCCCTGTATCACTTCCTCTGGAACCGGAAGCGGGATAACAAGCACTACTTTCAGGCCGCCATCGATAAGGCGCTGGAGACCACTTATGTCTGCCGCATCACCGGTTTCCGCGCCGGAGAAGCCGACTGGCGACAGGTGGCCATGGAGCAGGTAAAACGCTAGTTTGTCATGTCGACCCATCAACTCCCCAATTCCCTTCTGGCCGGAGTCGCCGAGCTGGATATCACACCTTCTGAGTCAGTTGAGCTGGCCGGAAGCATGGTGCGGAGACCCTGCGAAGGGGTGAACGATCCGCTCTATGCCCGCGCAGTGGTGCTGGCCAACGGAAGCACCCGACTGGCATTCATTTTGCTCGATCTCATTTACCTCGGAGACGACGACTGCCAGCCGCTTCGCAAGCGCATCGCGGATCTGCTGGGCATTCCTATAGCCAACGTCTCCGTCTCCTGTACGCATACGCATCGCGGGCCGGTGATCCGCAAGACGAACAGCTACGGCGCCCGGCGGAACGAAGCGTGGTTTACGTGGATGCTGGAGCGCGTAGTGGAAAGCGCAAAGCAGGCATCGGAAACGCTGGTACCCGCAGAAGCAGCGTGGGGCAAAGGCCGTGAAGGCCGCCCGCAGTATAACCGGCGCTGGCATCTGGAGGGCGGACCGGTGCGGACCAACCCGCGCCCCCCGGAGCGTCCGTCGCACCCCGCCGGGCCGACCGACCCGGATCTCCCCGTTCTGCTGATCCGCACGGCGGAGGAAGGGGAGCTGCTCGCCGTCATCGCGAACTACTCGCTTCACTATATCGGCGACGGGCCGGGCCGGAAGATCTCTGCCGACTACTTCGGCGCATTTGCTGAAGCGGTCAAATGCCGCATCGGCACTCCGCGTACCGTCGCCCTGCTGACCCATGGCGCCAGCGGCGACATCAATAATCTCAATGCCGCCGGGACTCCTACT
>JBEBWR010000139.1:0-8146 GCA_040392045.1 Chthoniobacter flavus | reverse complement strand
CAGCCTTTCTCAAAGACCTCCGCCCGCTGGCGCTGACGGAATCGCGCGTGGGCGACCAGCTCACCATCTGGCAGCTTGAGTCAAGCGGGACGCTCCTGAGTACGAGCGCGCTGCTCACTGCCGTAGAGGTCACCACCTACCCGACCGAGGAGAGCTCCCTGCTTGTCTACCGCTTTACCACCGCCCTCCAGCCCCGCGAAGGGAGCTTCACCGCCCCGGTCGTCCGCGACGGCAAGCTCAGCGGCATGGTCGTTCGCTTTGACTCCCGCACGCAGAATGCCGACGCCATTCCTGCCCCGGTCATTGAGCACTTCCTCAAGGATGCCGGGAAGAAAGAAGGTTACAGCGGATTCCCGAAAGCCGGATTCAACTTTGCCACTCTCCGCGATCCGCAGCTGCGGCGCTACGCCGGAGCCCCCGCCGGGCGGACGGGCGTTTACATCAGCGGCATCACTCCGTCCGGCCCCGCACAGAAGGCAGGCTTGCAGGAGGGCGACGTCCTCATCGCGGCAGACGGGCAGGAGATCGACCACGACGGCAACTACGACGACCGCCTCTATGGGAAGATCGCCTTTACCCATCTGCTGAGCACCCATCATTACGCCGGAGACACCATCCCGCTCACCATCCTCCGCAAGGGCGACAAGATGAGCCTCGGCGTCACACTGGAAACCGAGGATCTCTCCCGCCGGATCATCGAGCCGTACATGACCGATCGCGCCCCGAGCTTCTACGTCATTGGCGGCCTGATCCTTCAGGAGCTCTCCCGCGATTACCTCAAAGAGTGGGGGGCCGAATGGAAGAAGAAGGCTCCGGACCGCTTTGTCTACTTTGACGAATACCAGAGCGATCTTTTCAAGGACGATCCCCGCAAGCGCATCGTCATCCTCAGCCACGTTCTCCCCACGCCGCTGACCATCGGCTACGAGGATCTCTCCTCGCTGGTGGTGACGGAAGTGAACGGCGTCGCGCTCAAGAGCCTCGCCGACATTGAGAACGCTCTCGCCAAAAGCCCGGACGGCTTTCACCGCATCCGTTTCAGCGACGCCCCCGGGGAGATCGCCCTCGACGCCTCGGAGGTCAAAGCCATCGAGCCGAATCTGATGCGCGGCTACGGCCTGCCCATCCTCAAGCGGCTCGACCCGGCGCCTGCCGCGCCCCTCATTCTCAAGCAGGCAGCGGTCGGCAACGGACAGGACGCAAAGGCGAAAAATTAGGCCATTTCTTTTTTGCAATTACGGGGCGGGATCGCCAATATGACCGGCTTCTATGACCGAACCCGCCCACGTGTCCACCATCGTCATCCTCGACTTCGGGTCGCAGTACACTCAGGTAATCGCACGCCGCATCCGCGAATGCTCCGTCTATTCGCAGATTCTGAAATACGATACTGCGCCTGAGGAAATCCAGCGAACGGGCGCGCGCGGCATCATCCTTTCCGGCGGCCCCGCCAGTGTCTATGCGGAGAACGCCCCGCAGGTAAACCCGGCGATCTTTGAGCTCGGCATCCCCGTGCTCGGCATCTGCTATGGCATGCAGCTCATGGGCTTTCACCTCGGGGGGAAAGTCGAGCACTCGGACCGCCGCGAATACGGCGCGGGCACTCTCTGCCTGAAGAACGAATCCGGCGAACGCACCGCCAGCCTCCTTTTTGAAGGTCTTTCCGATAGCCTCGATATCTGGAACAGCCACGGCGACAAGCTCACCCGGCTCCCGGAAGGCTTCCGCGCCATCGCGCATACGGACAACTCGCCCTTCGCCGCCATTGAGCATCCCGCGAAGCGCTTTTTCGGCCTTCAGTTTCACCCCGAAGTGGCGCACACTCCCCGGGGGCGCGAACTGATCCAGAATTTCATCTTCCAGATCTGCGGCTGCAAGCGCGACTGGACCATGGGCTCCTTCATCGAGCAGACCTGCGCGGAGATCCGCGAGCAGGTCGGCAGCGATCACGTTGTTCTGGGCCTTTCCGGCGGCGTCGATTCCTCCGTGGCTGCCGCTCTGATTCACCGCGCCATCGGCGACCAGCTCACCTGCGTCTTTGTCAACAACGGCCTGCTGCGCCTGAACGAAGCGGAAGCCGTGCAGAAGCTCTTTGGCGACAACTTCAACATCAGGCTGAAGTATGTCGACGCCTCCGAGCGCTTCCTCACGAAGCTCGCTGGGGTGACCGACCCCGAGACGAAGCGGAAGATCATCGGCAACGAATTTATCCGCGTCTTTGAAACCGCCGTCCGCGATCTCACCACCGGCAGCGAGAACTTCCGCTTTCTCGCGCAGGGGACGCTCTACCCCGACGTCATCGAAAGTATCTCGATCTCCGGGAATCCCGCCTCGCTCATCAAGAGCCACCACAACGTCGGCGGCCTCCCGGATGACATGGAGTTTGAGCTGGTCGAGCCGCTGCGCCAGCTCTTCAAAGACGAAGTGCGGGAAGTCGGCGTCCAGCTCGGTCTGCCGAAGGAAGTGGTTCTGCGCCAGCCGTTCCCGGGTCCGGGGCTGGCCGTCCGGATTCTTGGCGAGATCACCGAAGAGCGCCTCCGCATTCTTCGCGAAGCCGACGCCATCGTCGTCAGCGAGATGCGGGCGAACGACTGGTATCACAAAGTCTGGCAGTCCTTTGCCGTCCTCCTGCCGGTTCGCTCGGTCGGCGTCATGGGCGACGAGCGGACTTACGACAGCACCATCGCCCTGCGCGTGGTCGACAGTCAGGACGGGATGACCGCAGACTGGGTCCGCCTGCCGTACGAGTTGCTCGCGAAGATTTCCTCGCGGATCATCAACGAGGTCAAGGGCGTCAACCGCGTCTGCTACGACATCTCCAGCAAGCCGCCCGCGACGATCGAATGGGAGTAATCCCGGGTCATCCCCTACGGTAGATCACCGTCGAGCGTCTGCTCATCCTTCTTGGGCGCGGTGCCGTCCTCCACGGCCTTTTCAGCCGCAGGGGGAGGGGCGTGTGGGGCGACGGTGAACTCCCAGCGGCCTTCCTTGCGCTGGCCGTCCGCCGTGGCCTGTACGATGACCGTATAGCGGCCCGGAGGCAGGTCGGCTTTAGGCTGGTGAGTAGCCGTGTTTGCCGTCGCGTCGTAGGTGGCTTGGACGAGGCCCAGACCGCTGATTCGCATCGTCAGGCTATCGGGGGTGATTTTCCCGAAGGGACGGAGATTTGCCCGGATCGCGGGGCGCGCCTCTTTTGTCGTACTGTCCGGCGAAGGGGAGAGGGCAATCGCGGTCAGCTCGGCGACGGCAGGCGGCGCCTCGCCGCCGGGACCGCCCACGGCTTTTAGCGCCGCCTGAAAGAGGGCCGGTTTCTGGTGCTGGAGGATGTAGCGCCCGATGGCGTTTGAGGGCGTGGATGCGTCGATCCGCTTGCCCTCGACGGTAAAGAGCGCTTCGTACCCGGCTTTCTCCGCGGCTTCCTGCACCGTCGCGTTATAGTAGCCGTAGGGGACTGCCAGCGCGCGGACGCGGATACCGAGCTTCTGCTCCAGCATTTTCCGGGAGCCCTCCAGCTCATTGCGTAGCCATGCGTCGTACTCCGGCGTACCGCGCTGGGAGCGCTTGCCGCGAAGATCGGCGTGCGACACCGTGTGGCTTTCAATCCCCACGCCCGCGTCGCGAAACTGCTCCAGCTCCTGCCAGGTCATCGATTCGCCGCCCGCCTTCGGACCGCCTTTGACGTAGTCGGTGTAGATAAAGAGCGTGAAAGGGTAGCCGTACTTTTTCAGTACCGGCCACGCCTGCGTGTATTGCGAGCGCCAGCCGTCGTCGAAGGTGATCAGCGCCGCCCGCTCGGGGATCTCCCGTTCGCCCCGTTTCCATGCCAGAAAGTCGTCCATGGAGATGGGGGTGATCCCGGCGTCCTTGAGCTGCTGCATCTGCTCCTCAAATTCCTTGAGGGTGATCTCGGTATCGGGGTGGCGTACGTTATCGACAAAGCGATGGTAAGCCAGCACCACCACCTGAGAGGCGTGCGTCGGCTTTTTCGCTTCGGGGGTTGCCGCCGCCGACTCCGGAGCCGCCTTCTCCTCCTTTGGCGGTGGCTCCGCGCGCTGGACCCGACCTGCGGAGGCATCGGCCCGCGGGCTGACCGGGATCAGCAGCAGAGCGATGAGGAAGAGAGAGGAGCGTAGAGATTTCACCACTCACCGCATCGCAGCGGAGCGGGGCATCGCGCTTAACGGTTATCCCCCCATCGGTGTCAGCTCAAGATAGGTCGGCGTCCGGTCGCGGCCGGTGGCGGGGTCCATCCGCGAGATGGTCATGCTCTTGAGCACGTAGCCGCCGTGTGCCCCGCGCTGGACCTTCCGCACCTCGAACCGCGCCGCCCGTTTGCCTCTGGAGAACGCCTCGACTTTCAGCAGCGCCCCCGACTTTTCCACCCATATCAGGACGCGATCATACTGCGACTCTCCCTTGCGGTCCGGGAACGCCTCCACCACCCAGCAGGAGCGCGTCATGGCGGTGTCCTCTTTGATCACCCGCGCCTGACGCCAGTAGAGGAAGCGCATCGCCATGTCCTCGTAGGTAATGTCCGTTCCCCGTACGGGTTCGTCCATCCGCCCCGCGGAGATCGTCCGGGCCTTGCCCTTGCCGGTGGCGCGCTCCAGCCGCGAGCCGTTCTCACCGAGATGCAGGATCAGCGCCTCGGGCGTTCCGCTGGTAAATTCATAGACCATCTGGCCGCCCCCCATGGTCAGTACGAAGGGGACGACAAGCTTCTGACGGCTGGTCGAGGTGCGAAGCTGACCGACGAACTGCTGGCGATGCTGCCGCTCGTTCGTCAGGCGGGCTTTTTCCAATACCTTCGCGCCGGAGGGGAGGGGAGCAGGAGGCGGGCCGCCCCGGTGCTGCGCCATCGCAGTCGGAAGGGAGAAAGCCAGCAGCAGACTGCAAACGAGCGGGGAGGAGAGAGGAGCGCGCATAGAGAATGGGTACGGTGTGACAGAAAGGAAACGGGTTTCCGATGAAAATCGCGCTATTTTGTTTACAAGCGCGGGCGTCTTTTTAGTTTTGTTCCCTTCCCCACAACATTGCAATGGAACAACAGCTTTTTCATCAGATCAACCAGCAGTGGACCGGGGATATTGCCGACTGGGTGATGGCGGTCGCCTCCAGCCTTGATTTCTGGATCGTCCCGATCGCCATCGTGCTCGTCTGCGTGCTGATCTTTGGCGGGTTCAGGGGGAGAGCGATGGTCGTCGTGCTGGTCCTAACGATTGCCCTTACCGACGGCGTGGTGGTCAAGGGGATCAAGGAGAGCGCGAACCGGCTGCGGCCCTCCCAGTATAGCGGGACCCGGCTGGTCAAAATGGCGAAGGCCCGCCCCAAAGTCCTCGGTGCTTTCAAAAAGCCGAAGATCAAAACGGCGAAGATCAAAAAGCCGGAGACTCGCGGCGTCTCCTTCCCTTCGGGACATACGGCGAACAACTTCGCCGCCGCCGCCGTACTCATGCTCTTTTTTCCCCGCCGGGGCTGGCTCTACCTTCCGATGGCCTGTCTGGTCGGCTACTCGCGGATGTACACCGGCTCACACTGGCCGGGAGATGTCGCCTTTTCCGTGCTGCTCGGATTATTGATGGGAGCGGGGGTGACCAGCGGCTGCAACCTCCTCTGGAGACGCTTCGGTCCGCGATTTGCTCCAAAGCTTTGCCAACGCCATCCAAGCCTGATAGGGAGTAGAAACGTCCCTTCCCATTCCGCATCATGAACCGCTGGCTACTGCTATTCCTCATCGCCCTGACAGGGCTGCGCCTCTATATGGGGGCGCAGAGCGAGCTGTCGCCGGACGAGGCCTATTATTACCAGTGGTCGCAGCGGCTGGACTGGGGCTACTTTTCCAAGGGACCGGGCGTTGCCACAGCCATGCGGATCGGCACCGATCTCTTCGGTCCGACCGAGCTGGGTGTCCGCTTTCTGAGTCCGATTCTGGCGCTGGCGACCACGCTCTTTATCTTCTTTCTGGCCCGACGGCTTTTTGGAGAGTCCGTGGCGACATGGACGGCGATTTTGCTGAACGTTACGCCGATTTTTCAGGCCGGATCGGTCGTCATGACCATCGATCCGCTCTCCATCTGCTTCTGGGCCGGAGCGCTCTGGAGCCTCGGGAGGGCGCTGGAGCATAGTCCGCGATTCTCCCTCTGGTGGCCGCTGACCGGTCTTTTTCTCGGGCTTGGCTTTCTCTCGAAGTACACGAACGCCATGCAGCTTCTTTCCGTGGTGCTCGTTCTCGTGCTGATCCCTTCGTACCGCAGGGAGTTTCGTCGTCCCGGCTTTTGGAGCCTCCTTCTGGTTTTTGTTCTCTGCGCCCTTCCTCCGCTGATCTGGAACTACCAGCACGACTGGGTCACCGCCAGTCATATCAGCGACGACGGCGGCTTCCAGAAGGCCTTCCGCTTCCGCCCCGAAGAGCCTCTTGTATTCCTCGGCCTGCATTTCGGCGTCTACTCGCCGCTGATTTTCGCAGGGATGCTTGTTGCCCTCGTCGCCGCCTGTCGGGAAGCGCGTCGGAGTATCAAGGTCCGCTACCTGCTCCTCTTCGCGCTTCCGCTGCTGGTCCTCTACTTCTCCATCTCCATTCAGAAGGCCGGCGAGCCGAACTGGACGGCTCCCGCCTTTGTCAGCCTTGGCATTCTCTCCGTCTACTATTGGCACCGCTGGGCTGAGCGCTCCCGCTGGGCGGCACGCTTCTCGGTCGCCGCGTTGGCATTCTCCATTTTCATGAGCTTCGTGCTCCTGAACCCCGATGGCATCCGTCGGCTCGGCTGGAACTACAGCTACGACAAAGACCCCGGCAAACGTCTTCGCGGCTGGAAGACCGTCAGCGAAGCCGTAGGCGACCTTCGTGCCCGCGTGGAGAAAGAGACCGGCCGCCCGGTCTTTCTGATCGGCGATAAATACCAGACGACCTCCGCACTCGCTTTTTATCTGCCGGAGAAGCGGATCGAAGGGCCGGGGCATCCGCCGGTCTACATGCGCGAGTCTCAGGCGATCCTCAACCAGTACTCTTTCTGGCCCCGATACGATCAGATGATCGAGCCGTCGGAGCTGGCCGAAGTCTTCCTGAAGGACCGCCACGTTCAGCTTACCCCCGAGCAGAAACGCGAGCTTTCGGAGGCGCTCAAGCGCTTTCAGGACCCTTCGGAGGAGAACTCCGGCGAGGAGCGGACCCGCCGCCGTCGGGCGGTGATTCGAGCGCTGCTGGAGGTCAACCCGAACCTCCCGATGGACGAATTTGCCAGCGATGAATTCGGGATTAGTCTTTTTTACGGGCGCGACGCGTTTTATATCAGCGATAGCGCCGGAAACCGCCTCCCCACCGCCATTGAGAACGCCTTTGAACAAGTGGAGATGATCGCCCTCTGGGAGCAGACCCGCCGCGGTCTGCCGCTTCGGACCATTCGCGTTTTTCATTGCCGCAACTACCGCACCCTTCCTCTGTGAGTACCCCGTCGCCCTGTGGTCTGTCCCTCTCCGTCGTCGTACCGTTCTATAATGAGCAGGATAACGTCGGCCCGCTGGCTGCGGAGCTTCATGCCGCGCTGGCCGGTCGGGAGTACGAGCTGATCTTCGTGGACGATGGCTCCACGGACGATACGGTAGCCCGGATTCCGCAAGGTCCGGGAATGCGCATCCTCCGCTTTGAGGAGAATGCCGGGCAATCCGCCGCCATGCTCGCGGGAATCCGCGCGGCGGAGGGTGAGGTGATCGTCCTCATGGACGGCGACCGCCAGAACGATCCCGCCGATATCCCGCTTCTGCTCGAAGCGCTTGACGCGGAGACCGATCTCGTCTGCGGCTACCGCCGGGAACGCCGCGACAGCGTCTCCAAGCGACTTTCCAGCCGGATCGCCAACGCCGTGCGCAATGCCGTGATCGGCGACGGCATCCGCGACACCGGTTGCACCCTCAAGGCAATGCGCCGCGAGTGTCGCGACGCATTGACTCCCTTTCGGGGGATGCACCGCTTTATCCCCGCCCTGATCGGGAATGCCGGGTACCGCATTCGCGAAGTCGGCGTCAGCCATCGGCCCCGGACGGCGGGCGTGAGCAAGTATGGCGTGGGCAATCGGGCCCTGCGGGCGACGCTCGACATGCTGGGCGTCTGGTGGCTGGGCCGCCGACAGGTCCATTATCGCCTGAAACG
>JBEBWR010000138.1:0-8176 GCA_040392045.1 Chthoniobacter flavus | reverse complement strand
CCGCTCCGGCAGCCCCTGCGCCGGCCCCGGTCACCCCGAAAGTCGAGCGGGCCGAGCCGATCGTTCCCGCCGCTCCTTCTCCCGAAGGGCGCACCACCCGCAAGCGGATGAGCCCGCTGCGCCGGAAGATCGCCGCCCAGCTCGTCATGGCCCAGCAGAACGCCGCCATGCTCACCACCTTCAACGAGTGCGACATGAGCCACGTCATGGCTCTTCGCAAGCGGATGCAGGAGTCCTTCGTTGCCGAATACGGCGTAAAGCTCGGCTTCATGTCGTTCTTCATCAAGGCCACCGTCGCCGCGCTCAAAGCCGTCCCCGGCATCAACAGCCGGATCGACGGGGAAGACGTCATCACGAATCACTTCTACGACATCGGCGTCGCCGTCGGCACCGAGCGCGGACTCATCGTCCCGGTCATCCGCGATGCCGACACGAAGAGCTTCGCCCAGATCGAGAAAGACATCATTGAATACGCCACCAAGGCCCGCGACGGGAAGATCAAGGTTGAAGACCTCACCGGCGGCGTCTTCACCATCTCCAACGGCGGCGTCTACGGTTCGCTATTGAGCACCCCGATCCTCAACCCGCCCCAGAGCGGTATCCTCGGGCTGCATAACATTCAGGAGCGCCCCATCGCCATCAAGGGCGAAGTCGTCATCCGCCCGATGATGAACCTCGCGCTGAGCTACGATCACCGTGTCGTCGACGGCAAAGAGGCGGTCACCTTCCTCATCAAAGTCAAGGAGGGCATCGAAGATCCGATGCGCCTCCTGATGGGAATCTGAGTTTCCCCGAAGCCAAGCTTCCGAATCTCCAACAAAAGAGCCTCTCCAGAGTAATCCGGAGAGGCTCTTTTGGCGATCATTGATCAGACATCCCAGCGGCTGGGATTAATTCCGGGGGCTGACGTCGGCATATCATCCGAGCGACTTTTGACCAGATCGTCGACCTTGCGCGTATTCAGGCTTCCGAAGTAGCGCCGTACGTGTGGAGGTAGCGCGGCCACTTTCTCCGCAGGCCAATCTTCCACCTCCGCAATCGGGCCGGCCCAGGCGGGGCGGTAAGCAATGGCCAGCAGATTGCGGTCTTCATTGCTGTGATTCGGATAGTTGGCGTGAAAGACCGATTGATTAATGATCGCCGCCGAACCTGCTTTGCAGGTGACCATCACCTCCTCGGGATGCGAAAGGTAGCGTTTATAGGGATGGGCATCACTATGGAACGACAGGTGCGAATGTGGAATCACCTTGAGCGGTGCGCGTTCGGGCGTGAGGTCATCCAGATAATAGAGTACGCGAACCAGACGGGGCGAGCTGGCCTGCAAGCCGAAGATCGTCGATCCATACGGCTGCGCATCGGTATGGATCGCCATACCGGGGTGCCCCGGTCGGGAAAGTGCATAGACATAAGACGTGCAGATCACCTCGTCTCCGAAAAGTCGTCCGAGAAACCCGACCATGGCAGGCTGGGCTGCCAGCTCGATACACGCCGGGGAATCCGTCCACTGGACGTTGTGGAAGGTGCGCTGGTTTTCGCTATAACCGGCTCCCTGCGTTGGAAGCAGCGCCAGTTCCTTCTTGACGTCGGCAATCTGCCCGGGTGAAAGCAGATCGGGGAAGACCATATAGCCTTCGATCTCAAGATGTTTGATCCGTTGAGCTTCGCTCATGGAGGCCCAGTCGGTGGTATCGATTCGTGGTTCAGTGGTGGTTTTCATGTTCTTGGGTTCCTGGGGTTTCAGCGGTTCGCTGTTGTTGTGGAATTTTGAGATATCGATAACTCTTCACGTAACTCTGTCACTGGTGAATCAAGCTCGTGACGACACTCCCTAGTTCATCGGAATTTGCATGGCATCACCGCCATACTTGAGGATCAGTTCCCTGCCGGCCTGAATGTGCTTCTTCATCGCGCGACCCGCCGCTTCTCCGTCGCCCTCGCTGATCGCCGAGGCGATGGCGTGGTGATCGACCAGAATGGCCTGACGGGTTTTCCCCGTGAGGAGATGCTCCGGAGTCAGTTTGAAGGCGCGGAAGAAATGCAGCATCGCGGTAAACCACGCATTACGGATATGCGTGTTGCCCGAGCCCTCGACGATGGCCCGATGAAACGCCTGATCCACCTGACGGAGTTCGCTCGTCTTGCGGTTGCGCTCCTTTTCGTATTCCTCGGAAATCCGGTCAGCCGCCTCCTGAAGTTCGCGGATCTGCTGGCGATTCATCCGCTGGGCGCACTGCTCCGCGGCGACCACCTCAAGGGCTTCCCGGAAGTAATAGGCGTCGATAAATCCGTCGCGGGTCAGTTCCGTGACCGTTGCGCCACCCCGGGAAGCAACCCGAACCAATCCGTAGCGCTCCAACCGGAGAATGGATTCACGCACCACCGCGCGGCTGACCTTGAACCGGTCGCACAACGTTCGCTCCACCAGATGCGCGCCGGGCTGGATGCGTCCGTCGACAATCTCGCTTTCCAGTGCGCTATAAAGCGAAACGGAAAGATTGGCCGAAGGCTTTTCAAAGGGAGAAGAGGAGAGAGTCATAGTCGATGCTCAACGTTGGTCGACCATTGTATTTAAAACAGCGCAGGTCAACGGAATTCTTTGTTTTCTCCCACGAAAAAAAGGCAGCGGGATCATTCCCGCCGCCTTTTGGTGAACCTATGCGATGAGTTACAGGAGGGTATCCACCTTTACCGCCTGTCCGGTGGCGAACGACTGATTCGCCGCGATCCCCGTCAGGATCGACTGTGCGCCATCGTGATGATCCGCGATGCGACCGTATTGGTCCGGCTCCTGCTGGTCCGCGCTACCGAAGATCGTCCGCATCAGGGGCAGATCGCCGCCGCCGTGTCCGCCTTCCGCCGGGGGGATCTCCACCTCGTACGCCGGAGCGCGGTGCGGGTAGACCATGATCTTCTTCCCCTTCACAATTCCTACGCCCACGCTGCCTTCCCTCGACGTCGCCGTATTCTCCACTTCCTCCAGCTCCAACCGCCCCTTTGTCCCGATAAACGCGATCCGATAGCCCTCCCATGGATTGTAGGCCGAGAGCGTATAGGAAAGCTGCGCGCCGCTCTTGTAGCGGACCAGCACATTCATCGTATCCTCAATGCTCACCCCATCGCCGAAGACATTCTGGTCGCGGATATAGCCATCCTCCTTCTCCACATCGTAGTAGAGCCCCTTGTGAATCTCGTGCTCCTCCAGATCCAGCGCGTAGGGGCAATCCTTCGCTGCCGGGTCGTTCGTGCTCCGGTAGTAAGGGCGGTATTCCCCCCGGGCCTCCGCATTCGCCTTGCCGTAGAAAGCGAGGGAACCGAAGCCGAACACCGTATCCGGCTGGCTGTCGAGCCACCAGTTCACGAGGTCAAAGTGGTGAGTGGATTTGTGCACCATCAGGCCGCCCGAATTGCGCTTGTCGCGGTGCCAGCGGCGGAAATAGTCGGCTCCGTGAAACGTATCGAGCAGCCACTCGAAATGCACCGCCTTGATCTCCCCGATCGTCCCCTTCTGGAGCAGATCCTTCACCGTCGTACGGCTGGGGGAAAAGCGGTAGTTAAAGGCCACACGGACCTGCTTGCCGGTCCGCTCCACCGCGTCGAGGATCTCCCGGCACTTCGGGACGTCGATCGTCATCGGCTTCTCCGTCACCACGTCGCATCCCAGCTCCAGCGCACGGATAATGTAGGTGTGATGCGTCCGGTCAATCGTAAAGACCATGATGAAATCGGGTTTCTGCTCTGCGACCATCCGGTCAAAGTCCGCCGCGAGATAAGTCGGCGCGAGGCAGCGGTGAGGAGCGACCACGGACTCATTCATGTAGTCCATCCGCTTCTGGTTCAGATCGCAAAGGCCCACCAGCTCCGCCGTATCGGCGAAGTGCTCCAGTTGGCTTTGGAGAAAGGCCCGGCAGCGGATACCGGTGCCAATGACCGCGTAGCGGCGGCGGGGTGATGAGGGTAACGGCGAGGTACTCATAATGCCCAACAGCGTAACCCCGGGGCTCGCGCTTCCGGAAGAGCAGAAGACAGCATCGGGTTGACATTTTCGCTCACGGGAGCCATGAAAAGACATGCTGATGTACCACGGTCATGGCTTGCGGGACTACGCCCTGCGCCCTGTCGGCATCATGGCGCGGCGGCTCTGTGAATTTCAGGCCGTTCTCCGGGGCGGTATCGCCCGGACCACCCCCGAGGGGCCGGGGCTGCTCAAGAGCCGTCACCTCTGGCTCTCCGCGCGAGGCCTGCCGCATGGCTGGACCGGCATCCCCGGCGAAGCCGCCGAAGTCGTCGTATTTCACTACCGCTACCTTCCCGCCGTGCTGGAGCGCCTCCTTTCCGGCCCCGGAACGCTGGAGATGGAGCTGACCCCCGCCCAGTGCCGACGGCTCAAGCAGCTCTCCGCCCAGGCCCTTCGTTACGCGAACCCGCCCTCCGCCGGCACCCCCCTCTGTCACGAGCAGATCCTCATGGAACTGAGCCTCATGCTGCTGGAGGGAATCGGGCAGGAAACCCTTGCCGCCGACGAAACCTCCCGTCGCGTCGAAGCCGCCATGCAATGGTACGAAGCCCGGATGGAGGAAAACCCCTCGCTGGAAGCCGTCGCCCGCGCCGTTGCCTGCTCGCCCGCCACCCTGCGGCGATACTTTCAGAGCGTCATGCATGCCTCGCCCAAAGCCGTTTTTGATCAGCTCCGCTTCCAGCGCGCCACGCGAATGATGATGGAGAGCGGGATGAAGGTCGAGACCGTCGGGAGCGCCTGCGGCTTCGGCAGCGCCAGCGCGTTCTCCCGCGCCTTCCGGCACAAGGCGGGCGTCCCTCCCGACGTCTGGCGCTCCGGGGAAACCAGCAGTGGCCGATAGGGCGGCCCGATAGGGTTGGCCGGAGGGATTCCGCTTGCGACCGGGGAGAGCGAGGGGCATCATCGCACCACTTATGATCGTTACCACGAGCGCACTCTACAAACTCGCGTATGGCAAATACGCGATTGGTGCCTACAACATTAATAATCTGGAGCAGACCATGGGCCTCTTCCGTGGCTGTATCCAGAGCAAAGCGCCCTTCATCATCCAGCTCTCCAAGGGGGCGCGCAACTACACCGACAAGCGGATGCTCGAAGCCATCATCCGCACAGCCGACGAAATCTTCCCCGAGGCCGTCTACGCTGTGCATCTGGACCACGGCGACGAAGCCACCTGCTACGACTGCATCGACTCGGGCTTCTACAGCTCCGTCATGATCGACGCGTCGCACGATCCCTTTGACGAGAACGTCGCCATCACCCGCCGGGTGGTCGAGCGGGCTCATGCCAAGGGCATCTCCGTCGAGGCCGAGCTCGGCATGCTTGGCGGCGTGGAGGAAGACATTGCCGTGGACGAAGGCAACGCCTGCCTGACGAACCCCGACGAAGCCGTCGAGTTCATCAAGCAGACCGGTTGCGACGCCCTCGCCGCCGCGATCGGCACGAGCCATGGAGCCTACAAATTCCGCGGCCAGCAGAGCCTGCACTTCAACGTTATTGAGCAGATCCGCGAGAAGCTCGCCGCCGCCGGCCTGCCCGCCACGCCTATCGTCATGCACGGCAGCAGCAGCGTACCGAAGTCCGAGGTTGCGCGGATCAACGCCGCCGGAGGCACCCTCGACCCGAGCGCCTGCGGCGTGAACGAGGACGAGTACCTGCCCGCCGCCAAGCTCGGCGTCACCAAGATCAACATCGACACCGACGGCCGACTCGTCTGGACGCGCGTGCATCGCGAATTCTTCCGCGATCACTCCGATCAGTTCGACTTCCGCCCGCCGGGCAAGGTCTTCATGCAGGAGTACGCCGACTTCATCGCGCATAAGAACGAGAAACTCGGCTCCGCCGGTCAGCTCGACGCCGTGCGCGCGGCCCTGTCGTAAAAAATCGTGAAATTGGGGCAGGGGAGCGTCATTTTTGCCGGAAACAGCAAAAAAGTGGCCTCCGGGAACCCCCGAAAAGGGGTTTCAGCCCAGATTCCCCTTGCCCCGTTTCAAAAAGTTGCCTAAATGCTCATAAGTCGGAGTGCGCCGGAGAACCGGCCGGCCGACGCCCATTGCGCGCCGCCGCGAGCGTAATGTAAGGAGCGATCAAGCCGAAGGAGGGCTACCCCCCATCGGCTTCATCCAGCGGAGACACACAGAAATATGGACCCCGGCTTCTGCTCCGGAAGGAAGGGTTCACAAGGAGATACCACCTATCCGTAAACAGCAGATTCGAGTCAATGGGCGCATTCGTGCCAGGGAAGTGCGCGTCATCGTAGCGTCCACCAACGAGCAGCTCGGCATATTGCGATTGCAGGATGCCCTGCGTAAGGCGCAGTCACTCGGCCTGGATTTGGTCGAAGTCGCCCCGAATGCCAAACCGCCGGTGTGCCGGATTGTCGATTTCGGTAAGTTCCGCTATGAACTTGCCAAGCAGGAAAAAGACAAAAAGCACAACACCAGCAAGCTCAAGGAAGTCAAGTTCCGCGTAAACATCGACGAGCATGACTACCTGACGAAGATTCGCCGCGCCGAGGGCTTCCTCGACAAGGGCAACAAGCTGAAGGTGCAGCTCCAGTTCCGTGGGCGCGAAATGGCGCACAAGGATCTGGGTCAGGCCGTAATGGTCCGGGTGAAAGGCGATCTGGCTACTATGGCCGTCGTTGAGATGGAGCCGCGCCTCGTCGGGCGTTCCATCAACATGACCCTCTCGCCGCTCCCTGCGAACAAGCGCAAGCGCCGCTTCTCCGTCGCCGCCGATGATGTCGATCATGACGAAGACGATCATGATGAACTCGACGATCATGACGAGGAAGAGCACGAGGGACAGGACGCTCCTGAAGCCTCTGAAGAGCGCGACGAGCCGACTGAAGAGCGGGCATGACCACGCCCTCCGTCCCTGCCCGGACGCACCTCTTCCTCTTCGACATTGACGGCACGCTCATCACCTCCGGAGGAGCCGGTGAGCGCGCCCTTCATATCGCCGTAGAGGAGCTGTACGGCTCCACGAGCGAGCTGGCGAGCATTGAGATCGCCGGGCGCACCGACCGCTTCATCACCGAGTCCCTCTTCCGGCTGCTCGGGCTGGAGCCGACTCCGGACCGCGTCACTGGTTTTCTCGATCGCTACCTGCATCACCTCGCCCTTCAGCTCCCGCAGCGCGAAGGTCGTCTCATGCCCGGCATCGTTCCGCTGCTCAACGAATTGCGGAATAACCAGACCATCTCCCTCGGTCTGCTCACCGGGAATCTGGAGCGGGGCGCCCAGCTCAAGCTGCAACACTACGGCCTCTGGCATTACTTCGAGTTTGGAGCCTACGCCGATGACAGCGCGAACCGGAACGAACTCGGCCCCGTCGCCTGCCTCCGGGCGAGAGAGCGCCACGGCGTTGAGTTTCTCCCCGAGCAGGTCTATATCATCGGCGACACCGAACACGACATTGCCTGCGGACGCATCATCGGCGCGCGCACCGTCGCCGTCGCAACGGGGAACGCCACGTGTGAAGACCTCGCCCGTCATCAGCCCGACTACCTCTACCCCGATCTGGGAAATCTGGCGCAAGTGCTGGCCGACCTGCTACCGGGACGATGAAATTCAGATTGTCAGCAGGGGCAAAATCCTTTACTCCTGCTAAGACCTTATGAAGCGAATCCTACAACTATCGCTGCTGCCTGCCCTCTGCCTGACCGCCTGCCAGACTCCTCGGAACGAGCAGGACCGCGGACAGCAAGGGGGGCGCTTCGGCCACCAGCAGCAGATCCTACAGGAAGACCGCACGGTACTGGAGGAGACCGTCACGAGCGACCGCCCGGCGGAAAGCACTCCGGCGCCCTCCACGCCCGCTCCGCAGAACACTCCGGCTCCCGAGCCGGTGGTTCGCCGCACCAACCTTCCCACCGGCATCCCGATCCCCGGGCAGGCCGGGCAGGTCTACAGCCCGTATAAGCCGAACTCCGGCATTGTCGACGTCGCGGGATTCCCTCCGGGCATGGAAGTCCGCTGCCCGTACACGGGGAAGATTTTCCTCGTCCCGTAAACCCCGTAAACTTCATCCATTGATGGTTGCCGTACCGCTCCGGACCGGGCGGGAGCGGTCATCCGGATTTCACTGAAAAAGGGGGGCGACCGCAATCGCCTCCCTTTCTTTATGTCCGGGCCGACAGAGGCCCCGGACGGCACC
>JBEBWR010000137.1:0-8206 GCA_040392045.1 Chthoniobacter flavus | reverse complement strand
GGCGGTCGAGCGGGGTGAACTCGGTATAAGTGTACGTCTCCAGCCCCAGCGGCGTGACCTCAATCTGCCGCACGCGCGATTTGTGGCCGTCCTCCTCCACTGTATCCGTTTTGATTACCTTCTCCTCTGTGAACAGCCCAAACGGCACTTCCAGCACGAACTGCTGCGGGAAGAACACCGCAAGCAGCGCAAGGAGCGGAAAGACAGCGATGGGGACGAGCGTAACGTCGATCACGAACGCCCAGAGGCGCCGCCAAACGCTGGCGGGCGTTTCCGGCGGAGCGGGGCTTGCGGGAGCGGTGGCGAGGGTTTCGAGCTGCGTCCGAAGCACGCTGGCCTGCTGATAGCGTTGCTCGGGGTTCTGCTCCAGCGCGCGGAGGACGATCTCGTCGATGCGCACGTCGATCCGCACCCGGCGCGACGGTTTGAGGAGGTTGTGCCCCGGCAGTTCTCCGGTGAGCATCTGGTAGAGGACGACGCCGAGGGAGTAGATGTCGGCGCGGTGATCGACTTCCTGCGGGGTGTTGACCTGCTCGGGAGCCATGTAGCTCGGCGTGCCGACGACGCGGGTGCTCTCGCTGTCGGGGGGCGTGGCGGAGTCGCCGGTGAGCAGGCGGGCGACGCCGAAGTCGGCGATTTTGACGGTGCCGTCGCGGCCGAGGAGGATGTTCTCGGGCTTGATGTCGCGGTGGACGATGCCCCGGTCGTGGGCGTACTGGAGGGCGTCGCAGATCTGGGGGACGATGGCGAGGGCTTCTTTGGCGGCCATGCGCCTGCCGTTGAGGACCTGTCGGAGATTCGCTCCGTCGACGTACTCCATGAAGAAGTAGTAGAGGCCGTCGGCCTGCCCGAAGTCGTAGAGGGTGACGATGTGGGGGTGGTTGAGCTTGGCGAGTGCGCGGGCTTCGCGGGTGAAGCGCTCGGAGAAGGCGGGGTCTTCCCCGATGTCGGGCGGAAGGATTTTGAGGGCGACGATGCGGTCGAGCTCTTTCTGGCGCGCTTTGTAGACGGCGCCCATGCCGCCGCGTCCGAGCAGCTCCAGGATTTCGAGCTGAGGGAAGTAGCGCGCGAGTTCTTCGGGAGGCGGCGAGGTGAAGGCGCGGGCTTTGCCATCGGCGGTGAGGGTGGCGGTACCGGTGGCGAGCAGGCAGCGGGGGCAGAGGTCCATGAGGCCGCTGGAGTGGGTGGGGAGCGGCTCGCCGCAGTGGGGGCAATGGGAGGGGGATGCAGGTTCGGTGGACATAGCGGTTCTGCCCCTAACAGAGGATTTGCCGCCGGAAGGTTACAGGATGCGGGAATTTTTTCCCACGGAATTTCCGCTCGTTTCGCGGGGCGCTTTCGGATTCAATCGGAGGTATGAAGTTGCCGTTGCGCCGTTTTCGCCGGTTGAGGACTACCGCTGCCCTGCGCGATCTGCTGCGGGAGACGCGGGTGAGCCGTAGTGACCTGATCTGGCCGATTTTCGTGAGCGAGAAGGTGAGCGAGCGGCAGGAGGTGGCGTCGATGCCGGGGGTGTTTCAATGGAGCGTGGCGGAGGCGGCGAGGGAGGCGGCGGCGGCGTGGAAGGAGGGGGTGCGCGCGGTGCTGATCTTTGGCATTCCGGCGGAGAAGGACGAGATGGCTTCGCAGGCGTATCACGCGGACGGGATTGTGCAGCGGGCGATTCGCGCGATCCGCCTGACGGCGCCGGAGATGGTGGTGATGACCGATGTCTGCCTCTGCGAGTTTATGGCGCATGGGCATTGCGGGGTGGCGGAGATTTCGGAAGGGGAGGTGCGGGTGGATAATGACGCGACGCTGCCGCTGCTGGTGGCGGCGGCGCTTTCCCATGCGGCGGCGGGGGCGCATATGGTGGCCCCGAGCGATATGATGGACGGGCGGGTGGCGGCGATTCGCGAAGCGCTCGATGCGAACGGCTATCACGAGACGGGGATTCTGAGCTATGCGGCGAAGTTCGCCTCGGCTTTTTATGGCCCGTTTCGCGATGCGGCGGAGAGCGCGCCGCAGTGTGGCGATCGGCGGACGTACCAGATGGACCCGGCGAATGCGCTGGAGGCGCTACGCGAGGTGGAGCTGGATGTGGAGGAGGGGGCGGATCTGGTGATGGTGAAGCCGGGACTGGCGTACCTTGACTTGCTCTGGCGCGTGAAGGAGCGCTTCGGGTTGCCGACGGTGAGCTATCACGTCAGCGGGGAGTATGCGATGCTCAAGGCGGCGGCGGCGAACGGCTGGATTGACGAACGCGCCGCGCTCCTGGAGACCCTGACGGCGTTCAAGCGCGCCGGGGCCGATCTGATCATTACCTACTCGGCGCGGGACGCGGCGGCATGGCTGGATAGCTGAAGGCCAGTTCGGGCGTGGCGATCCATTCGCCGGGCGTGTCGAAGAGGGCGTGGAGCGCACGCTCCAGCGCGCCTGCGGCCATGTGAGTGCGCAGAACCGAGGCGGGGGCCTCGCCGGAGACGAAGAAGTCCTCAATCTTTGCGCTGAACTGGGCGAAGTGATTGAAGAAGACGGTGGCCCCGCCGGCTCCGGAGCGGCAGGTACGGACCTCTCCGGTGTCGAGTTGTGCGGCGACGATCCAGTTGTTGACGGTGCGCTCGACGAGCAGGTGGTGCACGCGCGATCCATCGGTGTGCTCAAACTGATAGAGGGTAAACTGCTCGGAGCGGTCGAGGACGAACGGGACGGTGCTTTCCAGATCGGGGTAGCCGATGGCGACGAACGCCTGATGGAGCAGCTCCGGCGGGATGCCTGCTTCCACGAGGACTTCGCGGGAGGCGCGACCGGTGATGGAGCGTACGGCGCGGATGCCGGTCTCGCCGCCCTTCCGGGCTTCTAGCAGGGCGAGGGCAAACTCGATGGCATGGTAGCCGTAGTGCTCCGGATGGCCGTAGTAGAGGGAGAGGGTTTCGCGGACTTTTTCGCCATCGCGCACGGCGGGCTCGGGGAGGATGGGGCAGTGGGGCAGGGAGGAGCCGCCGTAGAGGGGGAAGCCGAGTTCGTCGGCGGTGCGGATCATCGCTGCGGACTCCTCAAAGCTCCAGCTCAGGTGCTTGTCGTTGAAGATGGGGACGCTGCGCCCGGTTTCGCGAAAGACTTCGACGATGGCGTCGAAGAAACGCTTCCGGGGGTAGAGCTTCTGCTGATAGCGGTTGTGCGGGTAGTCGCCGTGCTCGCCGATGAGCAGGACGGCGTCGACGGCGAGGGTGTCGCCGCCGAGGGTGAGGGCGTCGCGGATGGTGTCAAAGACGGGGATGCCTGCCTGCCCGCAGATTTTGCGGCTCAGGTCGTTCCCGGGGATCTGCTCGGTGTAGACGGAGGCGATTTCTGAGCGCATAGGGGCCCAGCCGACTTCGCAGTCGGTGGGGTAGGGGGTGATCCAGCGGGTGACGATGACGTCCGCATGCGCGAACGGGCGGTACTCGGTGGCGATGACGGCGATCTTTTTCATGCCTGTACCTCGTTGGCCGGGACGGGGATGCCTTCGTCGGTGAAGTAGTCGGCCGGTTCCCAGCCGATGATTTCCTTGGCGAGCGAGATGTCGTAGGCGAGGTTCCGGGAGGCGGAGACGACGGTAAAGGGGGCGTAGCGGGTCCACGGCGCGTTCAGGGCGGCGGTGAAGGCGCCTGCGAGATCGCGGAAGGAGATGAAGGTCCGGCGGCCTACGGGGGTTTTGAGCCAGAGCTGCGATTTCTCATGCCACGGCTGGGGGAAAGGAGTGCCGAGGCGGAGGGAGAAGACTTCCAGCCCATGACGGCGGTGGAAAAACTCCCCGAGGTTTTCACCGAACATTTTGGTGACCGCGTAGAAGTTCGCGGGACGCGGCGGCAGGCTGTCACTGATCTGCTCGTAGCGCGGCTGGCCGATCAGGATGGTGAGGCTGCTGGCTTGTACCATCCGCTTGACGCCGTGCTGCCGGGCGGCCTCCATGAGGTTGTAGGTGCCGCGCATGTTCACATCGACCTGAAGCTGATTGAATCTCAGGTATTCCTCGCCCTCGTCGGCGTCGAAGCGCGCGACGTCGGTGACGAACGCGCCGCTGGTGGCGATGGCGAGGTGCAGGATGGCGTCCACTCCCTTGACCCTTGCGGCTACGGCGTCGTAGTCGGTGATGTCGAGCGCGTGGACTTTGCGGCCATCGATTTCTCCTTCCCGCAGATCCGTCAGGATCACGTCAAAGGATTCGGCGAGGAGAGAGGCGATATGCCTTCCGATCAGACCGGATGCCCCGGTAAGAAGGATTTTTTTCATGATGCAACAGGAAGATCACTCGCTTATAGAGCAGCGAAAGCTCTCTGCAAGGAGAAATCCCCGGGGATCGATGATTGACTTCCCTTCGGTGGGCGATAATTTCGGCGGAAAGACCCTTACCGACTATTACCTTATGAAAATTGGCGTTAGCAGCTATAGCCTGATCCGGGCCATCCGTAGTGGAGAACTGTCATGGGATGGGGCCCTTGAGTGGACAAAGGAGAATGGCGGGGAGCATTTTGAGGTGGTTTCGCTGGAACCCGCTTTTGGCCGGGATGAAGCTTTTCTCGACGCGATCCGGACGAAGGCCGCGGCGCTGGATCTCCCGCTTTCAAGCTACACGGTCGGGGCGAATTTTCTGAAAGAGTCGGAGGCGGAGATCGCGGCGGAGATTGAGCGGGTAAAGGGGGAGGTGGACGCCGGGGCGCGGCTGGGCGTGAAGTTCATGCGTCATGACGCCGGGAGCCGCCCGGTGGAGCAGACGGGGACAGCGCAGTTTGAGGCCGATTTTCCCACGCTCGTCCGCGCCTGCCGCGAGGTGGCGGATTACGCTGCGCAGTATGGGATCACAACCAGCGTGGAGAATCATGGCTACCATGTGCAGGCGAGCGAGCGGGTGCACCGGCTGGTGCTCGCCGTGGATCGCCCGAATTTCCGTACCACTCTGGATGTGGGGAATTTCCTCTGCGCGGACGAAGATTCTCTCGCGGCGGTGAAGAACAATATCGGCATCGCGTCCATGGTGCACTTCAAGGATTTCTACCGCCGTAGCCCCCGCAGCCATGTGGGCGAGGGATGGTTCCCCACGCGTGCGGGATACAAGCTGCGCGGGGCGATTGTGGGGAATGGCGACATTGATCTTCCGTCGGTGGTTCGCGTTATCCACGAGTCGGGCTTTGATGGCTTTATCTCCGTGGAGTTTGAGGGGAAGGAGCCGTGTCTTGAAGGGACACGGACGGGGCTGGATAACCTTCGCCGCCTCTTTGCGGAAGCGGCAGAGGCCTGATAGATTTTTCCGATGATCTCCCCCCGCGCCTTTCTTCTTCCTATTCTTCCCGCGCTTGTGATTGTCGTAGGGACCGCTCCGGCGGTCTTTGCTGAAGGGCGTCTGATGACGGTTTCGCTCACCTCGGATGGCGATGCGGAGGCGGCTCCGCCGAAGGTTCGCTGGAGCGCGCGCCCTGTGCGGAAAGATGCGGAGGGGCTTTGGGTCTATGACGCGGAGCGCAAGACTCACGCGGGCATGGAAAGGGAGGGACTCGACGCGGAGATGGAGCTTCCCGAGGGAGCTTGGGAGGTGCAGGCCGTAGGGGATAACGGCAGCCACGGGCGCGTGGTGCTGGAGGTAAACGACGGCTTGGCCGGGCGCACTTGGGCCGTGACGGATTCCGGAGAGCCCTACCCGCCGGAGGGGAAGCCGACGCAGTGGTTTCTCTCGGCGGATACGGAGGGGCCGGTGCTCACGGGTGCGCCGCCGGTGGCGGATGCCAGCGGCTTTCGTCTGGAGACGACCGGGGAGGAATTTCGCGCGGGGGAGAGCCGGTGGATCACGCTGATTTTCAGCATTCCCGAAGGGTTTCAGGGGACGGTGGAGTTTCGGGATGTGAACGATTTGAAAGGCGCACCGCTTCAGAGTGTGCGGGCCGAGACGTTGGCGGCGGAGCGCGCGCCGATGCTGACCGCTCCGACGACGCCGGGGCACTACGAGATTCGTGTGGTGGATTTGCAGCGTCGGGCGCTGGTCCGGCATATCGTGCATGTGAAATAGGGAGATCTCTCCCTGCGAAAAAAAGATTAATCCCTACTTGACTGGTAGAGATTGAATCGCATAAGGTCGCCCGCATCTCAGGGAAGATGCAGGGCGACGTTTCCCGGGCGCTCCCATCGGCTCGCGATGGACCGGTGCGTGGATCGGAGACGGCTTTTCATCGCTTTCTGAGAAAAACCGCAAAACCAAACCTTATTACTGACCAGCATGTTTCATTCTCTCTTATCACGATCCCTTGCCACGCTCTTTACCGGAGCTGCGGCTTTTTTTATCACCAGCACTGCCCGGGCAGATACTACGCTGCTCAATGCTTCGTATGATGTCACCCGCGAATTTTACAGCGCTTATAACAAGGCCTTCATCGAGCATTGGAAGAGCGTCGGCGAGGAACCGTTATCGGTAAATCAGTCTCACGCCGGTTCCTCGAAGCAGGCGCGGGCCATTGTGGCGGGGCTGGAGGCCGATGTCGCGACGATGAATCAGTCCACGGATATCGATATCCTTGCCAAAAACGGGCTGGTGGACGCGGATTGGGAGAACCGGTTTCCACACCATGCGTCTCCGTACACTTCCACGATTCTTTTTCTGGTTCGCAAGGGGAATCCCAAGGGGATTAAGGATTGGGGGGACCTTGTGAAGCCCGGTATTCAGGTGATTATTCCGAATCCGAAGACTTCGGGAAACGGTCGCTATAGCTATCTCGGCGCATGGGGCTACGCCTTGGAGAAAAGTGGGCGCGATGAAGCCAGGGCGAAGGAATTTATCCGGGAGTTTATCGGTAACGTTCCGGTGCTTGACGGAGGAGGGCGGGCGGCTACCACGACCTTTGCGCAGCGCGGTATCGGGGATGTTCTTCTGACGTTTGAGAACGAGGTTCATGGTATTCTCAAGGAGTTGGGCGGCCAGTTTGAGGTGATCGTTCCTTCGGTCTCGATTCTGGCGGAGTCGCCCGTTGCGATTGTGAACCCTGTGGTGGAGCGGAAAGGGACTCGCAAGCAGGCGGAGGCGTATCTGAACTATCTCTATAGCGAAGCAGGCCAGCGGTTGATCGCGGAGCATTACTTCCGTCCGCGTTCCGAATCGGTTCTCAAGGCCAATAGCGACCGCTTTCCCGAATTGCGTCTGCTGACGATTGAGGAGGTGGCGGGCGGCTGGCAGAACGCTATCAAGGTCCACTTCTCGGATGGCGGAATTTACGATCAGGTATTCACCAAAAAGTAGCCCGTAATTGGATCAATGTGTGATGAGCCGGGGGGAGGTGCCTTTCGGGGATTCCTCCCTCCGGTTTCTATTCTGAACAACTGCTTTCCATCCGACGATGGCTATTTCTGAAATTACCGTTTCCGACCTGAAAGCCCGCTTTGCCCGTGGCGACCGGTTTATCCTTCTCGATGTGCGCGAGCCGGAGGAGTTTGAGCTTTGCCACATCCCCGGCGCGCGGCTCCTTCCGCTCTCGGAGCTCTCTTCGCGCATGGGCGAACTGGACCGCACCGATGAGATTATCCTTCAGTGCCGCTCCGGCAAGCGCTCCGCAAAGGCTCTGGGGCTTTTGCGGCAAGCCGGCTTTGTCAGGCTCTGGAATCTCAAGGGGGGCATCACGGCGTGGCTGAATGAGGTGGGGTGAAAATTGCAGGAGCTTTTTCACCGGGGGACGTCTGAGGTGGGGGTGTCATCCGAATCATCCATAGGGGGAAACCTCCCTGTCTCTTTATGGATGCCATCGTTATTCTAGCCAGCCTCGGACGCCTCAAGGCCTACCGCATGGAGGAAACGCCGACGCGGGGGAAAAAGCTCTCGCTGATTGAGGATATGGAATTCATTGATGCTCACGGCGGAATCGCCGGGCAGATGACGGATCGTAGTGGGCGCTATCCGAAGACGGTTGCCTACCAAAACCGGAAGTCGGGCCATCTCTCCGCTTATGAAGGCCAGACGCTGGAGATGGAGATCCACCGACGGCTGATCCGGCTCGCGGGGGAGGAAATCAATGCGATCCTTCGCAGGGAGCGTCCCGAGGCCTGGCACTTTGCGGCGTCGCCGGAGAATCATGACGCGATCCTTGAAGCGGTTGATCCCGGGGTGCGTGAGCATCTGGTGCACGCGGAGCGGGTCGATATCGTCAATGCTCCGCCGCAGGATATTCTCCAGCGGTTTGTATCGCGGTGGGGGTAGAGGAGGTAAGGA
>JBEBWR010000136.1:0-8281 GCA_040392045.1 Chthoniobacter flavus | reverse complement strand
ATATGTCCAGCCAGTTCGGTCAACTTTTTCGCATTTCCACCTGGGGTGAATCACACGGGGGCGGCGTCGGCGTCGTCATTGACGGTTGCCCGCCTCAGATCGAACTGAGCGAAGCCGATCTCCAGGTCGATCTCGACCGCCGCCGCCCCGGCCAGAGCGAGATCGTCACCCCCCGCAAGGAAGAGGACCAGTGCCGCATCCTCTCCGGCGTATTTCAGGGGCAGACCCTCGGGACGCCCATCTCCGTCGTCGTCATGAACAAAGACGCCCGACCCGAAGCCTACAGCGAGATGGCCACCGCCTTCCGCCCGTCGCACGCCGACTACACCTATCAGGCCAAGTACGGCCTGCGGAACTGGGAGGGTGGGGGACGCTCCTCCGCCCGCGAAACCATCGGGCGCGTCGCCGCCGCCGCCGTCGCCAAAAAAGTCCTCCGCCAGTTCGCCCCCGATCTGGAAATCGTCTCCTACGTCAAATCGATCCATCACATCGAGGCCGCCGTTGACCCCGCCACCGTGAAGTTCGAAGACGTCGAGGGCAACATTGTGCGCTGTCCCGACGCCGACGCCGTACCGAAAATGATCGACCTCATCAAGAGCGTCCGCAGTCAGGGCGACTCCGTCGGCGGTGTGATCGAGTGTGTCATCCGTGGCGTTCCGGCAGGGTGGGGGGAGCCCGTCTTTGACAAGCTCGAAGCCGACCTCGCCAAAGCCATGCTCAGCCTCCCCGCCACCAAAGGCTTCGAGATCGGCTCCGGATTCGCCGGCACCCGGCTCACCGGCTCCGAGCACAACGACCCCTTTGTCATCCGCGACGGGCGCGTGCGCACCACCACCAATCACTCCGGCGGCATCCAGGGCGGCATCAGCAACGGCGAGCCCATCTTCTTCCGCATCGCCTTCAAGCCCACCGCCACCATCATGCGCCCGCAGCAGACCGTCACCGTCACCGGCGAGGAGACCGAGCTCTCCGCCCGCGGGCGTCACGACGCCTGCGTCCTCCCGCGCGCCGTCCCCATGGTCGAAGCCATGGCCGCGCTCGTCCTGGTGGACCATGCCCTCCGCCAGCGCGCCCAGCGGGGTTGACCTCTCCGCATCTCCATGGACCGTCCGCAGCTCATCCTCTTCTGGATCGCCGCCATCTTCGTCATCTATCAGGCGTTGATGGGCTGGCGGCTGGGGCTGGTCCGGCAGCTGCTCAAGATCGCGTCGCTCGCCGCCGCCTACTTCGGAGCCGTCCTCTTCGGCGACCTCGCCCTGCCGATGCTGCGGCTCAGCGGCTACCCCGACTTTATCCTCCGCCCCATAGGCGCGGTCCTCGTCGGCATCCTCTGCTACTTCATCGTCGCGTTCGCCGGTCGCGTCCTGTTTAAGAAAACCACCGACCAGAGCGTTGGCGCCATCTGGCTGATCTACGGCGTCAGCGGCTCCCTTCTCGGCGTCCTCTTCGGCCTCTTCTTCGTCGCCCTGCTGGCCGTCGTCTTCCGTTTCGTGGGAACGTACGCCAGCGGCGTCGTCGAGCCGCATCAGGGCAACACCTTCGCGGAAAGCCCCACCGCGCGAAAAGCGACCGTCGCCGGGCTCGTCCGGCTCCGCGAGTCGCTTGAGAGCGGCATGACCGGCAGCGTCCTGCGCACCATCGATCCCGTCCCCGAAGAAGCCTACCGCCTCGCCGTAAAGATCGGCCGCGTCTCCGCGAACCCCTCCGCCATCGCCCGGTTCCTCTCCCATCCCGACGCCGCCCGGCTCGCCGCGCGTCCCGAGATCGCCTCCCTCAAGGACGAGCCCGAGATCGCCCGGGCGCTTCATGAGCGCCATTACATCGCCCTGCTGACCCATCCCGCCGTCGTCAAAGCCGCTCGAAGCCCGAAAGTCGCCGAGCTCATCCGGAGCTTCGACCTCGAAGCCGCCCTGGATTACGCCATCGCAGACCCGGCAGAACCTACGCCTCCCCCCGAACCTTAAGCTATGGCAGCCCATTGGAAAAAACGCGAAACCACCTTCTCCGAATACGGTGCCTCCTTCTCCCTGCCCGGCGCATGGCAGCTCCGCCCCTCCGACGACCCCTGCCGATGGCTCTACCGGAGCGCCGATAAACGCGAGCAGCTCACCGTCACGCTCGAAGATCTGGAGGGCTACGACGAAGAAGCCGAGATCGCCCGGGCCGCCCAGAAAGCCCGCCGCGCCGTCGATCTCAGCTTCCGCCGCCTCCCGGATTACAGCACCAGCGACACCGCCATCGACCTCTCCGCAGAGCACCCCGAAGCCTCCTTCTCCGGTTCCGCAGGCGACGACAGCCACCGCTTCCACATGTGGATACTCATCCGCAACGGCCAGATCTGGAGCTTCTTCTTTGAAACCTTCCGCCTGAGCGAAGAAGTCGCCGGAAGCCACCTCCAGAGCTTCCGCAATTCGCTCCATTTCCGGTAGAGAAAAAGCAAAACCCCGGCCCCCCTTCATCGCAAGCCCCCAGGCGGCCTGTACGCTTGAACGCATGAGTTCAAGCCCATCCACCCGCAAGCGCGGGAACCCTTCCCGCACCCCCGACATCGACCGCGCCCTCTCCCTCATCCGCGAGAGCGCCTCCCTCTGGCTTGCCACCTGCGGTCGCATCCTCACGAAGTCTCAGGAAATCGTCCACCCCGACCTGAACCTCTACCAGCTCCGCATCCTCGAAGCCTACGAGTGGTGTATGGCGCAGGAGATCCCCTGCCGCATCCTCGCCCTCAAGCCGCGCCAGAAAGGGAGCAGCACCGTCAGCTCCGCCATCGTCTATCACCATAGCCGCCGCTTCCGCTCCCGCGCCGTCCAGATCGCCGACCGGTATAAAAACTCCGACAACCTCTTCGCCATCACCGCCCGCTACGCCGAGCACGACGACTTCCCGTGGGACAACCGTTGGAGCGCCACCGGCACCACCGCCACCATCACTCAAAACGGCCGCCCCTGGAGCCGCATCGACAAAGACACCGCCGAGAACCCCCGCGCCGGTCGCTCCGGCACCCTTCAGGTACTCCACGTCTCCGAAGCCGCCCATTTCCCGAACGACGGCGAGAAAAGCGCCGACAAAACCATGCTCTCCCTCCTCAACTCCCTCGCCGACGTCCCCCGGTCCGTCGCCATCGTCGAAACCACCGCCAACGGAGCCGCCGGTTGGTTCTACGAGCACTGGTTCGCCGCCAGCTCCCTTGAGGAATTCATCGCCGGAAAGCGGGGGAATGGCTGGATTCGCATTTTTGCTCCCTGGTTTCTCTTCGATGATAGTACTGTATCACCTCCCGAAGCCGAAGCGCAGAGCATCATGGCAGATTTATCCGAGCGCGAGGAGGTCGGTCGTGCCCTCCACGGCTGGACGCCCGGACAAATCGCCTGGCGGCGCTGGACCCTCGCGCAGAAGTGCGGATCGCGGGAAGAGCTTTTCGATCAGGAATATCCGGAAGACGAGCAGTCCGCCTTCGTCTACAGTGGCCGCCCCCGGTTCGGTCGCACCGCCCTTGCCCGACAGCAGCAGCACATCGAACCGCCAATCACCGCAATTTTACATAGGGATAATGACGTAGTACATCTCGAGCAACACCCCTCCGGGTGGGCTCAAATTTGGGAATTGCCCGCCGAGCAACACCGCTACCTCCTCTGGTGCGACACCGCCACCGGCCGTGAGCAGACCCATCACAGCCGCAACCCCGACCGCCACTCCATCCTCGTCCTCCGTCAGGCCTATGCCTTCCCCAACGGCCACTCCGGCTGCGCCGCCGTCGTCGCCCGGATCGCCCCGCCGTGCTACGACGACTGGCATATTCTCGAAGAGAAAGTCATCACCCTGAGCCTTTTCTATGGTCGCTGCCTCATCGGCGTCGAGATCCCCATGGGCCTCACCCTCCTCGAAGGGCTCCGCCGCGCCGGGATGCACCTCTTCAAGCGCAAAGGAGCGAACGGGGAAGGGGACAAGCCCGGATTCCTTACCAACAGCGCCACCAAGCCGCTCATCATCGGCTCCCTCAGCCGTGCCCTCGACGGCGATCCTCCGCTGAAAATCCCCGACGCCCACATCCTCGACGAGCTTCACCACTTCGTCATCCACGAAGACGGACGGGAAGCCGCCCTCTCCGGACGCCACGACGACGACGTCATGGCCCTCGCAATGGCCGTCCACCACCTTCCCCGCGCCACCCCCTACCGCGCCCCGCGCTCCGCAAGGCCCTCGCGCCCCATCGATTTCGACAAATGGCGTCCACTGCATCGAAAGTGAGAATTTCCAAAAAGGAGAGTGCGACCAAGCATGGAAGCTGCTAGGAAAGAAGAGCTTAACTCCCCTACACCCAATTTCCTATGGCCCGTATCGACACGTTTTTCCGCTTCATGATGGAGCAGAAGGCATCGGACCTTCACCTCTCCTCCGGAAATCAGCCCCTCCTCCGCATCAACGGCGACCTCATCCGCGTTGACGCTCCACCGTTGGAAAACGACGACCTCAAGGCCCTCGTCTACGAGATCGCCCCCGAGCTGAAGATCAAGCAGTTTGAGGAGACCGGCGACGTCGATTTCGGCTACGAATACCCCGGCGTCGCGCGGTTCCGTGCGAACTTCTTCAACCAGAAGTACGGCATCGCCGCCGTCTTCCGTCTCATTCCCAGCAAAGTCTACACCCTCGACGAACTGCACCTCCCCCCGGTGCTCAAAAAGTTCTCCATGCTCAAGAAAGGGATGGTCCTGGTCACCGGCCCCACCGGCTCCGGTAAATCGACCACCCTCGCCTCCATGGTCGACTACGCGAACCTTCACCGGAAGGACCACATCCTTACCGTGGAAGACCCGATCGAGTTCGTCCACCGCTCGCAGAACTCCCTCATCAACCACCGCGAAGTCGGCGTGCATACCGAATCCTTCGCCGCCGCTCTGCGCGGAGCCCTGCGTGAAGATCCCGACGTCATCCTCGTCGGTGAAATGCGCGATCTGGAGACCATCGAGCTTGCGCTTACCGCCGCCGCCACCGGTCACCTCGTCTTCGGCACCCTGCACACCTCCAGCGCCCCCAAGACCATCGACCGTATCATCGACATCTTCCCGACGAACCAGCAGAACCAGGTCCGCGCCACCCTCGCGGAATCGCTCAAAGGCGTCATCGCGCAGAACCTCTTCAAGCGGATCGACAAGCCCGGCCGCGTCGCCGGACTGGAAATCCTCGTCGTCGACAGCCCCATCTCCAACCTCATCCGCGAAGGCAAGACCCACCAGATCCCCGGCATGATGCAGGTCGGCAAAAAGAAAGGCAACCAGCCGCTCGACGACTCCATCATGGAGCACCTCCGCGCCGCCCGGATCGCCCCCGAGGAAGCCTACGAAAAGGCCAACGACAAGAAACGCTTCCGCGCCCTTCTCACCACCCCCCCCGACGACTGGGAGGAATAACCCTACCGTCTCCCCATGAAAAGACCAGAACTCGACGCCATCCTCACCGGAATGGTCAATTCCTGCGAGGGCATCTCCGATCTCATCTTCGCCGTCGGTCGCCCGCTTCAGGTGGAAGCCATGGGCGTCCTGCGCCCCGTCCGCACCCAGCCGAACATCCCGAGCCTCACCGCCTACCAGATTGAGAAAATCGCCCTCAACCTCATCGGCGACAACCGTCGGCTCCTGAACGAACTGCTCCAGAGCGGCTCGTGCGACTGCGGCTACGGCCTCAACGACAGCGTCCGCTTCCGCGTCAACATCTTCCGCCAGCGCGGGAACTGGGCCATCGTCATGCGCCGCCTGCAAACGGAGATGCCCACCATCACCAGCCTCAACCTGCCAAACATCTTCGAAGACATCGCCCACCAGAAGAACGGCCTCGTCCTCGTCACCGGCTCCACCGGCAGCGGCAAGACCACCACCCTCGCCGCCGTGCTCAACGAGCTGAACATGACCAAAGCCGTCCATATCGTTACCCTGGAAGACCCCGTCGAGTTCGTACACCAGCACAAGAAATCGACCTTCAACCAGCGCGAGCTTGGCGGCGACTTCGACACCTACCCGAACGGCCTCCGCGCCGCCCTGCGTCAGGCCCCCAAAGTCATTCTCGTCGGCGAAATGCGCGACCGCGAGACCGTCGAGATCGCCCTCACCGCGGCGGAAACCGGCCACCTCGTCCTGAGCACCATCCACACCATCGACGCCGGCCAGAGCATCAGCCGTATCCTCGGCATGTTCCCGCGCGACGCCGAGCGGCAGCTCCGCCCCCGCCTCGCGGAAACCCTGCGCTACGTCGTCAGCCAGCGCCTCGCCCCGCGACAGGGTGGGGGACGCGCCCTGCTGCTCGAAATCATGGGCAGCAACCTGCGCACCCGGGAAGCCATCAGCCTCGGCGAATCGGAGAACCGCGACTTCTACGACATCATCACCGACAGCGTCTCCTTCGGCTGGAGCACCTTCGACCAATCGATCATCCGCGCCTACCAGACCGGCCTCATCTCCGAAGAGACCGCCCTGCTCTACGCCACCCGCAAAGGCATCGTCCAGCGCGAGATTGATCAGATCAAGAAAGCCTCCGGCAGCGAACTCGACGAAGCCAGCGGCCTCTACCTCGACGACGACACCCGCTCCACCCCCCCGCCGGTCCCCGCGGCCAAGCGCGGCCTGTTCGGATTCTGATTTTCTCTCCCCCCACCGTCCCATGACCACGCTTCAAACCCGCAACGACACCATTGAGCACGGCGACCTCGCCGCCCTCATCTGCATCGATGATGCAGAGATTCAAGCCGTCGTACTGGAGCAGCTCACCCTGCTGGGCTTTAGCTTCCACACCGCGCCCTTCCCCGACGAAGTCACCTTCCGCCTCAAAGCGCGCCCCTACGAGATCGTCGTCACCACCGAGAAATTCGGCGGCGGCGACCTCAGCCATCACCCCGTACTGGAAGAGCTCAACCGCCTTTCACTCGCCCAGCGGCGTACCGCATACGTCATCCTCATCGGCCCCTCCATGGAGAGCCGCTCCGACATGCAGGCCTTCCTCTACAGCGTCGACCTCACCCTTCGCGAAGACGCCCTGAGCAACCTCAAAGCCATCGTCGGGCGCGGCATCGTCCGCAAGGAAGAATTCTACAACGCCTTCACCGGCGTCTCCCAAAGCCTGAAGAACTCGGGGATCATGTAGAGATTGGCCAAGAGGTCATTGACTAAGCGGTCCAAAGGCGGTTTATCAGAAGCGTGTTCTCCCTCGTCCTCTTTCAAGTCTTCGCCTTCATCGTAGGCTCGATGGTGGGGTCCTTCCTCAACGTCGTCATCTACCGGCTGCCGCTCAATCTCAGCGTCAACCAGCCCCGTCGCTCCTTCTGCCCCCATTGCAAAGCGCAGATCCCCTTTTACCAGAACATCCCCCTCTTCTCGTGGCTCCTCCTGCGGGCCAAATGCGCAAAGTGCGCCGCCCCCATCCCCTTCCGCTACTTCTTCGTAGAGCTGCTCACCGGCGTCCTCTTCCTCGCCATCTGGCGAATGGCCATCGCATCGAACGCCCTCGCCCTCGTCCTGCCCCTCTGGGTCCTCGTCAGCCTCCTCATCGCCGCCACCTTCATCGACTTCGACCACTTCATCATCCCCGATGAAATCACCATCGGCGGCACCGTCGCAGGCATCGTCTTCAGCGCCGCCATCCCCTCCATGATGGGCGTCGACTCCCACTGGCAGAGCCTCCTCTGGTCCGCGGGCGGAGCCGCGCTCGGCTACTTCCTCCTCTGGGGCGTCGTCGAAGCCGGAAAGCTCGCCTTCGGGAAAAAGAAGCTCGTCTTCGATCCCCCCGCCGAATTCGTCTGGACGCGGAAAGACGACGACGCCGAATTTGCCGTCGGCGACGACAAACTCCTCTGGAGCGAAATCTTCTCCCGCGAAAGCGACCTCCTCATCATGGAGACCGAAGGCGCCAAGCTCGACCAGCGCGCCGCCGGAGAGCGCACCCTGCGCTTTCACTACAACCGCCTCCTGCTCCCCACCGGCGAAGTCATGCTCGAGAGCCTCGCGCAGATCACCGGCAAAGTGAAGCAGATCGTCATCCCCCGGGAAGCCATGGGCTTTGGCGACGTCAAATTCATCGCCTGCATCGGCGCCTTCCTTGGCTGGAAAGCCGTCCTCTTCACCATCATGAGCGCCAGCGTCTTCGGCTCCATCGTCGGCGTCGCCCTCATGCTTACCGGCCGCCGCGAATCCTCCGGCCGCATCCCCTTCGGCCCCTACCTCGCCGCCGGAGCCCTCCTCTGGATCTTCGCCGGCCCGGAAATCATCAACTGGTACTGGACCACCATCGCCGCCCC
>JBEBWR010000135.1:0-8296 GCA_040392045.1 Chthoniobacter flavus | reverse complement strand
CGTGATCCCGCCGACAAAGAGCTTCTTATCAACCTTCACGGTCACGTGGTGCTTCCCCCCATCCGCCACCCGATCCGTAATATCGAAAAAGAACGAACGGTCATACCCCGTGTACGTTTTCGGGTCCAGAATACGCTCTCCCAACTTTTTACCGTCGAGCCAAACTTCCGCCGAGCCGTCCACCTGCTCAAAGCAGAGCACCCAGCGCGAGCCTTGCCGCTGGCGCTCGGGGATCTCAATCTCCCGGCGATACCATGCCGTCCCTTGATGATCGGGGTAACCTTGATCCTGCCACGTGCCGCCCGCGTTAATCTGCCCCCACGCCGAGTCGTCGAGGTCAGTTTTGTACCACCCTTCGGCGGTTCCGATCTCCTTGGGATCAACCGCGAAGTTCCACTTCAGCGTATAGCCTATCCTTAAGGAGCTGTTCACAAGGCGTCCGAAGACATCCTCGTGCTTGCGGATCTTTTCGCGCAGGTCATCAAAGTGCCCCGTCTGCCAGACTACTTTGCCGTCTTTGATATAGCGTCGATTGTCAAATACCGATCCGTCGTCGAACGAGAGGAAAAAGGCTTGCAGCTCATTCACCGCGGCCTGCGCCTTCGAGTGTGCGCCCTGCTCCATCAGTTCGAAGATGCTGCGATAGCGTACCGCGAAGTCATATCCCGCGATCACCCCGGCCACCCGCCGCTCATACGGCGCTTTCCCCCGGGCGGCGTTCCGGGCCTGCTCAATCAGCGGCTTGAGCTCCTGAAGCATCTCGTCGTTCATCAGGTTCTGCATCCCCTCGCCGCCGCAGGCGATATAAGTTCCCTGCCGCGCCGCCTGCTCCAGACGCTCGTGATACTGCTTCATCGGCTCATAGGCGGGGCCGAAGAACTGCCGGTAATATAGCTCCTTCTCAGCGTTCAGATCGGCGTAAGGCTTCCGCGCGAGCCATCCGTAGAAGTAGAGGATCATCCCTTGCGGCCCCCAGCAGGGGTGCGTTTCGCTATGCACGCCGATGACCCCGAAGTCGCTCTTGTAGCGGCGCAGGCGGTCGGCCATCGTGCCGACAATCGGGAACGGCCCGGGCCATACGTAGAAGTTCCAGTACTCCCGTGCGATGATATTCGCCTTCTTCTCCCCGTACGCGCGCAGCAGCTCCACAAAGCGGCGATTTGACTGACTATCAAGATTATAGAGATCGGAAGAGTAATCCGCGTAGGCGCGTCCATAAGCGGCCAGACAGACCAGGGAATTCTCCGGGAACTCCGCGACCTTCGTGGGCGGTTCGGTATGTTGATAATATGCCAGCCATGCCACCTTGCGCCCCGGCAGTTCTTCCGCTACCCGTTTGGCAATGCGTTGATTAAAGAGCACCACGCGGTCCGACATCGACACCCCACCCGCGCCGGAGCCCAGACGCGCCCGGACCTTCGGGTTATCCATGGCAACACACAGCTCGCATTCGCACCAATGATGGTAATCATTCGGCTCCAGAGATATCGTTAACATCTCCGGATTATTCTTTAGCGCCTCAATCGCATAATCGCCTACCAGCTTCTCCACCTCAGGGTTTCCAAGGCAGAGCTGCGAGTTCTCCCCAAGATACCGCTTTCCGTTAATCAGCGCGAAGTACTCCGGGTGAGCCTCCCCAAGCGCCTTGGGAGAAAGGATTTGATTGTAGATATGGTGGGTAGCGATGCGGTAGCAGCCGCCCAACTCCAGTATCTCCTTTGGCTGACGCCAGAAGACCCAGAGATTGGCGTTGTACCGATTCCGCACAGCCCATCGGCGGAGCATGGAGATCTCCTCCATGTTCTGCGGCCCGGTCTTGTGGGTATTGTATTTATCCGGGCCATAGCGATAGGCATACTCCGGCTCGGTCCGCCGCAGGCCTTCCTTCAGCTTATACCGCGCATATTTCGGCACGTACTCCCCCCAAGGCTCAGGGCGATACCAGCGCACGCCTAGCTCCTCAAGCAACTCATACACCCCATAGAGCGTGCCACGATCATGCAATGGCGCTACCCCATCCTCAGGCTTCGCCACCGGGTGCCGCTCCTTCGAGCGCCCTCCGGCGATCCGGATGCGCTGGTCGTTCACATCGACGATGGACTCCTCCAGCCCGAGCGTCTGTGGCTCCAGATCGTTATTCTCCGGCTGCCAGCCGATGTAGATCGGCAGAGCGGTTTGATCCGAATGCCCGCCCTTCCGGATGGTGACTTCATTGCCAAAAATCGCGCCAAGATAGGTTGCCAGCTCCCTGGCGGCATAGCCCTCGGCGGGAGTATGCTCAGCAGACAGAACGACCTCCACCTTCCTCTGCTTCTGAAGCCAGAGATCCGCTCCGAAGAGCGATGAGGAGAGGGTGAGCAGACCGATCACCGCGCCGATCCGGGGCAGGCGAAGAATACCTGTGATGGGAGAAAGCTTCATAAGGGGAGACAGAAATGGAATTAACGAGAGGAGAGATTCTCCTGCCGGACGGCTTCGATCTGCGCGGCATCGAGCACTTCGTTATAGATACGGATGTCGCTGTAGCTCGCCTCTCCGGCGCGATGAACCCCCATCGGTGTATTGCCAACCATCAGCGGAGCATTATTCTTAATCGGCCCCGGAGTTCCCTCGCCGGTACGCTCCAGTTGGGCCGACTGTTCACGGCCGCTCCTGCCGAGATAGATCGAGATCTCTCCCGTATCGCGAACCCGGGTCACGGCAAAGAAGATCCATCCTTCGCTGAAGTCGATGGGAGGCGTCACGACCTGATTGAGCGATCCCACCAGCACACCGATGCCGATGCCTGCTTTGGAGCCGCTGCCGGAGTTGATAAAGCCGATATCAATGGCGCGCTGCCCGACGGCATCGCGCTTGCTCAGGATACGATCAAACGCCCCCGCAGTGCCGTTCACCTCCGTGGCCTGAACCCAGCCGGTAATCGTGAAATCATCAAAGGTACTAATCCCCTCCGAGTCCCCCTTTACACTGACATACGCGCCTTCGTTCCCGGTATTCCGGTAGGCAGTGCGGGATACAAACGTCTCCGGAACATCGGTCGTCCACTCCGCCCCGGTCACGCTAAAGACACCGGGGGCGGAAGTATCCGCCTTGTTCCGGGCAACCACCCCCTCGCCCTCATCAAAGCGGAGATGAACCACCAGCCCCGCATGCAGGGACGCGCTGGCGGTAAGTGCAAGAACAGCTCCCAGAGCCCGACAAGATAAACTAAGAGGAGGAAACATCATGATGGTAAAATGGTCTATCGCCCAAGGTAACGATCCATCTCCTCCCAGATTCTGATCTGAAGGGAAGAGTTCCCCTGGATCGTGGGAGGAGCGGACCGGTTGATAAAAGAGGGAATGGGAACAATCCGCACACTGCCGTCGCCGTAAAGCGTGGGCCATCCGGCGCTATGGTAGTTCAATACACGCCACCCTGACCGAGCCCCCTCAGGCTCGTAATTGAAGTAACACGCCGCCACCGCCCGCCGCGTGAGATCCCGGAGCTTCCGTCCCAGATGGACATAGCCCTCGGTCTGCTCATGCGCCCGAAGCAGATAGGTACTGCTGATCGTCATGGAGAGCGAGCCCTCCCATGAGGGGATCTGCTCAAAGGCGCGGCGGATTCTCGCGCTTTTGTCCTCCGGGCAGAAAAACGTCTCCGGAGGGACCGTCCCCGTCTTGTATATCTTCCCCAGCCCCGGCCATCGGGACGGATTCGCCGCATGGAGAAGCTCGTAGCTCTGCCGGTAAAAGCTATCGTTAACCGCGTTGATATTCCCCACCCATGCCCAATCGCCGTTATTCTCCGCCGCATACGCCGCCTGCCCCACACCGATCGCGCGGAGGTGGGCCACGCACTGCGTCTGGCGACTCATGCTGCGGACTCCCTTGGCCGTCGGAAAGATCAGGGCCGCCAGAACGGTGATGATCCCAATGCTCACGAGCACCTCCACCAGACTGACGCCTCGCTCAAGAGACGACTGATCTGTTTCGAACGAACGTGAAGGGAATCGCTTGGCCATGACGACGGGGCTTTTCAAATTTAACGGGGGCTGCCGGTACGGCGCGAGCGACGATGCAGACCAAACGTCAATGCCAGCGCGCCCAACGTCAATCCTATAGCGCCCGGCTCCGGGACAGCCTGAAGATGAGAGCGGCGGATCGCTTCGATCCCGTTGAAATCCAGCACTTCATCGTAAAAACGGAAATCGCTATAGCTCGCCACACCGGCGCGGGCGCTGGTCCCGGCAGCGGTATTGCCAATCATGAGATCGGCGGAGTTCGAGTGAGCGCCCGAAGCGCTAATGCCCGTCTGGCTCAATGAAAGCTCCCCCAGCGGATCGGTATCGCCCAGATAAATGGAGATCGCGCCCGTACTGCTCTCGCGGGTCACCGCAAAGAAAATCCAGCCGGAGGCAAAGTCCACAGGCTCGGAGATCACTTCAGCCAGCGTACTGAATGCCACGCCAATCCCCACGCCGCCGGTCGTGCTCCGAAAGCCGATATCAAACGCCTGCGTGCCCGATGTCGTCCGTTTGCTCACAATTCGGTCGTAGCCGCCCGCCGTGCCGACAACATCGGAAGCGTTGATCCATCCGGTAACGGTGATATCGGTAATGCTGGTAAAGTCCGGCGCATCGCCACGCACCGCCACATAGGCCCCGTTGCTGCCGTCATTATGGTAGGCAGACGAAACGACAAAGTTATCCGCCACATCCGTTGTCCATGTCGCACCGGAAGCGCTGAAGTTCCCCGGCGAAGTGGGATCGGCGAGATTTTCCGCCGTGGTGCCCGTGCCTTCGTCGAAGCGGAAGTGAGCGATAAGTGCCGCTCCCGCATGAGGTACGGCTCCGAGGGTTAGCAGAGCGCCCATCCCTATGGAAAGGGCGAGTTGTTTGATGAGGGGTGTGGTTTTCATGGTTTTGGATGAATTGCGAAGCTTTAATGAAGCGTCTTCAGCTTCTCCTCCCGCGCAGCGTCGCAGGCGGCGCGGAAATGGGCGGAAAGACCGGCGCGATGGGCTTCGCAAACCTCCTGCGGCCATTCCAGAGAAATCCCGGCATTCCCCAGTTCGCGCTGGAAATCCGCCAGCAGCCCGGGGGTCGCATGTACCTGCCATGCCTCCCGCCGCTCGCGCAGGCAATAGGCCGCCAGCAAGCCCGCAGCCTCGCCGATGTTCCACTCCACCGGGTGCAGGCGATAGCAGCCATTGGAAATATGTGTCGTGCCGATATTCTTCCCCGCTGCGATGAGGTTCGTACAGCGGTGTCCCAGCAGAGCGCCAAGCGGGATCTGGAACGGGAACGACTCGATATCGATATAGTTGTCGCCACCGGTGCTGGGGTGGAGGTCGATCCGGTAGTAGCCGATGCCCACGCTGTCTGCAAAGCGCTCGGCGTGATTCCGCCCCAGCAGCTCCAGACTCGCCTTCACGCCCACCTCCAGCTCGGAGACAATCTTTCGCGCACACAAGCGGCGCGCCTCGCGGATATAAGGCGCTTTGGCCAGGCCATCCACCGTTCCCGTTACATCCGGGCGAAGATGAATCCCCGCGTAGCCCTCTCCCCCATCCTCTCGCGGCGCTTCATTCTGTAGCCAGTAAACAAAGCTGAGCGTGAGCTGGCGCGCACGCTCATAGCGCACCTCCCGCTCCTCCGGAGTACAGCAGACCACCTCATGCTCAAAGTAGTCATTCTGCGGCCAGTTCAGAATCGAGCTCTCCATCCACGACTCCGGGTCAGAGAAATTCGCCGCTGCGATAACGCGGCGGTAGCTCCAGAATCCCGGAAAGAGCGACCGCTCAATCGGCTCAAGCGTAAAGGGCGACGTATAACGCCAGCTCAGGAGCGATCCCGGCCAAGGAGGAGTCACCGGCGGACGGTAGCCCTTCCAGAAATCATAAAGCCGCGGACGCTCAATGCGGTAGCGATCAGACGCCTCCGGGCAGGCAGGATCGTAGCCGAGCGCCGCCACCCACGTGATCGCCTGCATATTCAAGGGATCGGGCTCCGGCGTCGGCGCATGCGGTTCCCCCGTAGCCAGCCCTCCCTCGTTACCGGTAACGAAGTCTTCCCCCGCAAGCGGAAGAAGCTCCCCCATCTCCGTAGCATCGAGAACATAGGCAGGCTTTACCGAAACCAGCCGGCCATCCTGAAGCCTGCGGATAACCGCCTCGCGGATCACTCCGCCCTGCCGCTGGAGCTCCACCACCACCGCCTCCTTCATCAGCGTCAACTGCCCCGAAGCCAGATAGGGCGAAAGGATTTCCTCAATCACGAGCTGCGACACCCGGGGCTCATGAGAGATCGGAGAAACGCCTGCGTTCCCCGGGTTCAGAAAAAGAGCCTCCGCAGCGGATTTGCTCAACGGATAATTGCGCTGATAGTAGGAGCGCACCTTCTGGCGAAATTCGAGGTAGCGGCGCGTAGCGCCATGCCGCTCAATCCACGGATGCTCATCCGACGGCACCGCCTGCGAAGAGAGCTGCCCCCCCAGCCAATCCGTTTCCTCCGTCATCAGCACCCGATAACCCGCCTCCAGTAGCGCCTGAGCCGCTGCTACTCCACCCACGCCGCCACCGGCGATCAGGACATCGATTCTTGCAAAACTCATAAGCGCTGTATCACGTGAAAAGAGGTTAAGGAAATGCCCGGACAGGCATCACTTCCGCTGGTCTACATCCTCGCATCCGCGATACCCGGGAACAATCCGATCCTCCTTTCCCCCCTGCGCAAAAGTCTTGCCGATTTGCGCATCACCCTCCCGGACCCGGCTTTCCCTGCTGCTCTGATTCGCGCCTTTTTCTCTAGGCAAAGCTCCGGTGCCGTATCAAAAATACTTCCTCTCGCTTCCTTGCCATGCAGCCCCCCTCCTCCCCCGAACACCTCCCTCACTCCTCCCGATCCGCCACGCCGCTCATCGCGCCCCACCTGGAGCAGTTCCCCATTGAGCACTGGAACCTGCTGCGGCTGGAACTGCTCTGGGCATTTGACGGGCCATTGATGGCCAGCGCGTACAATCACCGCTACTTTTCCCATCCCACCGCCGCCTGGCTGATCCGCCGCGGCAGCCTCACCCTGCGTTTCCCCTCCGGAGAGGAGCACTACTCCGAAGGGCAATGGGTCTTCCCACAGCAGATGAGCGGACGCCAGATCTTCTCGGAAGGAGCCGAACTGATCTCGCTCCGTTTCTATGCGGAATGGCGTAGCGGACAGCCGCTTTTCCCCCGCGCACGCTCCATTGCTTTTCAAGAGGCAGACGCCCCGTTGCTGCGCCAAACCGCGGAGCCGCTGGCCAGATATGTTCAGGAGAACCTCAGCACCTACGAAAAGCAGACGATCCTGCCCTACGCAAACGTCGGCAACTTCATGATGCTACAGCCGCTCTTCATCAACTGGATCAGCGCCTACTACCAGACCTTCGTAGCGCATGGACAGACCCCGGAAGTCATCCCTCCGCTTGGCGACGCGGTTCGCAGCGCCATTGCCTACCTTCAGGCGCGCCCCCTGCATCAGCCTTTTCATGAGAAGGAACTCGCCGGACACGTCGGATTGAGCGTGAGCCAGCTCAACCGCCTCTTCAGCCGACAGGCAAAAGTAACGCCTCACGAGTTCTGGAACTACCGCCGTCTGGAAACCGCGCAAACCCTCCTCCTCTCCGGCAAAGACCGGGTAAAGAGCATCGCCTACCACCTCGGCTTCGCCTCACCGGAAACCTTCACCCGCTGGTTTCACCGCTCCACCGGCTACAGCCCCAGCCAGTTCCGCTTCATTTTACGATAGGCAAAAAGATCGGAAGCAGGTCAGAAGAAAAGCCCGGAGGTCTCCCGATATAGTGCCTGGCTCCATGCGGGATAGGATACCATGAACCGGGTTGAGTAATGGCCGATCCCCTCGCAAGAGGCGACGGAGCATCTCTGCGATTGGAAATCGGCCCTTCCCCATGACGGGCAAGCAGCCTTCCATGCGACCATTTAGGTTTATTTTTCAACCCCGTTGTGATGAACTGCCGGTCAATCTCCTTCATCTTCGCCAGCAACGCTGATCGGGGAGAGTGCAAACAAAGGCACCCATGAAGAACCCTCCGAAGGCTCTGTGGAGCATGAGCGCGGCAGTCGCCGCCGCCTTGACTCTTGCCTGCCCACTACGCGCGGACTTTCAACTGCCCCAGGTGCCCTCCCCCGAGGCTCCGGCAGGGCATGAGTATATCATCGGGCTGGCAGCGGCAAACGGCAAGCTCGTGATGCTCACCGTGACCGAAGCCTGGGAAGCGGAGTTCCTCCAGCCGAGCAGCTTCTTCAGAGTGTTTGACCC
>JBEBWR010000134.1:0-8356 GCA_040392045.1 Chthoniobacter flavus | reverse complement strand
CTTCGGGCAGCGCGGAGTTTAACGGCGAGCAGGTGGACGTGGTTTCCCGCTCGGGATTCGTCCCGGTCGGCACCGAGGTGGAGGTCGTCGCCATGGAGGCGTTTCACGTAGAAGTAAAAGTCCGAACACCGTCAGTATAGATGCTGAATTGACAGCGTAAATGATGTTCTACGCTGAGTGGCGATGAAATCAGGATTCATTGCTTTCGCGTTGATCGGTCTGGCAGGAAGCGCATGGGCCAGCGACTTTCAGGTGACCACCACCCGCAAAGTGGAAGATACCAGTAAGAACAATCGGCATTTCGGCAGCAAAACGGCGGGCCGGATCAATCCGGGAGTGAAAGGGAAGAAAGTGGAAACGGTGTACTACGCCGTCAACGTGACCAATCGCTCCTTTTCCGCTCAACCGGCCCTGCAAGCGCGCTATGTCCTTTACGTAGAACGCCAAAAGCTGGGCGAAAAGATCGGTACGGAGAAGACAGACCGGATCAAAGGCACGTCGGCCATCGAAGGGATCGCCCCCAAGGCATCGATCAGCTTTGATACCACGTCGATAAAGCTCAGCGAAGAAACGCTTTCGGGGAATTGGATCTACGCAAACGGCGGGCGCATGAAGGCGGCCGACAAGGTCCTCGGCATCTGGATCAAGTTCTTTGACGGCGACAAAGAGGTTGGGGAGTATATGAACCCCACGACGCTCAAGCGGTACGGGTGGGCCGAGTAGCCCTTTTTTGCCCAAAATCCTCTTGGGGCCCCCATGAGCCGTCGGCGGTAAATTGAAGCGCTTTGCGCTTTTCAAGCGGGACCTTTTGGCTTTCGATGCCTGCTCATGACAGCACACTCTCTCTGGGATCGGTTCAAGGCCTATTACCTTGCCTATGAAGACCTCGGCTTCTCCATCGATATCAGCCGGATGCGCTTCCGGGACGACTTCCTCCCCACCATGGAGCCGACGGTCCAGCGGGCCTACGCCGACATGCGCGCGCTGGAGGCCGGAGCCGTGGCCAACCCGGATGAGAACCGCATGGTGGGCCACTACTGGCTGCGCGCTCCCCAGCTCGCGCCGACCACCGATCTGCGTCGCGAAATTGAGAGCACCAAGGCCGACATCGTCGCCTTTGCCGCCGACATTCACGCCGGACGCATCGCCGCACCCTGCGGACGGAAATTCACCCACGTATTGATCGTGGGCATCGGCGGGTCCGCCCTCGGGCCGCAGTTCATCGCCGACGCCCTCGGTAACGGGGCCGACCGGATGAAAGTCGCCTTTCTCGACAACACCGACCCCGATGGCTTTGACCGCGCCTTCTCCGCGCTCAACGAAGAGCTGGCCACCTCCCTCGTCGTCGTCATCTCCAAGAGCGGCGGGACGAAAGAGACGCGCAATGGCATGGTCGAAACCGCCGCGGCCTTTGCCGACCGCGGGCTCGACTTTGCCCGACACGCTGTCGCCGTCACCGGCGACGGGAGCGAGCTGGACCGCGTCGCCGCCTCCGGCGGCTGGCTGCGCCGGTTCCCCATGTGGGACTGGGTCGGCGGGCGCACTTCTGTCATGAGCGCCGTGGGCCTGCTGCCGATGGCATTGCAGGGGCTCGATATCGAGGCTTTCCTCGCCGGGGCCGCCGCCATGGACGCAAAGACCCGCATCCCCGAGACCGCGCAGAACGCCGCCATGCTCCTCGCCCTCATGTGGTACTACGCCGGGGAGGGACGCGGAAAGAAAGACATGGTCATCCTCCCGTACAAGGACCGCCTCGTCCTCTTCTCCAAATACCTCCAGCAGCTCGTCATGGAATCGCTCGGGAAAGAGCTCGATCTCGACGGACACCGCGTCAATCAGGGCATCGCCGTCTACGGGAACAAAGGCTCCACCGATCAGCACGCCTACGTGCAGCAGCTCCGCGACGGCGTCGCGAACTTCTTCGCCACCTTTATCGAAGTCCGCAAGGGACGCGACGGGGCCGCCTTTGAGGTCGAGCCGGGCGTCACCAGCGCCGACTACCTCCAGGGCTTCCTCCGCGGTACGCGGACGGCTCTCTACGAAGGCGGGCGCGACTCCATCACCCTCTCCATCCCCGAGGTGGACGCCCGTCAGGTCGGCCTGCTCATCGCCCTCTACGAGCGCGCCGTCGGCTTTTACGCCAGCCTCGTGCATATCAATGCCTACCACCAGCCTGGCGTGGAAGCCGGGAAAAAGGCCGCTACCGAAGTCCTCAAGCTCAAGCTCGAAGTGGAAGCCGTGATAGGGGAATCCCCTAAATCGGCATCGGAGATTGCCTCAGAGATTGGCGCGGACCCCGAAGCGGTCTACCATTTGCTGGTACACCTCTCGGCAAATCAGCCCGCCATCCGTCGTCACGCCGCGCCGTCGCTGGACAACGAGCGTTTTTCGCGGATCTTATAAGAAGACGTTGCCCTTCCTGATAAAGCGTCCCTTTCTTCACCGGAGAGGGGCGCAGGGCGGCCGGGAGGGGAGATATGCGATAGATGCCAGAGATTGCAGAACCAAGAGCGCCCAAGCCGATTCACCCCTATGAACAAGACGTTGCCTCCGGAGATTGCCCCCGTACCCTTTGACCGCGTTTCGCGGCTCATCCGACAGTTGACTCACGACGTACGCAACGGCCTGAGCGCCGTCGATCTGGAGGCCGCCTTCATCGCCGAGCTGGTGGACGATGCCGAGGCCTCGGACGAGCTGCGCAAGCTACGCGCCATGGTGGCCAACAGCGCCCGGATGCTCCGCGATCTCTCGCAGAATTTTCAGGAAGTCCGGCTGCACCGGATGCCTTGGGCCGCCTCCATCTTTTTTGGCGAGCTGGAGAGCCGCCTCTTCAAGCAGTTCCCCGGCGTGCCCGACCTGCACGTCCGCTCCGAGCTGGGCGAAGAGCAGATCGATATTGATCTCGACCAGCTCTGCCTCGCCGTTGCCGCGCTGGTGGAGAACGCCGTCCACTTTCGCGAAGAGGGCGGTGCGATCACGTTAACCGCCCGCGCGGAGAATGGCGAAGTCCTGCTGGAACTGCGCGAGGCGAAGAAAGCCGTGGAGAACGAGATTCCGCCCGAGGAGTGGGGGATGGAGCCGTTCCGCAGTACCCGCCCCGGCGGCTACGGGCTTGGCCTCTTTCGCGCGCGCCGTGTCATCGAAGCGCACGGCGCCACGCTGGAGATCCGCCACGACGGCGAGTACCTTGTCTCCTGCATCGCGCTCCCGATCCATCTCGGGTAAGGGGAAAGAGGCAGGGGAGAAGGCACGATCAGCCCTTTTTTACAAAGCAGGCTTTCAGGCCGATGGCCATGCCGTCGATCTTGCAGGAGATCTCGTGGTCCCCGTCGACCAGCCGGATGCCTTTCGCCTTGGAGCCGCCTTTGAGCACCTGCGAGCCCCCCTTGAGCTTGAGATCCTTGAGGAGCGTAATCGTATCGCCATCCGCGAGGACATTGCCGAAGGCATCTTTCACCACCCGCTCCGACTCCGATGCCTCGGCCTGCCATTCGTGACCGCAGGTGACACATTCGTACCCCGCTTCGGAGGTCAGCACTTCATTCATTTCGCACAGAGGGCATACCAATTCGCTCATAGGCGCGTAAGAGTAGCGCATTCCCGCCATTGACGCACTTCATCTTTCCATCCATTCACCCGGAGATCGGCAGGGGATTGCCCTGAGGGTCGAAGCAATCTTCCGGCTGCCAGCCGAGCACCTCCTGTGCTCTGGAGAGATCGTAGATCCGGCCCGGCTCCTCAGAGACGATGATGCAGGGAGCGTACCGCGTCCACGGACCAGTCGTGGCGGCCATGATCGCTCCCGCGAGATCCCGGAAGGAGACGAAGTTCCGCTTTCCTGCCGGTCCCTTCGCCCATGCCGCCGCTTTGGGAATCTCCGGCTGCGGGTAGGGAGTCCCAAACCGGAGGGTGAAGACTTCCAGCCCGTGGCGACGGTGGAAGAATTCCCCCAGCTCCTCGCAGAACATTTTGGTGACCGCGTAGAAGTTCATCGGGCGGGCGGGAAGCCCGTCGTGGAACGATTCATAGCGCGGACTGCCGAGAAGCACCGTCAGGCTGCTGCCGAGGATGAAACGCTTCACGCCCTTTTGCCTCGCCGCTTCCATCAGGTTGTAGGTGCCGCGCATGTTCACGTCGATGGAGGTCTGGTTGAACTTCAGATACTCCTCGCCGTCGTCGAGGTCGAAAAGGAGGCGGTCCTTGACGACGATGTCGCGGATGGAGGCGATCGCCAGATGAATGATCGCGTCCATCCCCTCCGCCGCCCGGACGACGGCGTTGTAGTCGGTAATATCCAGCGCGTGAACCTTCCTGCCGTCCACCTCGCCCTCCGTCCGGTCGGTAAGGGTCAAGTCGATGACGGGCGCGAGAAGCGGCGCGACTCTGCTGCCGATCCGACCGGCAGCGCCGGTGAGGAGGACTTTCTTACGCGCCGGGGCCGGGGTCGTAGGGGATTGCATGGACAGACAATCCCGTTAGCGGTTGCCGAGGGTGCGTTTCAGCCGGCTCGCAGCCAGAAGCGAGGCCATGGCGCCCACCGAGAGCGCGACAGTCGACGGCTCCGGGATCGCGGTAATCTCGAAGTTGTCAAACTGGGTGTAGCTTGCCGAGGACTGGAGATAAAGACCGGCCTGCCCCGTCGAGCGGCTCAGGGAGTCGTCGGTATAGGAGGCGGTGGCGACGCCGTCGTTGAAGCTGAAATTGAAGGTATTGCCTTCAGCGCTGACTTCAAAGCGGTAGAACGTGTTGGTCGCCGTGGGGGCGATGAAGGTGCTGGAAAAAACCTGCTTCTCCAGAGCCGGAGCATCCGCAGAAGAAACGCCAACATTTTCATAAAGCCGGAAGGTGCCTCCCGTAGCGCTTAATTCAATGCTGGCGAGGTAGCCGCCACTGCCCGAGTCATCCAGCCGGAGGAAAAATCCCGCTACGTTCGACGTGGTGCGTCCTTCGACAAAGAAATCACCGGCGATGACAAAGTCGGAGAGATCGTTATTTGCGTTTGACCCGCTGGTGCCGCCGCTCCCATTGCTGCCGCCGATGGCGCTGGTATCGAAAACAACCGCCCCGGCGCCGCCGTTGCGCGGAACCCACACCACGCCGTTGCTGCCGCTGATGGTGCGCCGGGCCATGCTGTTGAGGTCCGTGCTCCAAAACGACGAGTCAAATTCGCCATTGGAGTCAAAGGAGATCGGGCCGACAGGGAGGACCGTAGCCGCCGATGCGGAGGCCACCGCCAGCAGGAGGGTGCCGATTCCGGCCGCGAAAGCGCGGGAGATCAGGCTTTTCGGGGAGTTCGTCATGATCATAGGATGAATGGAGGAGGTGAGGTGAAGGCGATTCACTGGAGTGAGTTTTGCAGTGAATTAATTTGACATTAATATATAAATGATTCATCTTCAAGAGGAATTTAACGATTGGCAAACCCCATGACGCGACGCAGCAAAGCTGACCTGATTTACGAAAGCCTTCTGGAGAAGATCACCAGAGGCGAATGGCGCGTGGGCGATCGGCTTCCTACAGAGAAGGAGCTGGCGGCGGAGTATGAAGTGGCCGTGCTGACCTTGAGGAAATCGCTCAAGCGTCTGCGGGACGAGGGGTGGATCGCCAGTCAGCGGTATCATGGAACCACCGTTGCCGATCCTGCGGCGGCGAGTGAATTAAAGTGTAAATTAAATAAAGGTGTGATCGGCCTTGTTCTACCCATGACGGCGGAAGCTTTTCTGCATCCGGTCTTCACCCGGCTGGTGAACGGGGTGGAGGGGGTTCTCAGCGAGTCCGGATACGCGCTGGAGGCGGTGGTGTCGAATCCGACGCTCAAGGCTCAGGAGGAGGTCCTGCTCAAGAAGCTTCGCGATCCGAATATTCAGGGATGGCTGATCCCGGCGCGGATCTCCGAGGAAGCGCAGAAGATTGTCCGGCAGTCGGAGAAGCCCAAGGTCGCGCTGCATTCTCTCAACCAGTCGCTGACCGAGCATTGCTTTCTGGTGGATCACACGGAACTGACCCACCTCGTCCTGCAACATCTTTACGAGCAGGGCTACCATCGGATCTGTACGATTCATACGATGGCCAGCGGGTATTGGGCGCATCAGATGGTGGAGATCTCCCGGTCGCCCGCCGCGCCGGGTGCGTTTGAGATCCAGACGGTATGCGCCGAGGGCTTCGGGATGGAGGCGGGGCAGGCAGCCGCCGCTTCCGTATTGGAAAACGGGCGGGTCGACGCCTTTGTCTGCGCGGACGACGATCTGGCCCTCGGCGTGCTCAACGCTCTACAGCAATTCGGCCTGTCGGCTCCGGAGGTCGGAGTGATCGGCGGCGGCGATTTCCCGATTGGGACGCTCACCAGGCCGACGCTGACGACGATCAGCTACCCCTACTATCAGGTCGGCAGGGAAGCGGCGAGAATCCTGATCGATCTGATCGAGGGCAAGCCGGTGGAAGTGGTGACGCGCCGTTTCGGGACAACGCTGGTTGTCCGGGAATCCTCCTGCGTCCGGACCCTTTCCGATCAAAGCAAACGCTCCTCCTTTCCCGGCGGCCCCTCAACGCCCTGAATCATGATACGACCACCCCACCTGCTAACGCTGATCCTCCTTAGTCTTTTCTTTTTCATGAATCACGCCACATACGCCAGTAATCAGGACACCCGAACGAAGGAAACGCTTCCCCTTGTCCGCTCCGGAAAGGCGGTGGCCCGGGTGCTGATCGCTGCGAATGATACGCTCGCGCCGCTACCCGCCAATATTCCCAATAGCTGGAACCCCTCGCCGCATACGGTGGAGGAGGCGGCATCGGATCTTACGGAGTACGTTCAGCGGATCACGGGCGCGAAGCTGGAGATTCAGAGAGTGACTCCTTCGGAAGCTGCCGGGCTTTTGAGAAACCCGGAGTCCGACGGCGCTGTGATTCTTCTCGGTTCGCTGGCGATGGAGCATCTCGGATCGCGGACGCCGGAGATGGAGGTGGCGTTGGCCGATCCGTCCGGATTTGTTATCCATACCGCGCCGCGGCGGGTGCTCGTGGCGGGTTCGACACCGACGGCCATTTCCTGCGCGGTACATGCCATGCTGGAGCACTTCGGGGTGCGCTGGTTTTTCCCCGGTCCGCTCGGAACAGTCGTTCCCGAGAGCGCCGACCTCGGACTGCCGATGGGCGACTGGATTGAGAAGCCGACCTTTGCCTCCCGATACTTCCAAAACCGGGGGATCGGCGAATGGATGAAGCGCCTGAGAATGGGCGGGCTTTATTTCCCGGCGGGAACGCATGGCATTCCTATCGGAAACGATGTCAGTCTGGAGACTCACCCGGAGTTCTACGCGCTCGTCAACGGGCAGCGCACCGAGCGTCAGCTCTGCATTTCCAACCCCGAGATCCTGCGGCGCGCGATTGCGTCGGTCAAAGCGGCGTTCCGCCAGCATCCCGATGCACCGTGGTACGGAATGGGACCCAACGACGGCGGCGGATTCTGCCAATGCAGCAGTTGCACGGCCCTTGATGGCGGCGACTGGGACCCCTTCTCCGCCGACGGGGGTGTGACCGATCGCTACGTCTGGTTCTTCAATCAGGTGCTCGAAGGGATCAGGGACGAGTTTCCCGACAAGAAAATCTGCTTCTACGTCTACCATACCTACATGCGTCCCCCGGTGAAGGTGAAGCCCGACCCCCGGATCGTTCCGGCGATTGCGCCGATCGGACTTTGCCGTGTGCACGGGTTGAACAATCCCGTCTGTCCCGAGCGGAGCTATCTCAAAGAGATCGTTACCGCATGGAAAGCGCTTTTGCCGGAAGTCTACGCGCATGGCTATTGGTTTAACCTTGCCGACCCGGGGATGCTCTTCATCCAGACACACCGGATGCGGGATGAGATCCCCTACTACGCCAGCCAGCAGATCGCGGGATTCCGTACGGAGTGCGTGGGGCAATGGGCCGCGCAGGGGCCCTCGCTCTATGTGGCCGCAAAGCTGATGTGGGATGCGAAGGCCGACCCCGATGCGATCGTCCATGACTTCTGCACCCGTCTCTTCGGCCCGGCAGCGCGGCCGATGATCGACTACTTCGAGCTGCTCGACCGGCAGATGCGCGATAGCGATCACCACACCGGCAGCGCCTTCAATCTCGTCCAGTTCTACCCGAAGGAGATCCGGCAGCAGGCAAAGGAGTTGATCGCGTCGGCGCAGGCGCTCGCCACGGAGTCGCCCTACCGCGAACGGCTCGGAATTTTCGCGGAAGGATTTTTCCATGCCGATGCCTTTGCCGGGATGGAGGAAGCGGTGAAGCGGCAGGATTGGGCGGCAGCGCACGAGCATTTGCAGGAGATGGACCGGATGCGGGAGAAGCTGCTGAGCTACGATCCTCC
>JBEBWR010000133.1:0-8402 GCA_040392045.1 Chthoniobacter flavus | reverse complement strand
TGGAACGGCTTCCGGGTGCCCACTCTTCCGGCTCGGGCAATGCCCCCGGAGGGCGTACAGGGATTGCCGGGGTGGCGCTCTTCGTCGGACGGCCCCGGGGTTTCCGGGCAGCCGCCGGGGCCGCTGGTGCGGCTTCGGCTTTCTCTGCCGGGGCGGCTTCAGGGGCTTCTGCGGCTTCGGGCTTCGCTTCTGCCTTCTTGCGCACGGTACGGCGGCGCGGGGCGGCCTCTTCCTCCGGAGCGGCGGGGGCTTCTTCGCGCTTCGCGGTGGCACGCTTGCGGACGGGTTTGACCTCTTTCGGCTCTGCGGCTTCGGGGCTTGCGGTCGCCTCTGTGGCTTTCGTCACGCGACGGGTTTTGGGCTTTTCCTCCGCTTCCACAGGAGCGGCGGCTTCAGCCGCCTTGGTAGTGCGGCGGGCACGGGTAGCCGGTTTGGCTTCGGCAGGTTCAGATTCCGTCGCTTTGGCTTTGGTGCTCCGGGTTGCGCGAGCGGCCTTGGGCTTGGGTTCGGCGGGGGCGGCTTCGCCCTCGGAGACGGTAGCGGTCTTCCGTCGCGCTCTGGTCACTTTTTTGGCTGGAGAGATCTCCCCTTCGGGGAAGAGCGACGGGCTATCGTTCGATTCGGTCATATGGGCAAAAGGTAAAAAGGGTTGGGCTTTCCCTCCGGGGGCTCGGAAACTGCTCAAAGGCAGGTCGGCAGGAGAGGGATCGGCAGGGACTTCTGCCGCTTAGGCGGAGAGTCGGGCGAGGAGTTCCTCGGAGAGGTCAAAGTTGGCGTGGACGTTCTGTACGTCGTCATAATCATCGAGCGCTTCACAGAGGCGCAGGACCTGACCGGCGACGGTTTCGTCGGTGATGGCGACTGTATTCTCAGGGATGTAGGTAAGCTTCAGGCTCTCGGCGATGACGCCCTGCTCCCGAAGGATTTCTCCGGCGGCGTAGAGGCGCTCGGGAGCGGTGGTGATCGTGTAGTGATCGCCGTCGAGCTGGTATTCTTCCGCGTCGGCTTCCACCACGAGTTCGAGCAGGCGCTCTTCTCTGGCCGCCGGATCGGTCAGCCCGAGCGCTTCCAGAGCGGAGATGGGGACGATGATCTGCCCTTTCCGGTGAAAGAGGTAGCCGACGGAGCCGGAGGTGGCGAGGTTGCCGTGGTATTTGGAAAAGATGGCGCGCAGCTCGGCGGCGGAGCGGTTCCGGTTATCCGTGACGGCCTCAATGAGCACGGCGACACCGCCCGGGGCATAGCCTTCGTAGTTAAGCTCTTCAAATGCCTGACTCTCCAGTTCGCCCGTGCCTTTCTTGATGGCGCGCTCGATGTTGTCGTTGGGCATGTTCTGGCCCTTGGCGGTCTGGATCGCGGTTCGCAGGCGGATATTCATGGCCGGATCGCCTCCGCCGGACTTGGCGGCGAGGGTGATTTCCCGCGAAAGCTTCGAGAAAAGGGTACCCCGCTTCATATCGAGGACGCCTTTTGAACGTTTGATTTTAGACCACTTGTTATGACCCGCCATAGTGGGGTTGCTTATCGATCCGCAAGGGATGGTTCCACTGCCTGCTACTGAAAAATTCACCGGGTCAGGATGACTGACCCTTCCGATGGAGAAACGCGCCGGGACTGCCGAACCGCTTGGGGCGCAAGGATGCGCTTTTGGGGTGAAGGAGGGTTGACGACAAGCGTTGTGTCAACGGAGGCACGAGCTACGGCTGCAATGAACCAGAAGTTTGCGCGACTGTCAACCGGCGATCTCCGCCTTTGCGGGAAATTTTTTCGGCGGCTCAACGCCGGAAGTGCAGGTTGATCAGGGGCGGCACGGGGCGCAGCGTATGGAAATCCGGGCTGCGTGCGGCACCGACAAGCCACGATGCCTCCGTCCCCCGACTGCCGAGGCTGGCAAAGGGAAGGCTGACCACGATCCGCCCGGAAACGTCGGCAATGGCCTCCGCGCCGGGGCAGTCCCACGCGGCGTTAAACTTCATCCCGCTCAGGCTGCGGCGGGCAATGCGGGTGCGGATTTGCGCGTCGGCGCTGACGCTGATCTCCAGATACCCCTCCCGGTCAGCAGCAGGATCAAGGAAGAGAGCCAGCAGCCCGCTCCCCACCGGCTCCAGCAGGGCGTAGAGCCGCTCGGCATCAAAAAGAAAGCCGACCCGCACCGGCTGCGCGCCGGGGCGGTAATCGTGCAGGAGCGAGAAGGGCGCTTCTCCCCATACCGGGGAGCCGGGACTTCCGGGGTCAGACGCCTCTTCTGCAAGGCCTTCAAGAGAGGCGGCAACCGCCTCTCTGGCGCGCTCAGGCGCCGCGGGTGGAGTCAATGAGGCGGGCAAATTCGTCGAAGTAAACCTCAGCGTCGTGCGGACCGGGGGCGGCCTCGGGGTGGAACTGCACGCTGAATACCGGCAGTTCCTTGTGGCGCATTCCCTCGACGGTACCGTCGTTCAGGCTGATGTGGGTGATCTCCACGTTCGCCGGCAGGGAGTCCGCCTCCACGGCAAAGCCGTGATTCTGCGCCGTGATGGCGACGCGCCCGCTCTGGAGCTCTTTCACCGGCTGATTCCCGCCGCGATGGCCGAATTTCAGCTTGGAGGTCCGACCGCCAAAGGCGTGAGAAAGGATCTGGTGTCCGAGGCAGATGCCAAAGATCGGCTTCTTCCCGAGGAGCGCGCGGACTTCGTCGTGGATGTAGCCAAGCGCCGCGGGGTCGCCGGGGCCGTTGGAAAGGAAGATGCCGTCGGGGTTCAGCGCGAGCACTTCGGCGGCGCTGGCCGTGGCGGGGACGACCGTGACCTTGAAGCCCCTCTGGCGCAGCTTGCGCAGGATGTTGTACTTCACGCCGAAGTCGTAGGCGACGATGTGGTACTTCACCGGAGGCAGCTCTTCATAGGCTTCGCCGCTCTCGTCCCGCAGGATGCCGCTGCCGTCGCCCTTGACGATGGTCCACTTCCGGGAGCGCGTCCCTTCCGGGTCCCACTCATAGGAGGCCTTGGTGCTGACTTCACGGACAAGGTCTACGCCGTCGACGGTGCTCCCCTCTTTGGCGAGGGCGACCGCCTGCTCCGGCGTGACGGCGGGGTCTGAGGTGACGCAGGCGCGCATGGTGCCCCGCTCGCGGAGATGGCGGGTGAGCGCGCGCGTGTCGATGCCCTGAATCCCGGGAATCTTCCACTCCTTGAGGTACTCCTCAAGGCTCTGGTTCGCACGCCAGCTGCTGATCACGGGGCTGAGCTCCTCGATCACCAGAGCGCGGAGGTGCGGCGCATCGCTCTCCATATCGAGGCGATTGACCCCATAGTTCCCGATGAGCGGGTAGGTCATCGCGACGATTTCGCCGCGATAGGAAGGATCGGAGATGACCTCCTGATACCCCGTCATCGACGTATTGAATACAATCTCGCCGGTGACCGTACGGGATGCCCCGAACGCTTCACCTTCGAAAACCCGACCGTCTTCTAATGCCAGAATAGCGCGCATTAGGGCGCAATCTATGCTCTGCCTTCCTACTCGAAAAGCGAAATATCGCGCTTTTCCCCCTGAGGAGGGGAAAAATGCGGTTTCCCGACAGGTGTTTACACAAAAAAGCCGCCCCGCTTCCGCTCAAAGGCGGCAGCCGGGGCGGCTGAATATTCTCTAAAAAGGGGGGAGCGCTTAGATGCTGCCCTTGAGGTCCTTGCCAGCCGAGAACTTGACGGTCTTGGACTTCTTGATCTTGATCTTCTCGCCGGTCTTCGGGTTGATACCCTGACGAGCGGCGCGCTCGGCCACCTTGAAGGTGCCAAAGCCGATGAGCTGGACGACCTTGGTCTTTTTGAGGCCGACTTTGATGCCTTCGATAACGGCGGCTACGGAGCGCTCGGCTTCCGCCTTGCTGACACCACCGAGGGATTTCTGGACTGCCTCAACGAGTTCTGCCTTGTTCATGGAGTTTTAGGATTTCCTGAGTGTTTCCTGATTGTTGTTTTTGTCTCGAAGACTGACGCTGCCAGCCTCCGACGCAGTTGTGGCAGCCGTTTTTTCCTGTGTCAAAGCTTTTTTCAGGCTGGTCGCCATTCTCCACGGCTTTATTTATAAGGGCTGGGCGGCATTGCAATTCCGCGAAACCCGTGAGAAACTGCGTTTTATGGCGATGCCTTTTGACGAACGCATGGCGAAGTACTTCGCGCAACTCCCTGATATTCATCCCTCTGCGTGGGTTGCGCCGGGAGCGACGCTGATCGGCCACGTCACGCTGGAGGAGGAAGCGAGCGTCTGGTATCACACGACGCTACGCGGCGATATCAACCGCATTCATATCGGCCCCCGCTCGAATATTCAGGATGGCTCAGTCATCCATCTGGAGAACGATATCCCGACCATCGTGGGCGAGCTGGTGACCGTGGGTCACAAGGCGCTGCTGCATGCCTGTACGGTTCAGGACGAGGTGCTCATCGGCATGGGGGCGATCATCCTCGACGGCGCGGAGATCGGCGCTCGCTCAATTATCGGCGCGGGAGCCATTGTCACCAAGGGCAAAAAGATTCCCCCGGGGTCACTGGTATTGGGAACGCCGGGGAAGGTCGTGCGCCAGCTTGATCTCCAGGAGCAGCAGGAGATCAAACACTGGGCGGAAAAATACGTCGCGCTCTCCCGCTACTACATCGCGCAGCGGGAGAATAGCTAGTTAATAGCTAGTTGCCGCGAACGACGCGGAGCATCTCATTGCCGCCGCGCTGAAATTCATACGCCACCTTCTCCACAGTGGTCTTCCAGCCCTGCTCCCGACAGCGCTCGATGATCGGGTCGAGGTGCGGTGAACGCTGGCCGCGCAGGGAAATAACCGGAAAAAAGCGCGCCTCCTTTGCGATGCGTAGCATCTCGCGTACGGCGCTCCAGTGCGTCTCCAGATCGGCCTGCTCGCTATAAAGAAAGAGGTAGTGAGAGCAGAGCGCGAGATCGTAGCTATCATCCGGCAGCGAGAGGTTCGGCAATGCCTCGGGAAGGTAACGTCCGGCGGCCAGTCCGGCGGGGAGATCCGCGAGAAAGCGGTTCATCGTCTCGCTGCGGATCTTCCCCAGCGCTTCCACGCTGCCGATCTCGTCCCAGACGAAATAGGCGACATTCCGCTCTGCCTGCTCCATCACGACCGGTCGCGTCTCGTCAATCCGGCGGGCAATCTCCGCCTGGCTGAACGCGTAGAGCGGATCGGCGGCGACCACGTGATGCCCGCGACGGTTCATCTCCGCCGTAAAATCGCTCGGGCCGCCCGCGCAATCCAGAATCCGCCCGGAAAGCTCGCTCTCTCCGAGCGAGAAGTAGCGGAGATACTCGTCATAGCCTCGTCCCCACGGGACGACCTGATTGATGCTGAACCCTTCCGGGATGCGGGATTGCGGCGATGTCATAAAACGATGAGCCATAGCACGGACGCGACGGCACGTCCCGTTAAATCACTCTTCCCCCGGGAGCGGGGCGCGCGCGCCGACCTCCACGGCGGTCTTGAAATGCAGCTTGGCCACCTGTCCGAGAAACTCCGCGCCCCGGCTCTCCACGAGAGACCGCGCCGTCTCTTTCACCCCCGCGTTCACGCCGCGCTGGAGGGTCACGCCGAGCTTCGCCCCGGTGTCCCGCAGCCAGTCGATGAAGCGCTCGCGAGCAAGGATCGAGGCGGCGGCAACCGCGATGTCCGACTCGGCCTTGGTCCGCTGCTCCAGCTCAATGCCGCGCCCTTTCTCCATGAGGGAGCGCTTGATGAGCGCGGGGTTGGCGAACTGATCGGAGAGTGCCCGCGGGCAGTCGGGGCGGCGATGGAGCAACTCTTCAATGGTCCGCGCGTGCCCCCAGGCGAGGAGGCGGTTGAGGTTGCCGATCTTCTGGTAGAGCTCGTTGTACTTCGACGGGCCGATCATCACCACGCTGGAGATCACGCCGGGCGTCTCTTTGATAATCGCGGCGAGCTGCCGGATGCGGGCGTCGGAGCCGATGCGCTTGGAATCGGCGATCCCCGCGTCCATCAGCGAGCGGGTGATCGCCGCATCGGTGTAGACTCCGGCGATCACAAGCGGGCCGAAGAAATCGCCCTTGCCGCTTTCGTCCACGCCGAAGTGCGGGGAGAACATGGCGGGATTATTCACCTCCTCATAGCCGAGCTTTGCCTCGCCGAGAATCTCCGGCTCCAGACGGAACTGGACAAACTCCTCGGTCCCTTTCCCCTGCACGACGATCTTCGGGCCCTTCTCGTAGACGGCGATATTCACCTTTCCCTTGCGGGCGTAGTAGAGGGTATACGGCTTGGGCTCAAAGTCCCAGCCGTCCTCGGAGAGCAAAGTTTTTAATTTTGCCGCCTGTGCGCTGCTCAAGGGTGAGGTATAGAGTGTAAGCCCTGCCATGTTGCCCCGTATGAAATCGCACTTCCCTGCCGCCTCCGAGAAAAAAAGCGTGGATGCGGAATTGCCTGCATTTCGCCATGCGCTTACGACGTGGTTCCGCCAGGCGGGACGCAATCTGCCTTGGCGTCAGGCGGCGGACCCGTATGCCGTACTGGTGTCCGAGATGATGCTTCAGCAGACACAGGTCGGGACGGTCATTGCCTACTTCGAGCGCTGGCTGAAGCGTTTCCCCTCCGTGGAAGCGCTGGCGGCGGCGCGCGAGGAAGAGGTACTGGAGCTTTGGCAGGGGCTAGGCTACTACTCGCGGGCGCGGAATCTGCACAAGGCGGCAAAAGCGCTCGCCTCCACGCACGGCGGCGTCTTTCCCCGCAGTCGCGAAGCGCTTCAGGCGCTCCCCGGCGTCGGTCCCTACACAGCGGCCGCGATCGCCACTTTCGCCTTTGATCTCCCCGAGCCGCCGATCGACGGCAATATCGCCCGCGTCCTCGCCCGCCTGACGGACTACCGTTCCCCCGTCGATACCACGCGGGGAATGAGCGACCTCCGCGCCACCGCCCTCCGCTGGCAGCCGGAACGCAAGGCGGGGTATTTCAACGAAGCGATGATGGAGCTCGGCGCGTTGATCTGCACCGCCCGTTCCCCGCAGTGCAGCGCCTGCCCCGTGATCCGGTACTGCTCCGCCAGCGACCCCGCCGCGCTGCCGCTGAAAAAGCCGCGCCCGAAGATCATCCCGCTCGACGAACCGTGCGGTTGGGCATTTCAGAATGGCTGCGTCCTGCTGGAGCAACAGACCGGGCGGCGCTGGCACGGGCTCTGGAAACTCCCCCGTCTCGCAGAAGCTCCGGAGAACGCCGAACCCCTGCTGACGCTCGACTATCCCTTCACGAATCACCGCATCACCCTGCGTGTCTATAAGACTAGCGAACTCCGCGAAGGCGGACCCCGGCAGTGGCACCCAGCCGCATCGCTCGTCCCCCTTCCGATGACCGCGCCGCACCGCCGCGCTGTGGAGCGGCTGCTGTGCGAATCGCCCGCGTGAGAGGCTCGGCGGCAGGGCCAGGCATTGAATGGCATTAAGTTAAGGTTTGCTTGAAAACCGTCGAAACTCCCTTGCGAGTCCGGGGATTGATTTTCCTGAATGGATTGTAGATGCTAGTCGTTTATGAACGCCTCATGGCTTTTCGATACGGCGGAGCTCGCCGCCCTGCTTCATTCCCTGCGTTTCCCTGACGAAGTCGTCCGCGTCACCGTTGAAGCTGCGGACCAGCTGGCGAAAACGCCCGAGCAGCACTCAGCCTTCCTCCAATTCCACACCGACTGGTTTCAGGGCCGACGCGACGCCATCGAAAACGCCCCCGGACACCTCTGGCATGCGCTCGCCGTCGCTGCGGAATTTCCTAATGTGGTGAAGCTGCACCGTGAGCGGGAAATCCCGTGGGAAATAACCGTCGCCACGCTGGAGGATTTTCCCCGGCGAATGCTCAACTACCGGGAGATTCATGGCGCGTGGGGCTTTGACGTCCAGCGTTGGATGCGCAGCCACGTCAAAGGGCGACTCTATCAACTCGGGCGATTACAATTTATTCCCGGCAAATTCTATTACCCCGCGCTGGTCTATGGCACACCGGACGGCCCCGTCGCCCTCGCCCCGGACGGTCTGCCTTGCACTGCGGAGGGCTGGCCAACCAAGGAAGGAGAAGGCTGCTGGAAGGCTTCGCTCACCGCGACAGCGGAAGGAATCATCGGGCACCGCGCGGGAACAACCGGCGCGTATGAACGCCAGCCGGTCCGCATCCCGGCAGATTCACCGCTTCTGCTTCATGCGGAAAGCCGCGTGCTGCATATTCATATCCCGATGGGACGCAAGCTGGATACTGGCGAGTGTCTCGACTCCATCACACAGGCACCCACCTTCTTTGGGCGGCACTTTCCCGACGAGCCATGCGTTGCCATCTGTTGCGGCTCATGGCTTCTCGACCGCGCGTTTCTCGCGTTCGATCCCGTGCCGGAGAAGATCGTTGCCTTCGGGCAGCTCTTTACCCC
>JBEBWR010000132.1:0-8435 GCA_040392045.1 Chthoniobacter flavus | reverse complement strand
CCACGGCGGTAACCTGCTCCGTGATCTCCCGGCGCACCTCCTCCGCGTCAATGGACGTCACCCGCTCCCCTTCGCGTCCGAGGAAATCGAAGGGAATCCCTATGGTATAGACATAGGGCAGCCCGGCGGCCTCGCAGCGCTCGTAGAACGCCTCCTTCTCCTTTCCGTAAGTCGGCCCGGCGAGGGTAAACCCGGCGTCACGGTCGCGCCCGGGATCTCCGCTGTAACCGCCGATCGGGAAGATCGCGCGCGGTCCATCCCTCTTCGCCGAAGCCTTCTCCGACGGCTTGGTCTGTTCGCTCCGCTCGATCCGGGGGCACGCCGTCAGCAGCGTTGCCGCAGCCAGGCCAATGCTAAACGCTAGTCGCTTCATGAACACGATTTCAAAGGGAGGAGGTCAGGGAGTGCGGCGCGTGAAACGGTAGCCTCGAACCTCCAGCGGTGCCAACTGAATTTGAAACTCTCCTTCCCCGACCGGAAAGGAGGCCTCCTGATGAAAAAGACTCTCTGCCTGTGCCACCGCATAGGGCAGCCCGCCCACCATCACCTCCACCGGTTCATTCGCCGAGTTCACGAGGAACAGGTAGCGATCCGGACCATAAGCCAGATCAAGAGAGGCAACCGACGGGTAGCTTCGCGGCTCTTTGACTCCCCCCGATGGGAAGAGCAGTTCCAACGTCTGCGGCCCCTCCACCACGTCGATCGCGATCCCCTCGCGCTTTTCGCCAAAGAGAAAGACATCGGCGAGCTTTTTCCCTCCCAGCAACTCCCCCGCGACGCCCGCATAGGCTTTGTAATAGGCTTCCCATGCCTCTTCAGGCAGGCTGGGCCGCTTGCGCATTGAAAAGATTGCGACCCCCTTTCCGCCCGACACCAACCCGAGGTAGGTATCATGACGCACCTGCGCCGGGATCTGCGCGATCTGCTCCGGCGTCAGGGGAGCGTGGCGGCTGTCGTGGTACATCTCGGGCACCACGAGCGAGACAGCCTTCGCTCCGCTCTGCGCGATGGCCTCCTCCTGCTGCTCCATACTCCAGCGACACCAGACGCGATTCTCCCGCATCCCCGCATAGTTCGCATACATCCCCTTCCCGAGATAATCGACCCAGGGGGCAATGGAGGCCAACCGCTTGGCGCTGGCATGCGCGGGATCGTAGACCCAGAGCGGACGCTTCTGCGGGTCGGCGTCGTGGATCGCCTTGGAGGCCGCTTCCAGAAACGCCATCTCATCCTTCCGCCACGGACGCAACTCCTCCGGCTGGAGGTACCACATCCTGATCTCCGGACGATCCGCCACCTCCTTAACCATCCGCGTCACGGTTTCCCGCACCTCGGCGGGATCAATGGTGACCGGCGGCTTCCCGTGAAAGATCTGATTCTCCCCATAGCGGATCGTATAGACCACGCCCATTCCATGCGCTTTGGCGTCGGCCAGCGCGCGGTCATTCAACTCATACTGGGGACCGAAAATCTCAAATCCGCTTTTTCGATACCGCTCAAAAGCGCCATTGAGTACGCCGTCATCGCCCACCGGGGCATCCTTCCCCGCCATCCTGCTGCCGCCGACGGAGAAAAAGGTGAAGAGCATCTGTCGTCCTCCGGGGTAGAGCCGGTCCACCGGGAGGTCGACAGGCGCCTCCGGAGCAGGCTTGAAGAAGGTATCCGGGGCCGTGCCCAGCGCCGCCCATGCGGCAGGAGCAGCCAATCCGATGAGGGCGGCAAGAAGGGAGAGTTTTCGCAGCATGACCGATAACTTTCTACTATTTACGGTTACGATTCGCCTGCTTCATGCCGAGCCGCAGCGCCCCGAAGGTGACTGCCGTGAGCAACAGAGCCGTCGTCCCCGGTTCAGGAATGGCGGCATATTCGTAGGCCACGCTGGAGATCCGGAAGTTGTCAAAGTACCCCGGGACAGAGCCGTAACCGGAGCCGAGGCGATTCCCCATCCGCCAGAGATTGCTGCCGGTCGCAATGTCGCCAAAGCCATCGGCGGTCGTTTCCGCGAGCACGTTGCCGTCGCGGAAGATTTTCAGGATGCCGTCGCCGTCAACGTTCTCAAAAGTCACGGCGATGTGGTACCAGGTGTCCGCGCTCCAGACCAGGGAATCCGTACGAAGACTGGCGCTATTGCTGCCATTCCCCACGGACAAGTCGAGCGTTCCGGTCTCGCCGCCGGTATTGTTCAGCCTGAGATAGATTCCGGATGTCGTATTGAACTTTTTATCGAAGAAGTAGGCATGATTGGATGAAGCGATGGCGCTGTCCAGGGGGCGATACCAGAACTCCACCGAGAGGGCCGCGTTGGACATCAGGCTGGTGCTGCTATAGGCCTGTGCGAAGCTGTCATTGGCGTTGGAGTAGGTACCGCTGTAGTAGGACTGTCCGAATTTCCCGTCCTCTTCCCCCGTAGTGGCGTTGGGATTGGGCGAAGCGAGAACCGCTGTTTTACCGTTACCGCTGGAGTCCGTTCTTGGTGACGGTTGATCGAACTTCCACAGCAGGAGGGTATTGGCCTCGTTTCCCGTATAGTCGAACTGCCAGTCCGTATATGGGGCTGCATGAAGCGTGGATGCGGTAGCGATAACTACCGCAATGCCGGAAATCAGCGTGGATGGTTTCATAGATTCAGGAGGTAGGGTTGAGACGGTTGGAAGGGGGATTCATCGGAAGCCTCGTTCCCGGGAAGGTGCACGATTTCGTAATTTGGCTCGCGCGCGGGAGGCGTTTCCCCGCGCATGAGCGCTTCAAGTGCTTCGACATAATGCTCGGCGACGACAGCCGTCATAAGCCGATAGCAGGTAATGGGAAAGACGGGGTTCAGCCGCTTGGCGTCGGAAGTATAGAGAAAGATCCCCAGTTGCTCCGGTACCCGCAGCCCCAGCTCGCAAATCGCTTTCTGACAGTCATCGAAGATCATGTCGTCAAGGACCACCAGACCGTCGGGCTTTCGCGCACTGCCCCGCCAGAGGTCACGGAAGCGCTCCCAGCCCATGCCCTGCTCCAGCGCGGAGGCATTGAGGTCGAGATAGTGTTCGTTGATCTCAATGTCGCACTCCTGCGCGACTCTGATCACTTCGGCATGAAAGGGCTTCACTTTCAGCGCGGGGTTTTCCCAGGCCAATATGGCAATCCGCTGCCGCCCCTGCGCTCTCAGAGTCGTAAGGGCTTCCCGAAGGAAAGCGGTCTTCCGATTCCACGAGAACTGCTGACGGGCGCGGGCATCAAAGACGGGGATGTCGAGCTTGCCGAACCTCTCCAGCTCGGAGGCCAATGGGCCGGCGCCGATGGAGATTGCGGCGGAAAGGCGTTCGAGGCGGTAATCCACCAGAAGGTCGGTGCAGGAAAAACGCCTGGACAGCGCCTCCTCTGGAGCGGAGTCGCCAAAGTAAGAGCGGCAGGAATGCCCCCGCGCCTGCAACACTTTGCGCACTTCCTCGTGCAACTTCAGAAAGTACGGGGAGAGAAAAGGATGCGTGGGGCTCGTCTCCAGATGAACGGCAACATGCCGCCGGGGAAGCGGATCGACGGGTACAAACGTCCCGATCCCCTGCCGCCGCTCGATGACCCCGTCATTCTCCAGTCGCGCGAGCGCCTGCCGCACGGTCACCAGCGAGACGCCAAACTGTCGGACAAAATCGCCCTCGGTCCCGAGGCGTTCGCCGGGCGCTTTCCCTTTCACCATCCCGATCATCGCGTCCATCACCTGCCGATAGGCGGGGCGCTTGGCAATGAGGGGGCGATCAGGACGAAGGTTGGGGGAGGTCATGACAGGAGAGTGATTAATACATATTGCAATAATCCGCAAGAGGAATTTTTCGCTCTTCTACCCCCGGCCTATCCTTCGGCCCATTCCAGTCCGTCCGGAAGATCGACGCCGCAATACTCGATATGGAGGATGCGGCGCTGGCGGTTGTCGCTCCCGGTACGGCCCGAGGCATGGAGCAACAGCGGGCGCATCAGGAGAAGGTCCCCGGCTTTGGCCCGGCAGAGGACTTCATCTTCCCCTTCGCGGAAGGCGGCGATGGCGTCGGCGCTGAGCCGTCCGGAGCGGTGACTGCCGGAGATGACCTTAAGCGCGCCGTTCGTTTCGTCGGCGTCATCAAGATGGAGGCGAATCGTGAGCATTTGCTCCAGCAGTTCCACGGGCGGTTGCACATGCGGGATGCCCTCTTTGACGCTCCACGGGCCGAAACCCGCCACGTCGCGCTGCTCTTTTACCGCAATGGTGAGATCCTGATGCCAAGGGACGAGCCAATTCGCCCCGGCGGACTTGTTGAAGTAGATCGCCCGCACCGGCCGGAGGTCAAAGGAGAGATGCGGACGCAGGAGATCGAGGAAGCGGTGCGACCACGCCAACTCCCGGACGGCTTCCTCCTCCAGTAATCCGCGCCGACCGGCGGTCAGCGCCGGACCGAGGCGGGCGATCCACTCCTCACATTCCGCAGGGGAAAAAACGCCGGGGATCAACGCAAAGCCGCGTTCGTTCAGAAACGGGATCATACGGATGGGGCCTCCTCTTTTGCTTCTGCTTTCAAGCGGTTCATCAGCGCGGCGAGCGCACCGGCGCTCAAGCCGTAAGTATCGGGCAGACAGGCATCGTAGCCGCTGCGCTGTCGGGCGATGCGGACGGAGCGGGCTTTTCGCGATTCGTGGACGACGTGGGCGGCGTAGTTCCAGACGACATTGCCCATCTCATCCACGGCAAAAAGCGACACATCCCTCCACGCGACCGGGTAGCGACAGAAGGCCATGATGCAGGTAAACCCTGCACGGGTCAGCTCCAGCCGGTTCGCCCCGGGAAGAAGCTGGATACCGAAAAAGATCGACGCCAGCAGGCCGACTCCGGACATCAGCTTCGCCCCGCCGTACCCTTTGCAGGCAGCGAACACACACCCCAGAAATACCGCGAACACGATCAGGAAGACGCGCCCCATGGAGCGCCCCGGCAGGACAATGCGCCCGGCGCGATCCCATACCGGCTCGGCTTCCATGACGATCAAAGCAGAACGGCGGAGCGGTACTCTTCCCGTCCGGCGATGGGAAGATCGCGGATGAGGTAGAGGTCGGCTTCGCGATCCGGGTCGCTCTTATCGGCGGCAGAGGTAATGGCGAGCTGCCGGAGGTCCGGGCCGCAGAACGTCAGCGAAGAGGAAGCGCGCGGCGGGAGGGCCTGCCGGTGCAGCACTTTCCCGTCGGGGCTGAAAATCATGAGGCCATACTCGGCGGCGGTCCAGCGGATGTTATAGAGATTCCCCTCGCTATCGACGGTCAACCCGTCGGGGTAGCCGTCGCTGTCGTCGCCCTGAAAGAGAATCGTCGGCTCGCCGAGGCAGCCGGTGGCTTTGTCATAGGGAAAGCTGTGGATGCGCTTGCGCGTGGAGCAGACCCAGTAGAGCCGGTCTTCCGCCGGGGAAAAGGCGATGCCATTCGAGCACCCCGTGCCGCCTGCGACCTGCGTGACGGAGCCATCCCGGTCGATCCGGAAGAGGCCGCCGGACTCCTTCGTCTTCCCGATCGTCCCGGCAAAAACGCGCCCGGCGGGGTCGGCAGCCACGTCGTTGAGCCGCACGGAGCCTTCGTGATCAAACGGGATGATCGACTCCGCCTCGCCGCCAGGGCGGAACCGGGCGATGTCGTTCACGCGGAAGAGCAGCAGCGAGTTGTCGCTCTGAAAGGTATAGCCGCCGACTTTCTCGCCTTCGTAGATTCGCTCGGAGGTCCCCGCCGCCCAGTCGTGACGGTAGAGGTGTCCGGCGTTGATATCGGTCCAGTAGAGGGTCTGCGAAGGGCGATGCCAGATGGGGCACTCGGAGAGCTGCCCCTGTACGTTGATCCAGGGTGTGGCGGGAGAAATCTGCATAAACTATTTCTGGTAAAATCGGGCGATGACTTTGACGACCTGCGCCAGTTGCTCCGGCTCCAGCTCGGGGTAGATCGGCAGCGCGAGGGTCTCCTGCGCGGCCTTTTCGGACTCGGGAAAATCCCCCTGCCGATACCCGAGATAGGCGAAGCACTCCTGAAGATGGAGCGGCAGCGGGTAGTAGATCGCGTGACCGATCTGCTCAGCGGCAAGATGGACGCAAAGCTCATCCCGGCGCGGAGCGCGGACGATGAACTGGTTGAAGATATGATGATTGGGGACGCTCGCCGCGTGCTGCGCGTACGGCTCACAGGGAAGAGTGACGACGCTCTCCAGCCCCGCATCGCGGAAGAGCTGCCGGTAGAGCGCGGCATTCCGGCGGCGGCCCTCGGACCAGCGGTCGAGGTAGGGCAGCTTGATGGCAAGAACGGCTGCCTGAAGCGCGTCGAGTCGGAAATTTCCGCCGATCAGCCGGTGATAGTAGCGGCGTTCCCCGCCATGATTGCGCAGAGCGCGAAGGGTCTGCGCGGCTTCGGCGCTTTTGCAGACGATCATCCCCCCGTCGCCGAAAGCTCCAAGATTCTTGGAGGGGAAAAAACTGTAGGTCCCGAAATCCCCCGCCGTTCCCGCCTGCTGCGGCCCACACGCGGAGGGATAAACCGACCCGAGCGCCTGCGCGGCGTCTTCAATGACCGGCAGATCGTACTTCGCGGCAATGCCGTTGATGGCATCCATATCGGCGCAAAGCCCATAGAGATGCACCGGCATGATCGCGCGGATCGCCTCGCCCCGGGCCGAGCGTAGTGTACCGTCTGCATCCCGCGGGCAACCGCTCAGATAGGCGTCTAGCGCGGTGGAGGAAAGATTGAAGGTGGCGGGATCAATATCGACAAACACCGGAGCGGCTCCCGTGCGCGCAATACTCCCAGCGGTACCAAAGAAAGTGAAGGGCGTCGTGATCACCGCGTCGCCCGCGCCGATCCCCAGCGCCATAAGGGTCATCAGCAGTGCGTCGGTCCCCGAGGTCACGCCGACCGCATGCGCCGCGCCGGTATACTCACAGACGGCGTGCTCGAACTGCTCCACCTTCTCGCCAAGAATGAACTGCTGGGACTCCATGACCGCCTCCACTTCGGCGCGGATGGCGTCTCGCAACGGCTGGTATTGGGGTTTCAGATCGAGCAGCGGCACTTGCATAGGTAAGAGAGACTCTGTAGCCGAACCGCCCCTTTTTGCAAGAATATCACGCGACCGATCTGCCGCCTGCTTCGCTCGAAAACCGTAGCAATCCCCCTTGTCCGCGTTTTGGGAATGAGGAAAATCATTTCGGGGGTCGATCGTCGCTTTCGAGTGTATTGAAAAGCTCTGCCGCCTTCCGATCATCCATCAACGCCAAGGGCAATTGCTCAGACAATACTCCGATCAGCTTCATTCGTTCCGCTTTTCCAAGCCCTTCCATTTCGCGGCGTTCCAAAGTATGCAGCGCATCCGCAACCACCGTTGAGATGGAATTTCTCGCAAAGCTATCGCCTAACTCATGCCCTATAGAGGCGGCGAACAACACACAGGCGCAGCACACGGGAACCACCATCACAATTCGATATACGGGCTTCTTCAGCTTGATTTCGCCCCACACGACAAGCCCCATTAAGCCAAGGAATAAAAACGCAACCATTTCTATTAATCATATTGAGCCCCATGTGGCCGCTGAGCCCAATGAACCCAGCGTATCATCCTATATTATAAGAGGACACTACTAAATCACCTCTGCATTTGGCAAACCTTCCCCGCAGCGCATCCGGACGCTCCCGGGCAGATCAAACGCTCCCCTGCTTCACCAACCGCGCGGCAAACGCCCCGTCCATTCCGTCGCGCTGGGGGATCCTCCGGCAGCTCTCTTCCAGCGACAGCTCCGGGTAATCCGCGGCGACGGCTTCGGCGACCTGCTCGTTCTCCTCCGGCTCCAGTGAGCAGGTGCTGTAAACCAGCGTACCGCCGGGCTTGAGCAGCGGGATGAGGCGGTCGAGGATCTGGCGCTGACGCCGGGGCATCGCTTCGAAGTCATGCGACGTCAGCCGCCACCGGACATCGACGCGGCGGCGGATGACCCCGGTGTTTGAACACGGAGCATCGACAAGGATGCGGTCAAAACTTTCCGGAGCGAACGGCCCCTCCTGCGTCACCCAGTCGACCTGTTCTACACGGACGTTCTCCACGCCGAGCCGCTTGAGGTTCCCCTCCATCCGCTCCAGCCGATGGCGCGAGGAATCGCAGGCGACCAGTTCTCCTTCGTTCTTCATCAGGGCGGCGAGGTAGCTGGCCTTTCCGCCGGGGGCAGCACAGGCGTCGAGGACGCTCTCCCCCGGCTTCGCACCGAGCAGCTCCACGGCCATGAGGGTGCTCGGGTCCTGCACATAGCAGAGGCCCCGGGCGATCCAGTCGTGCGGTACCTGACGTACTTTGAGCACTCCGGAGTGCAGCGGCGAAGCCTCGGCCTGCGGCTGGGCGCGGCGCAGTTCGTCGGCGGTGGTTTGCAGGGAATTGACCCGGATGTAAATCTCTGCCGCCGTGTTGT
>JBEBWR010000131.1:0-8475 GCA_040392045.1 Chthoniobacter flavus | reverse complement strand
CGATCACCTTGCAGTGATTCGCCTTCTTGAGATAGACCCCGTGCAGCGACTCCTCGATCCGGTTGTTCTTCACCGTCGCATGATCGCTTTGGACAAACACCGCCGCATTATCATCCCCGAGCTTCATGCCCGAGCGGATGATCCGCAGCCCCTCCACCGTCACCTTCTCGCCCTTGATCGTAATGGTGTTGCCCTCGCCGTTACCGCGAATCGTGCTGCCCGGTTCCCCTTTCAGGTGCAGGCTCCGGGTGATCACGGCCGGCCCCTGATGCTCCCCGGCGGGAAGCGTCAGCATCCCCCCCTCCGGAGTGGCATCAATCCGCTCCTGCAAGGTCTCCGCCGCTCCCATTCCCGGAAGAGAGAGCAGCAGGCCCGCAAGAAGGCTGCGACGATGGAAGAAGAAAATCATAGCGATTCCTTGCGCGACATCCAGATCGCCAGCACGAGGCAGAGCGCATAGGCGGCGAGGAAGTAAGAGCCAAGCTCCGGCAGACTGGTCTGGCGGAAATTGGCGATCTGCTGGGTTCCGAACAGCACCGGCATGAACGGCTCGATCTTTACCGCCGCCTTCGGGTCGAGCTTGTGTCCGTAATCATAAAGCCGATAGGCAAACGAACCCATGGAGAACAGCCCGAAGTAAGAAAAGAGCATCAGCAGATCGACCACATAGCGCATCATGCCGAAGACCGCCGCACGAAGGGTCAACAGAAGAAAGAAGCCGAGCGCGAATGGAATCCACTTCATCTCAAAGAAGTCGGCCTCATCGAGCTGCTTCATCCCGATGTAATGATTGAGTGAATTGATCTCTTTGAGATCCTGACCGTTGTTCCCCGCTACGATTTCGTAGGAGTAAATCTTGAGCGAGAGTCCCTCCGCGTACTGCGGGGCAACGAGATGGATTTCCCAGATCGGGAAGAGAAAGGAGAGCACCAGAGCCAGCGACCCGATAAGCAGGAAAATCCGCGATGAGATATTGAGGGGGCGTGCGAGAAAGCGGAACTCTTCTTTCAGAAACTGTTTCATCGGATTTGGAACGTCCGGGGGAGAGACAAAGTGTGCGTGGGGATTCCCGGTCCCGCACAGCGCCCGCCTTGGCGATGAAGTGCGGGACCGGGAAGATAGGAGAGGAGAGCTATGCTACTCCACGTCTGCGGGCTTCACCGTGAGATAGCCTTGCATCTCCTGGTGAAGGGCCGAGCAGAAGTTCGTGCAGTAGAAGGGGAATACCCCCGGCTTGGTCAGCTTGACCTGCATCGTGCGGGTTTCGCCCGGGTCCATGATCACGTTGAGATTATGCTCAGCGATGGCAAAGCCGTGGATCATGTCCGAGGTCTGCTCCACGTTGGTCACGTGAATGGTCACCGTGTCGCCCACCTTCGCTTCGATCTTATCGGGTACGAAGCGGCTGCGCACGGCAATCAGCTTCACGTCGACCGCGTCATCCCCGGTGCGGGTGGCCTTGGCCTCCTTCATGTCCCAGACCGCGTTCGGGTTGTGACCCTCTTCCTTTGGGTAGACCTCGATCGGCTTGATCGCGTCGGCCTTCAGGATCTGAGCGAAGTGCGGCTCCGGCTCGGTGAACGTTTCGTAGGTCATGACCATCTTGTTGCCCTCAATGTCGATGAGCTGGCTGCTCTCCGGCTGGCTTGGGCCCACCGAGATATGCCGCCCCTTCGACATCTTGTTCATCGCCACGAGCCACTTGCCGTACGGCTGCTTCGTATCGCTGCCGCCGACCACGAGGTGACCGATGGCGTAGTGCACCGGGATCTTGTCGAGCACGAGCTGGTTGAGATCCTTCTTCTCTTCATCCGTCCACGGAGGCAGCTTCCATTTCGCCACCGCCGAGTCAATGTAGAGCGAGGTGTAGCCAAACCCCTTGCCGTCGAACTGCGTGTGCAGCGGTCCGATGCCCACGGGGACTTCGCCTTCCACAATCGCCTCGTACTTGATCACGGGAACCCCGCGGAACTCGCCCTCGAAGTTCTTCGCTTCGATGGCCGCGAGCACCTTCTCGAAGTCAAAGACCGTGGTCACCGGCTGGAGCTTGCCCGAGGCGCAGATCCAGCGTCCGCTCGGGTCGGTATCGATCCCGTGCGGCGACTTGCCGATGGTGACCCAGTAGAGCACGCCCGGAACCTTTGCCGGATCAATCATCGGGACTCCCTCGACCATCTCCGCCTTGCCTTCCGCCACGGCTTTCTCCGCCGCGCGCCAGTTGACGAATGCGGCATAGTCGCGATCCTTCTGCGAGGCATTCACCTCCATCATGTCGTAGGCCATCTCCGAGTTGTAGCTCGTCCAGAAGGCCCAGCCGCTGCTCGGACCCTTGCCCGTGGAGCCGAGGTCGAAGTTGATCGGCGGCGTCTTGATCTGCCAGCCCACGCTCATCTTCCCCGTCTCCTTGTCCACCTTGATCCCGCTCACCATTCCGGCGAACTCTTTCTCGTAGTCTTCCAGCGGCGCATAGCGGCTCTTGGGCAGCGGTGTCGAGAACCGGGTAGCCACGAGGATATACTCCGTATTCTCCGTGACGAACGACGATCCGTGGTTACCGCTGGAGTTCGGGATCGGGCCGAGGATCTCCCTGGTCTTGAAATCGCGCAGATCGATCCGCGCGACGCGGTTGTTCGCGTTATCATTGACGAAGAGCCACTTGCCGTCATAGAGCCCGTCGGTCTGCGAGAGGCCCGGGTGGTGAACGTCGCCCCAGGTGTAATCGCCCAGCAGCTCCTTCGTCTCAAGGTCAAAGCCGTACCCCGTGCCGGGATACGGCGCGAAGACCGGGATCGTGGCGATGTGGCGCATCGACGGGATGCCCGCCACGAAGACCTGCCCGGAGTGACCGCCCGAGTAGAAGAGATAATACTCATCCTTCTGCCCCGGGGCGACGTAGGTGGCCACAGCTGCGTCCACGGTCTCCCGGTCGCCGGCTGAGGTAGCTGAACTGGCTCCATCCTTTTTACAGGCGCCGAGGCCAAAGGCCGCGGTGACCGCGAGGAGGGCGTGAAGTTTAGGGTATTGCATAGCTGGTTTCTTTTGGCTGGTTCTTATAGGCTGACGATGATTTTCCCCGTCATCCCCAGAGCGGCGTGGGGATCGCAAATGAAGTTGTAGGTGCCCGGAGGAAGCGCTTTGACAAAGTGGACATCCGTGGTCTGACCCGGCGCCTGAAGCATGACGCCGACAAGTACGCCCTCCCGCTCCAGAATCACCTGCGCCTTGTTGGGGATTTTCTGACCCGCAAAGCTCACATTGTGCGGGCCGCCGTCCACCATGATAAAGCGGACCTTGTCGCCGGACTTGATCGTAAGCGTCTTCGGCTCGTAGAAGTAGCCCTCGGCCGTTCCGCGCATTTTGACCTCGTGAATCTGACCGGTGAAAGGCTCAGGAGTCGCTGCGGCGGCCTTCTTTGCCGCTGGCTGATCGCCTCCGCCGCATGCGCCGAAGAGAAGAGGGGCTGCGGCGCAGAGCAGAAGCAGCTTTGCGTACCTGTAGGTGGATGAGTAGCGTTGGTCATTCATACAGTCTGAATAATAGGTGAGGTGCGGATGGGTTACCTTGATATGCGTCAAGAGTTCGCTGAACTGGGGAGAGGGGTTTTCCCGAGGGGACCGGGAGGGTTGAAATTCAAGCGAAGAGCGTTCAGAGAAGGGGACCGGTTCAGGGTAGGGATTTGATGGCTTTCCAGACCTCGTCGACTTCCCAGTCGTTGCCCCGCCACATTTTGACAATAGTCCCGCGCTCATCGATCAGCGCCGTGCAGAGGCCGTGCGAGTACGTCCCGCTCTCCTCGAGAACGTAGACCGAGAATGCCTTGGTCAGCTTCCCCGCCTCCTCGGCGGTGCCGCTCGCGTGAGTCCAGAGCGCCGGGTCTGCGGAGTGATGCTTCGCGTAGGTGGTCAGAATCTCCGGGGTATCCTTCGGGTCAAAGGAGATGCTCAGGAGATGGAGCTTTTCCTTCACCGTAGCGTCCTTCGAGACGCGCTCCTGAAGTTCCGTAAAGCGACTCGACATCAGTGGGCAGAAATTTGGCACGGGGCAGCGGGTGAAGATAAAGGTCACCACCGCCGCACGACCTTCCAGCCGCTCGCGGGTTACCGGCTTGCCGTCCTGATCGACAAGGTGAAACTCCGGGATGCGGTCGCCCTCGCGGACCCGTGTCCCCTTCGCGCTCGGCTTCGGAGCAGTCGCGCGCTTCACCTTCTCCGCATTGATGGCCTCCACATCGGTTACCCACGAATTATCGTCCGTGACGACAAAGCGGAAGCTGATGCCGCTGCCGATGGGGATCTTGCTTACCTCTGCTTCGTCCTTGTAGTAGAAGGGCATCGTCATCGCGGGCATGAACCCGGGGATATCCTCGTGCTCCACGGTGATACTTTTCTGCTCCGGATCAATCGCGTGCAGGATACCGCGCACTTTGAAGCTCCGGGGAGCGTTGGCGGTGGCGGCGGTGTCCGCGGCCCGAAGCGGAAGTTGATATGCGGGCAACCCTGCAAGCAGGAGCATCAGAGCCGGAACGCAGGCCTTGGCCGAAGCTTTGACCGAAAAGAAGGTTCTCATCATCATTCTTCTTTTCCCATAAATCCCCGCCCGCTGCCTTGATGCAGGTCAAAGAAAACCGCTGGTTCGTGGATTCCCCTGTTTCAAGGGAAGTTATTGATCCACGTCAAGGCATGGGAGATCATAACAGTTTAGGCTCCGTCATTTGCTAAAACCTCTATGAGTTCCCGCCGATTTCAAAAGCTTGATGTCCGCCCTGTTCTGAAGCGAGGCGAAGAGCCTTTTTCCATCATCATGGAGAAGATCGAAGCGCTCTTGCCCGACGAAGGGCTGGAACTAACCGCCCCCTTCATGCCTGCTCCCCTCGTCGAAATGCTGGGAAATCAGGGCTTCGAGGTCAATATGGAGCGCGCTGACGATGGCGCGTGGATTGTCTGGTTTTGGCGGGACGCGTGATATAGAAATGCGGGATGGACCGAGGTGTACATCCCCGAGTTGCCGCGCTGGCCTACTCCATCCGCAGTGCTTCGATTTTTACCGGAGTACCCGATGCCGCATTGCAGCGCATCGCTGAAACCGCTGTCGTACAGAAGGTTGCGAAAGGGGAATACCTTTTCCGTGAGCAGGACCCCGCCATCGGTTTTTATGTCGTACGCAAGGGGATCATCAACGTCCACCGCGTCGCCGCCGATGGACGCGAGCAGGTGATCCACCTCTTCCGACCGGGCGAATCCTTTGCCGAAGCCGCCATTGTCAACGAAAAGGGCTACCCCGCCGACGCCCGTGCCGTCGATGAGAGCGAGGTCATCCTGATCCCCAAGGCAGAGTTTCTTGAGCACCTCCAGAGCGACTCCGGTCTCGCCCTACGGATGCTGGCCTCCATGAGCCAGCATCTCCGCGTCCTCGTCTCCTCCATTGAAAATCTCAAGCTCAAGGACGCCGAGACGCGCCTGCTGCACTGGCTCCTGAGCCGCTGCCCGAAGCCGCTGCGCAGCGAACCGGTGGAGATCGAAATCGGCACGACCAAAGCCGTGCTTGCCAGCGAATTGACCACCCGACAGGAAACTCTCTCTCGCCTTTTTGCCAAGCTCCGCGATGCCGGACACCTCGTCATCAAGCGCAAAGCCGTCGTCGTCACCGACCCGCAGGCGCTTCACGGGGTCTTCGAGGCCAATCTCGCCCGGGGGCACGCCTGAGGGACCTAGCCCGCTTTCATCTTCGTCAGCGCGGCCTCCCGGTGCGCGGCGATGTGGTCCGACTTGCTGCTTTTGATCTCATACTGCGGGGACTCTTCCGTCGCGCGATGAGTGTAGCCTTTGTACGGAAAGTCCTTGGTATGCACCTTGATAATCGTCCCTGAAACCCTACCGGCTTCCGAGTTCCAGCTTACAACGTCACCGACTTTGAATTTCGTTTTCATGGTAAAATAGCGTGCCGTGTTCCACGCGGGCAGGGGAGGTGTAAGGATGCTCCTCCGCCTTGCTTGCGGACATGATGTGCAGAACCCTCCAGCCCCTTGCTTTCAGGGCATCGGAAACCATCGAGCGATGGCAGCGCCACCAGACCGCCTCCGCGCACATGATCGCCGTGCGCCGCTTCCGGGCGATGGCTTCCAATTTCTCAAGGGCCTCGTGGAAAGCTTCCGTTTCCATATAATCCGCGTATCCCCGAAAAGAAGCATTGCGCCACCGGTCGTTCCGGGAATCCGCCCGCGCCCGCCGCCGTCCTCCCAGCGCCTCCAGATGGAGATAATCGATATCCGCCTGCCGCAGCTCCGCCGCGAGATGCTCCTGATTAAACGCGGGAACCTTCCGCGACCCGGGGAACCGCCGGATATCCACGACCATCTTTACCCGAAATGCCCGCAGCATCGCGATGAACTCCGCCATGCTGTGCGTGGAATGTCCGATGGTGTAGATTGCGTGCTCCATGGAATCCTCCCGATGGAGCAACTTACCGCGAAAACGGGCGTGTTACAATCCTTCACCGATCACCGCTCGTTCGCCCCGGCGGAGATGCGCTTCCAGCAGCTCCGCCGCAAGGCCGAAGTCGCCCTGCTCCAGCGCGGTCACAATTGAGGTATGCTCGGCCGCCGCGAGATCGAAATCATCCAGCGGCTCCGGCTTGCGGCTCACCGTGATATGCAGCAGCGGCAGATTGGACGACTCATAAACCCGCAGCAAACGGGGATTCCCCGCCGCCGTCACAATCGCGCTGTGAAACTGGAGATCCGCCTCCCGCGCCCCTGCCTGATACCCTTTTTTCACCAGCGCCGCATACTCCTTCGCCGCCTTGCGGATCGGAGCCAGCTCCTTTGGCTTCAGCTTGCGGTGGAGGAACCGGATCGCGCCGATCTCCAATACCGCCCGTAGATGCGTGATCTCGCGGATCGCCTCCGCGTCCGGCACGAAGACGCGGTATTTCCCCCGCGCCCGCGTCACCAATCCCTCGCCATGCAAGCGTTTAAGCCCTTCGCGAATGGCAAAGCGCCCCACGCCCGCGCGCTCCGCCCACTCGATCTCCCCGAGGTGTTCCCCCGGGAGCAGCGCTGCGCTCAGAATCGCTTCCCGAAGCTTTTTATAGGCCGTTTCGGATTGGAATGACATTTGAAAATGTTGACATTTTATGATTTAAATTGTCAACATTTTCCTAACCATCGAATTATGAGCACTGAAGCCACCCACTCCGCGTCCACCGCGTCCATCATCCGCCAGAGCGAATCCTACATCGCCGGAGGCGTCGTCTCCCTCAACCGCAAGGCCCAGCCCGCCATCGTCTTTGCCCGCGCCGAGGGTGCGTACCTCTACGACGCCGATGGGCGGAAGTACCTCGACTATCACGCCGCCTTTGCCCCGCACCTGCTGGGGCACCATCATCCGGAGATCACCGACGCCGTCCGCGCCGCGCTCGACCGGGGCTGGTCGCTCATGGGCAGCGGCACCACGCCGTGGGAGGCCGAGCTTTCCCAGTTGCTCTGCGAAGCCGTCTCCGGTCTGGAGCGGGTGCAGATCCTCAACACCGGCAGCGAAGCGTCCAACCTCGCCATCCGCCTCGCGCGGGCTTATACCGGGCGGGAAGATGTCGTCGTCACGCTCGGCGGCTACAACGGCTGGCACGACGAAGTCGGCCGCGCCGTCATGCCGCCGCTCGCCGAGATCGGTCCCCGCAGGGTAGGGGATGAGTACCCCCTCCTGCCCATCTCCGCCGGAATTCCCACCTCCACGCAGCGACGGATTCACACGGTAAACTTCAACGATCTGGAGTCCGTCGAAGCCGTCTTCAAAAAGCACGAGATCGCCTGCCTGATCACCGAGCCGGTGCTCCAGAATATCGGCATTGTCCTCCCGCAGCCGGGATACCTTCAGGGACTGCGCGAGCTGTGTGATCGATACCGGGTCGTCCTGGTCATGGACGAAGTGAAGACCGGATTCCGCTCCGCGCTCGGAGGCTATCAGGCCGTCTCCGGCGTCACCCCCGACCTCTCGCTCTTCGGGAAAGCCGTGGCAAACGGCTACCCGCTCGGCGTGCTCGGAGGCAAGGCGGAGATCATGGAGTTATTCGCCAGCCCCGATCCGAAAAAGCGCGTCCTCGTCGCCGGCACCTACAACGGGCACCCCGTGAACGTCGCCGCAGCCATCGCCACTCTCCAGATCCTCAAGCGCGACGAAGGGGCCATCTACACGGAGATCGACCGGCGTGCCTCCGCGCTTCAGTCCGGGCTGGAAGCCGCCTTCCGCGACGCAGGGCATCCGGTAACCATCGTGCGCAACGCCTCGGCGCTCTGTTATTACTTTATGGATCATGCGCCTCGCGACTGGCATGATGTGCTGGAGCACCACGATTTCGCAAAGGACAGCCGCTTCCGCCTCGGGTTGATCGGGGAGGGGATTTACGTCTTCCCTGCCGCCTGCAAGCAGATCTCGGTCAGCGCCGCGCATCGCGACGACGACATCGCCTGCACGCTGGAGG
>JBEBWR010000130.1:0-8535 GCA_040392045.1 Chthoniobacter flavus | reverse complement strand
AGCAGAATCGCCGCGAGATTCGCCGGCACCGTCGAAGGCGACCAGAGATGGAAGTAGCGCAGCGTAATCGGCGCAGCAGCGATCCACGCCACCAGCGACACCGCCACCGCTCCCATCCCGAAGCCCCCCGCCCATACCATGAAGCGCTGCCTTCCACTCCACAGCGTACGCGGCAGATACGCATCCGGCTGCGTCCAGCGCATCAGATACTCCTTCGTCGGCTCCGCCCCCGCCAGCAGCGCCGCCACCAACAAAAAGGAGAGCTGAAAGCCCGGGCGAAAAAGCTGATCCGGATCATCCAGCAGGATCACCACCGCGGCTGCGCCCAGCGCGTTCCATGAAAGCGCGGGCCGCTCCAGCGCCAGCCCCAGCATCCCGATCGTCCCCATCAACGTCGCCCGCAGGCTCCCCGGAGCCAGCCCGGTAATGAAGCAGTAGCCCCAGAGCACCGGAATCACCAGCAGCGCCACCGTCCGTCGGCGAAACCCGAACAACCGGAACAGCGTAAACACCATCGCCGCCAGCATCGCCACATGCAGCCCGCTCACCGAGAAAAGATGGATCGTCCCCGTATGCCGAAAGAGATCGAGCAGCTCCGCGCTCGCGTCCGCCTGCGTCCCCAGCACCATGCTCTGGATCACCTGCACCACCTCGGGACGCTTCTCCAGCCCGATCGCCATCGCCCGCTCCATTGAGCGGCGACACGCCAGCGCCAGCGCGACCACCCGGCTCCCCTGCCCTCGCGCAATCACCTCCACATCCCGCTCATAGCGCACCCACACCATCGCATAGATCCCCTGCCGCTTGCGAACCGTCAGCGTATCAAAGCTCCCCGGATTCCGCGCCCGCCCGAGCGGAACAATCGTCCCGCGAAACTCCACGCGATCCCCATACTCCGGCAGTTCGCTTCGCGGCCAGCCGATCAGCAGCCGCCCCTCACCCGGCACCGCATGCCCATGAATCGTCCCCTCTCCCAGCCGGACCGTCACCTGTGAGCGCCCCGCCACCGGCGCTTCATCGACCACCCCCGTCCCGGCAAATACCGTCCCCTCTGCCGGGATCTCCATTGCCAGCCGCCGCGCCGGGCTACACTCCAGATGCCCGCTCTGGATTGCCACCCCGCTGAGCACCGCCGCCAACCAGAACGCCACGGACGGCTTCCGCACCCCACCTTGCAGCAGCGCCAGCACCATCGCCCCCACCGCGAGCGAAGCCGCGCCCATCCAGACCGCCGCCCCCAAAGGCGCCAGCAATTCCCCCATCAGAATCCCCGCCATCAGCCCCAGCGCCCCCTCCAGCAGCGGCTGACGCGGACGCCAAAGTGCCGAAAGCGAAGAAACCGGCTCCAAAAAATTCACGCCGCGATTCTGCCACCCACCCGGCAGAATGCGAAGAAAACCTTGACGAGTTTAACCGGTTAAGCTATTTAACCGCATAACCGACCGTATTTCCTACCCTGCATGGCCGTCACTCCTCCCACCTCCAAGCCCGTTCGCATCCGGGAAATCGCCGTCAAAGCCCAGTGCACCACGGCGACCGTCTCCCTCGCGCTCAACAACAGCGAGCGGTTGCCGGAGCGGACGCGTCAGCGGATTCAGAAGATCGCGCGGGAAATGGGCTACATCCCGAACCGGCAGGCCAAGTCCCTCTCCCTCGGGCGGACCGGAGTAGTTGGCGTCATCATGCCAATGGCGAGCGATCCGTACTATGCCGCCATTCTCGACGCTTTGGTCCAGACCGGCTCCGAGCGGGGATTACAGCTTCAGGTCCAGTTTCACCGCTGGGCTCCGGCGGAAGAGTTCCGGGCCATCCAGCAGATGGCCGAGGCGCGGGTCGACGGGATCCTTCATTATCCCGCCCGCGTCTGTTACGACGAAGGCGAGATCGGTGCCTATCTTCGAAAGATGGCCACACCGCTCTGCCTGCTTTCCAATCTCGGCAACTCCATGGAGCTCCCCCCGGGGATCTCCGCCGTCATCAAAGACTACTCCAGCGAAGCCGCGATTCTCAGCCGCGAACTGGTCCGCGAAGGACGCCGCAAGATCGACATTCTGCAACCCGCCTTCGCCGACGACGCCAGCCATGCCAGCCACTACCGCACCCTCCTCGCCGCGACCGAGATCGAAGCGCGTCTCTTTACCCCCGAAGGCGACGGCCTGAGCGGCTTTTCCGTCTCCACCGGACTTTCCCCCGTCCAGAATCAGGAGTTGCACGCCTACTTCATTGAAAGCTACGTCAACTCGCGGGATCGGGCGAACGTCGTCCTGACGAGCAATTTCCGCATCGCATGGGGCCTCTTCTCCGCCATGACGCGCCGCAAACTCCGCTGCCCGGAAGACATCTCCATCATCAGCATCGGCCACAGCCACGGCGGCAACGAAGGCACCCTGCCGCTCACCGCTCTGGAGTACGACCCTCAGGAAATCGCCTCGAACGCCTTCGACCTCCTTCTCGCCGGCATGCAGCCTGACTTCCACCCGCAAGTCCGCAAGATCTCTCCTCACTTTATCTACCGCGACAGCTGCCCGCAGAAACACGCGGAATAACTCCACCCTGCTTTCACCAAGCCAAAAAAACGCCATGATCACCACCTCCCCACGCCCCCTCGCCTCCCTCCTCCTCAGTGCGGCCTTCACCGCCGCCATTGCCCTGCCAGCTCAGGCCGGCGTGATCTATCAAACCAGCTTTACCGGTAGCGCAGGCCCGTTTGAAACAGCGGAAGGCTATTCAGACTGGCATATTCACCACTCCTCCACCTCTGTCCCTCCCACCCTCCAACTTAATGGCGACGGCCTGCTGGAGATCACCAACCCTCAGAACGGCACAACCTCCAGCCAGTTCGGCGGAGCGATCTATACCGGCAATACCAGCATCGCCAACGGTCAGGTATCAGGCGTCATCCAGTATGTCGCCAACGGAAATCAATCCTCCGGTCTCTTCGCCCGCATCCAGAATCCCACAGGGAACGGCAACTCCCCCGAAGGCTACTTTGCCGGCATCCTGCGTTACAACCCAGGCAGTGGAAACCAGACCTATCTCGTCATCGCCAAAGACATCGAGTTTACCGAGACCAAGAGCTATCTTCTCGCATCGGTCCAGATCGGAGTTAGCTCCGGGTCCTTCTACCGGTTGGAGTTCGACTTCGACGGCACCTCCCTGAGCGCTACACTTTTCAACGCAAGCAACAGTCAAATCGCCACCGTCAGCGCCACCGACGCCAGCTATACCACCGGCGCCGTCGGACTGCGCGCCAATATCACCTCCACAGACCGGACCATCGGCTTTGACTCCTTTCAGGTTACCGCTATCCCAGAGCCTTCCACCGCCCTCCTCCTGCTCCCCGCCGGTGTGGCCGGGGCCGCCTTCCTCCGCAAGCATCGCTCCCGCTGATCCTCCCGATGACTCTCCGCCCCTCATCGCTTCTACTCGCGGCCCTCGTCGCCATCGCCCCTGCGGTTCACGCCGGAGAATACTTCTCCACATGGCGACACAGGGGGAAGCTCGACGGCTCAAACATCAACCCCACCCGCGTCGTGCGGGATGGACGGATGACCGACGCCTCCACCCTGCTTCTCGCGCTGGATGGCCGGCGCTTCGACCCCGAAAAGAAGCTCCAGTTTCACCTCCACACCCCCTCGGAGACGCTGGAGATTGAGGCCTACGACATCACCGGAGAGCGCATCCCCGTCACCCTCCAAAAGGGCGGAGCCTTCACCGAAGCCCGTCCGGGAGAGATCGAGTTTCAGCCCTTCGAAGGCGTCTCCTTCACGATCGAAGGCCGCTCCGCGGAGAAAGCCTTCGACCGCGTCGAGATTCACTTCGACGCCAAGCGCCCGATTTCCGAAGCAAAGGTTTACTTCTCCCCTGCGCACTCCGGCCCGCCTGCAAACATGGCTCCCGCAATTCATCCTCCCGCCGGAGAAGCCGCAAAGCGCGCCCCCGTCGTAGAGCAACTGCCGGACGGCTTCGAACTGCGCAACGCCGCCCTGAAAGCGCGATTCTCCACCCGCGAAGGCTTGCGGCTGGAATCGCTCTGGAGCGAATACGCCGGCAAAGAACTGCTCGCTGAAAAGGACAAAACACAGCTCTTCCTCGTCGACCCCGGCAAGGGACGCGCTATCTCCGCAAAGGATTGGCCGGTCAAGGAAGTCCGCGTCAATGGCAACCGCGCTGAAGTCGTACTCGAAGGCGGAACGCTCTCGGCCACCTTCACCGCCACCATTACCGACGACCAGTTCCGCCTCGGCCTCACGCTGACGAACCATTCCGACAAACCGGAGTCGTGGACCGCCGTCTTCCCCCAGATCGGCGGCATCTCCATCTCCGACCAGCCGCAGGACGACTACTACTGCTACCCGTATTTCGGCGGGATCATCCAGACCATCGACGCCGAGCTGCACCAGTATTACTCCGCCAACGAAGCGCTCTGGCAGATGGTCAGCCTCTTCTCGCCATCCAAAGGCAGCGGGCTGGCCATCCGCTCCGTCGACCCGTCCGGGCTCGTAAAAGGCGTGCGGCTCGATAAAGGCCTCACCCCGCCCGTCTACAGCAAAGCCCTCTCCACCTTCGGCGATCGCCTGCCGAAGAACGCGCTCTGGACCCTCCCGATCCCCCGGAGCAAAGGGAGCAACATCGCCTTCGACTACCAGCGCTACCATCGCGGCCCCGGAGAAAGCTACCGCTACCCCGACGTCGTCATCGAAGCCCACCCCGGCGACTGGAAAGAAGCGATGAAACGCTACACCGCATGGGCCCGCAATACGTGGGAGTTCCGCAAGCCCTCCCCCGCGCTCAACCACGTATGGCTCACCCAGACCATCATCGCCACCAACCCGACCGAGGCCCCGGTGCAAAAGATCGCCTACGACTTCAAAACAAAGGAGTGGTACTCCGGCTACCGGAAAGACGGGATCGACATGGGCGAATTCCGCCACTGGCAGGAATGGTCCGAAGAAGGCCCCTTCGGCGTCTCGCTCAAGGAAGGCCTGGCCGAAACCGTGAGGCAGATGCACGGACGCTGGCGCTACTTCTTCTTTCACGACCCCGTCCGCAACCGCCTGATGAATGCCGTCAACGACGGCGACTACGACTACAACCCCAGCCTGGGCGGTCTCGAAGGATTGAAAGAAGGCATTGCCATCGCTCACCGCGAGGGCGCGCTCACGCAATTCTACGTCAATTGCTTCATCGTCGACAGCACCACCCGCATGGGGAAGACCTACGGGAAAAAGCACAGCATCGTCAACCCGTGGGTCGCGCACACCCCCGGCCCGCTGCCGGAAACGCCCGGAGGCGATCACCTCATCACCTACGCCAAGTGGAGCATGTGCACCGACAACGCCGACTACCAGCGCCTCTTCGCGGAGAACATGGCCCGCATCGTCCGCGACACGCAGGTGGACGCCCTCCGCATCGACCAGATGGGCTACACCGGCTTCGTCTGCCTGAGCAAGGAGCATGAGCACCTCCACGCCGAGCCCGGCGAACACGCCGCCATGCAGGGCATGTACGGCATGCTCCAGCAGACCCGCGCCGCCTGCGAGAAAGAGAAGCCCGACATCCTCATCCTCGCCGAGTACGCCGGAAGCGACCGCCTTACCAGCCAGCTCAACGGAGCGCTCCAGCACGAGATGCGCAAAGTCATCCCCGGCCTGCGCCCCGTCCCGCTGAATGTCTACCGCTTCGCCTTTCCCGAGCTGACCATCTTCGAGAACGTCACCACCTCGCACAGCCTGCCCGACCGCTCCTACCTCCAGATCATGCTCTGGAACGGCGTCAGCCTCTTCCAGCGCTACTGGCCCGAGCCGATCCACCGTATGCTGCGGGAGAATAGCGATGCCCTGCATTCCATGGACGTCGAACCGCTCACCCCCACCCTCCGCGAGTCTGTCTACGCGAACACCTTTCGGGCCAAAGACAAAATCATCACCACCCTCATGAGCCTGCTCGACGAGCCGGTCACCGGCCCCGTACTGCCGGTATTGCCGGGAGACGAGGGAGACGACTGGCACTACGTCGACCTCCTCACCCATCAGCCGCTCACGCCTGAAGGGAACGCCCTCGCGCTCCCCCTTGAGCGCAAGCAAACCGCCGTCGTCGGTGCCTTTCGGCGTCAGCTCCGCATTGAGCGCGACGAGAATGGCCTCATCATTCACACCCCCCAGCGCTTCGCCGGAGCCACACTGGCGCTCTGCGACGCCTCGGGCGTCAGCCTCCGCGAACTCCCCGCCGACGCCTCCGGAGAACAGCGCATCTCCGAGCTGCCGGAAGGAATTGCCCTCGTGAAACTTCGGCAGGATGATAACCTCGCCGACATCGCCTTCCTCCCCGCAAAATGAAACCTGCCGCCCATCGATCCGTACGGCGATCCGGAGTCACGCTCATCGAGTTGCTCATCGCGGCCGCCTGCATCGCCGTCCTGCTGGCACTCATCTTCCCCGCCTATCAGGCCACCACCAACGCGACAGACCGGTTCCGCTGCGTGGATAAACTCCGAAGCCTCGGCGGAGCCGCCCTCCGCTACGCCCACGATCATCAGGGCCAGATGCCCAGCGCCGACTGGAATCAGCCAAACGGCCGCAAACGCACCGGCACCAACGGCAGCTACAACGTACGCGGCGGCATGCTGGATTACCTCGCCGAGTGGAAAATCCCCGGGAACCCCGCGCCGACCGAAATCGCCTGGTGCCCCGCAGAGCGGCGGGCTCACCGCGCCCCCGTCAACTCGTGGCAGACCTACGGGCTCAACACCTTCGCCAAAGGCACCGCCGAGCAGATGGCCGACGGCTCCCCCGCCATCCCGTCGTACACCTACGCCCCCCGCATCGTCAACATCCCGCAGAAAGCCGCGATGGCCATGTTCATGGACGGCGTCAAGCCTACCTTCGGCGGCGGCTACGCCATCTACCCCTCCACGATCAGCATCTCCACCTTCCAGAACCGGCAGGACACCTACTATCCCCACGGCAAACGGATCAACGTCGTCTACATGGACGGCCACGTCGGCGGCATGGAGCAGGGAGCGCTCCGGGCGTCGAGCATCAACGACCCGTTCTGGAAGGGTGGGATGGAGTAGTGAGGGAAACGCCGCGCCCCCTCAGTTGAGCCTTGAGCCGTGCAGCGAAAGCCCCTACAGTTCCGGGTTCCATGAATCCAGCAGCTTTTCCCGACGCCCAGGGCCATTTCGGCCCCTACGGTGGCATCTTCGTGCCTGAAACCCTCATCCCGGCGCTGAGTGAACTGACGGAAGAGTATGCCCGGGCCAAAAACGACCCCGCTTTTCAGCAGGAGCTCAACGCCCTGCTCGCCGACTTCGCCGGACGCGCCACGCCGCTCTACTTTGCCGAACGTCTGACGGAATCCCTCGGCGGCGCGAAAATCTATCTCAAGCGCGAAGACCTGCTCCACACCGGCGCGCACAAGATCAACAACGCCCTCGGCCAGATCCTCCTCGCCCGCCGGATGGGCAAAAAGCGGATCATCGCCGAGACCGGCGCGGGCCAGCACGGCGTCGCCACCGCCACCGTCGCCGCCCGCTTCGGCATGGAGTGCGTCATCTACATGGGAGCCGTCGACATGGAGCGGCAGTCGCTCAACGTCGCGCGTATGCAATTCCTCGGAGCCACCGTCGTCCCCGTTACGGCCGGACAGGCCACGCTCAAGGAAGCCATCAGCGAAGCCATGCGCGACTGGGTTACGAACATCCGCCAGACCCACTACATCCTCGGCTCCGCCCTCGGCTCGCATCCCTACCCCATGATGGTGCGCGACTTTCACCGCGTCATCGGCCTCGAAGCGCGGCAGCAGATCCTTGACCGCGAAGGCCGCCTCCCCGACCTCCTCGTCGCCTGCATCGGCGGCGGGAGCAACGCCATCGGCCTCTTTCACCCCTTCCTTGAGGACGAATCTGTCCGCATGGTCGGCGTCGAAGCCGGAGGCGAAGGCATCATCCCCGGTCGCCACGCCGCGCGTTTTCAGGGCGGCAAGCTCGGCATCCTTCAGGGGACCAAGACCTACCTCCTCGCCGACGAGAATGGCCAGATCCAGCTCACGCACTCCATCTCCGCCGGGCTGGACTACGCCGCCATCGGGCCGGAACACGCGCTCCTTCGCGACCTCGGCCGTGTCGACTTCGACTACGCCACCGACGCCGACGCCCTCAACGCCTTCCAGACCCTCTGCCGCCTCGAAGGGATCATCCCCGCGCTGGAGTCGTCGCACGCGCTCGCGCACGTCATCAAAGTCGCCGGAAGCATGAGTCCCGATCAGATCATCATCGCGAACCTCTCCGGCCGCGGCGACAAAGACGTGGCTCAAGTCGCCGAGCGCCTGTTGTAGCGAACCCGAATAGCGAACCTCAAAGATGCAGGCACCAGTAGACCGCCGGTGCCTGCATTCGTTTCGACATCTTAGAGCGATTCAACTGGTTCCCAAACTCCATTGGGAACGCACTTGTCTGCGCATCTCCATTGCGCAAAGCGTCCTTACCTCCTCTACCCCCACCGCGATACAAACCGCTGGAGAATATCCTGCGGC
>JBEBWR010000129.1:0-8764 GCA_040392045.1 Chthoniobacter flavus | reverse complement strand
CGGAGAAGAATCAGCAGGGAGCCATCGAGTGGTTCCAGAAGATGCGGCCCGCCGGGGAGACGCCGGAGCTGAGCTACGCGGCGGCGGCGCTGGCGATTTCCCAAGGGAAATTCACGCTCGCCCACCAGCTGCTGCTGGAGGCCGAGCAGCGGTCGCCGGGAGCGCTACGCCACCTTTACGACAGCCTTGCGGCGATCGATTTTGTTCTCCGGGCGGATTATCCCCCGCGCGCGCCGGTCCTCCCGACGGCGACTGACGCCGAGGCCAAAGCAACGCCGGACAGCGTTCTTGAAACAGGAGCCGAGGGGGCGGCGAAGGCGGACGATGAGCACCAGGCTCATCCGTAAGGCCGTGTAAGGCCGTAAGACCCGTCGGCCCGTCCGCAGAAGATTCTTCAGGAGACGCCCCGAGATTCCAGCCTTCGGCGCGCTTCGGCGACAGCAGCGGTGCGGCTTTCCACGCCGAGCTTCATAAAGACATGCTCGATATGTTTGGCAATGGTGCGCGGTGAGCTTTCGAGAATCATGGCGACATCGGCGTTGGACTTGCCCTGGGCCACCCAGTGCATCACTTCAGCTTCCCGGCGGGTCAGTCCGATCTCGAAAAGGCGCTCGGCGGTGAGCACGGCAGCGTCTGAGAGGCCGCTGCCTTTTTCCAGCGCGCCTTGCAGCTCTTCGATCTTCCGGCTGTCGGAGACGCGGCGCTCAAACTGCGCGAGCGTCACCATGATGGCAGACTTGAGCTGTACGGCGCTGAATGGCTTGATCAGGCAGGCCTGATACTCCACTTCGCTCAGGCTGTTGAGCGCTTCGTTATCGCTTCGCCCGGTACTGATGATCACGGGGACGCTATTCTTTTCGAGAATTTTACGCGCCGCGATCGAGCCGCTCATCGTCGGCAGGTCGATGTCCATGATGACGAGATCCGGGAAGAGCCGGAGCGCGAGTTCAACGGCTTCCCCGCCGTCGGTCGCAACGGCGACAACCCGGTGCCCAAGGCTTTCGAGGACCGTAGTGAGATACTTCGCTACGTCCGCATCGTCTTCGGTGAGCAGGATGGAAAGATTAGTGGTTTTCAATGAACTCTCGAAGTTTATGAGCCAGCGTTTTGAGTGAGAAAGGCTTTGAAAGAAAAGGATAGCCTTTGTGCTGGCCCGGTTCACCACCGGTATCTTCCGGTGCGTAGCCCGACATGAGGATCGTGGCGGCTGAAGGGAGGACGTTTTTCAACTCTCCCGCCAGCTCCACGCCTCCCATCAGGGGCATCACGAGATCGGTCAAAACCAGATCAATCTCAGGGTGCGCCTTGGCCAGACGAATGGCTTCTTCACCGTGGGCAGCGGTAAGTACGGTATACCCTAAACGTTCGATACCCATGCTGTAAAGCCGAAGCGTCTCCGGATCGTCTTCTACGAGCAGGATCGTTTCCCCCTTTCCCTGCGGAGGGTCGTCTGCGGAAGGGGCGGGAACGGTCGGACCGGCGTCGGCGACGGGCGATGGCAGCGGCCGGATGCGCGGCAGGTAGGCGGAGATGCGATGCCGCTCCCCGGGGGAACTGCGCATTTCCAACTGTCCGCCCGAGGCGCTCCAAAGCTCCCGGACTTCGGCCAGCGCGTCGAAGGTCGGCGGCTTGCTTCGCGGTGCCTGCGAAGCCGGAGCGTTCTCTTTCCGGGGCGGCCGCGTCTCGACGGAGATCACCAGATACGGCCCGGCGATCCATCCTTCGGAGCGGACCCGGCGGTCGTTGCTGCGTACGGTGGTGTCAAAAACGGAGAGCCCGAGGCGGCTTCCCGGCGAGAGTCCCTCCCGGGCGTGTGCCACGAGCTGCATCACCATGGCGTCGATCTGCGACGGAGCGGAGAGGACGGAGCCGCTATTCTCCGCGACATCAATGACAAACTCAATCTCCTCGCCGACCATCCGGCGGAGCATCCGCCCCAGCTCCATCACGCAGTTTCCGGGGTTGACGATCCCGGGCGCGGGCGACTGTACGCGGCAGAAGGCCTGGAGCTGACGGGTCACGTCGACGGCACGGTCAGCCGCCCGGATCAGCTCGCGAACGTACTCGCTCCGCGTGGCGTCTTCCACCACGTCGCCCTGAAGCAGCTCGGCGTATCCGCGCAGGAGGGTAAGGAGGTTGTTAAAATCATGCGCGACCCCGCCGGTCAATTGCCCGAAGGCTTCCATGCGGTGCACATAGCGCAGCCGCTCCTCCAGCGTTTGAAGGCGGGAGGCGTCGGAGAGGACGCCGGTGCGGCGAAGCGTCCCCGTGTCGGGATCGACGGCGAGCGTTCCGCAATCCTGTACCGGGAGAACGCGCCCGTCCGGGAGGAGGAGCCGGTATACCAGCTGGTAGGCTTCTCCCGGTTTGCCCGGTGCGGAGTCCGGAATGCTAAGGTCTTCAGGATGAACCAGATCGCTCCAGGGCAGCTCGGTAAGGATGATCGGGGGGACGGTGTCGCCGAAGAACCGGGCGATATCGCCGTAAAAGCGCCGTCGAGTTCCATCCGACGTACTCTCGTAGCCGACCAGACCGGCGGCGATGAGGGCGGCTTCGCAGGCTTCGGGACGGATGGCGTCCGAAGTGTCTGGAGAGCGGGCCGGGGATGCCCCTTTGGTGAATTTCCGGGGCATGAACTAACGTCGGGTTGGAGGCGATACCCTGCATCCCACCCCGGGGCGGGGGCGATTCGACGGATCAATGGGTCGGGTGGGATGGAGTGACATGGGTGACGAGGTCGCAGGGCAGGCAAAAGCGCACAGGGGGGCGACAAGGCGCTCTGTGATCGTGACCCCGCGTCGCGATAGGGGCGACGCTTTGCGAACGAGAAGGGAAGATGATGGGTTTTCCTCAAAGATTCAAGGAGTTCCCTCTCTCCGCAACCGGTTTCTTTACCCTCTGGAAATCAGGAGGTTAGTGATGCCCGCCGCAACACCCCGAGTCCCCGTGAGCCTTGGGCTCGCCACCGCAGCATCCATTCTCGTGATGGTGGTCCTGGGCCGCATCGTGATGATGGTCATGCCCGTGACCTCCGCAGCAGCCGCCATCGTGATCATGGTGATGATGATCCCCGTGATCATGGCTCCCGCCGCAGCAGCCGCCGGAGTGACCGTGCGTCTGGTGACCTTCGGCCACGGGCTGGGCGTCGCCGCTCTTGCAGCCGCAACCTCCCGAGGCGCAGGCGCCCCCTTCAGCGGCCTGAGCCAGCTCGGGGTTAACCTTTACGAGAAATTCAATCCCCTGAAAGCCGATCTGTTCGCGGACGAGCTGGATAAAATGCGCCGTGCGCTCGTCCGGCTCCGTCGTGCAGACGATCTCCAGCCGGAGCGGCTTGTCGCGGAACTTGGGGAAATGCTCGTTCATCTCGCCATCGAGCGCGAAGGAAAGATAGGCGTTGACCTTTTCCTGAAACTGAAAGAGCTGAAGGTCGCTGCCATCCCACGGGCGGGGCTCCGTCATACCAAGGATAACGGTTTCGCTGGCCGGGTCCTGAGCGATGAGGTCAATGACGTTGGTATTCTGAAGTGGCATGGCGGTGTGGGGAAAAAGTTTATCCGTGCTTGCGGTTGAAGTTGGCGCGCTCGCGCTCCATCTCGCGCTTTACGGCGCTGGTCTTGAGATCCTGACGCTTGTCATGGGCGACCTTGCCCTTGCCGACGCCGATCTCGACTTTGACGCGGGCGTCCTTCCAGTACATCCGGAGGCCTACGAGGGTGTGTCCGGCGATGTTGGTCGCCTCAAAGAGCTTCCGGATCTCGCGCTTGTGCAGCAGGAGACGCCGGGCGCGCTTGGCTTCGTGCTGCTCAAAGCTTGCCCGGATATACGGCTGAATGTCCATGCCGTACAGGAATACCTGTCCGTTCTCGACCCGGGCGAATGCCTGATTGAGATTGGCATGGCCGCTACGGATCGACTTGACCTCGGTGCCTTTCAGCTCAATGCCCGCTTCGTAGCGGTCGAGGATCTGGTAGTCGTGAGTGGCGCGGCGGTTGACTGAGATTTCAGCACCCATGGAGGGCGGAAGAGGGAGAGGTTACTCCTGCTCGGGAGCGTCGGGAAGCGGGAGGGCTTCCCAGTCGAGTTTGCCGTCGATGATCTCGCGCAGGGCGGTGTCCGCGAAGTCGTTGCGGGTCCCCGTCTCGACCATGGCGCGGTGGCCGTGGGAGAGCTGACGGACGCGCCGCGAGACGACGTTGATCAGAACTGGCGGGTTGGGGATCACTTTGCTGGCTTGTTCGAGAAGATGCGGCGTCATAGTTCTGAAAAAAAAGGTGGGGCAGATTGCGGTGCCTCTCTGCCTTTGTCAAATGGTGTTTTTCGGTCCGAACGGTTAAGAATGCCTTATTTCCCCTTGCGGCGCAAGAGGGTGATGCGCTTCACGCGGGCGTCGTCCTGCGGGCTCCACGTGGTGACCTCGGGATCGTCGCGCAGGGCGTTGTGCACCAGGCGGCGGTCGTACGCGTTCATCGGCTCCAGATGGTACGGATCTCCGGTGGTGCGGACCAGCTCGGCGTATTCGCGGACCTGCGCGATCAGCCGGTCGTTCCGCTCGCGGCGGTGCCCCTCCACGTCGAGGTAGACTTTTGGCGAGCTGGCGTCGCGGATCTGGAGGAGCCGGTTGACGAGGAATTGCAGGTCGTCGAGCGTCTCGCCGTTCGGCCCGATGAGCAGCTCCTTCTCCGGGGTGAGGATCTGGAGGGCCCCGCCGCCTTCCTCTCGGATCTCGTGGGAGAAGCCGAGGGCGGTCAGCAGGGTCGTGAGGATTTCCTTGGGGTCAGCAGCGCTCATGGGGTCGGGGTTCGCAGGTTAGCGTTTCTTCTTCCGCTCCGGGACGGCGGGCTCCAGCTTCGGAGCGCTTTCATTGCGCATGATGTAGAGCTGCACGATGGAGAGGATGTTCTGTACCGTGTAGTAAAGCGCCAGCGCGGAGGCGAAGTTGTAGGTAAAGACGACGAACATCAGCGGCATGAAGAGCATGATCCGCTGCTGGAGGGCGTCGCCCGACTTCGGAGAGAGCTGCATCTGGAGGACCATCGTCCCGGCCATCAGCAGCGGCAGGATGTTGATCGGGAAACCCGCGATGGTGGCGACCGTATCGGGGACGGAGAGGTCCGAGATCCAGAGGAAGGGCTGATTGCGCAGCTCCACGGCATTCCCCAGCATGGAGTAGAAGCCGAAGAAGATGGGGATCTGGATGAGCATCGGGAGGCACCCGGCCACGGGGTTGACCTTATGCTCCTTGTAGAGCTTCATCACCTCGGTGTTCATCCGGGTCGGGTCGTCCTTGTACTTTTCTTTCAGCTCGACCATTTTCGGCTGGAGCAGCGACATCTGCTTCATGGAGCGGGTGGCCTTGGCCTGTACGGGCCAGAGCGCGCCGCGGACGATGAAGGTGAGGACGATGATCGCCCACGCGTAGCTGCCGAGGAAGCCGTAGAGCCAGGTCATCGCGCGGAGCAGCGCGATGCAGATGAGCTTGAAGATGCCGAAGTGCATGATCTCCGTCTCGTAGTGAGGGAGCTGCTTGAGCAGGGTATACGCTTTCGGGCCGACGAAGAGGTTGACTTCGTGCGTGGCGGTCTCGCCGGGGGCGAGCTTGAAGCCGGGCATCCCCATGGAGCCCTGAATGCCGAAAAGGTCTTTATCCTCCACGGTGATCGGGAAGCGCGAGGCGGCGACGGAGGTGCCTTCCGTTGCCTTGGCGCTGATGATGCTCGTGAAATACTGCCCTTTGACCCCGGCCCACTCGATCCCGCTGCCGGGCGTTTCGTGGTACTGGTCGCGGGCGGCCTGACGCTGGAATCCGAAGAGCGACTTGGCGGCGAACCACTCGACGTCCACCCGCTCGGTGTCGCCATTGCGGTACCAGTCAAAGCCGGTGTGGTAGCTGTACTCGCTGGCGTGCAGCGGCTCGATGCTTCCGGCGAAGAGGTAGTAGCCCGCTTTTTCCAGCGGAGCCGCGCCCCGGTTCGCAAAGGTGATTTTCAGGTCAACGAGGTATCCCGCGGCTCCTTTGTCCTCTGTGGGAAGCGTGAAGGTTTTCGTGATCTCCAGCCCGTTGGCTTCGGTGCGCGTGGCCGTGACGACGTTCCCGTTGACCGAGACGGTGTACGGCTCCTGCGCGGTGTCGCCGGGCTGGGAGAGGATCGCGCCGATCGGGTGCGAGGTGTGCGTGTTGATCACCAGCGGGGCGTCGTCCTTCTGCCCCTTGTGCTGCGTCAGCTCGGCCTGCGCGATGCCGCCGCCAAGGTTCGTAAAGGTGTAGTTGACCACCGGGCTGGAGACGACCTCCTCTTTTTCCTCCACGGCGGCAGGCGTGGTGGCGGGCGTTTCGCCCTGAGGCGCGGGCGTGGTGGCGAAGGGCGTCGGGGAGGCGCCGGGGGTGGCTTCGGGCGTGACGGTCGCCTGAGCCTCTGCCTGCTGGGCCTGATAGGCGCGGATTTCTTCGTTGGTCTTGTAGTGCCAGAAGACCAGGAAGATCAGCGAGAGAGCGATTGCGATGATACCTTTACGATCCATAGAAGTGAGCAGAGATAGGCCAAGCGGGGGCGCTTGTCATGGCCTGATTTCGAAAAATGGTCAGGGAGCCGGGGGAGGCTTCGGTGCGTCGGTCGGTTCGTCCGGCGGTTTTTCGCCCGGAGCCGGAGGAACGGGGTCGTAGCCGTGAGACCCCCAGGGGTGACACCGCGCAATGCGTCGCAGGCCGAGCCAGCTCCCCCGGAAGGCTCCATGCCGACGGACGGCTTCGGCGAAGTAGCGCGAGCAGGTCGGCTCGAAGCGGCAGCCGCTCCCCGGCCCTCCGATGGCGTGCAGCAGCGGGGAAAGCACCCTCTGGTAGCAGGCGATGAGGAAGAGGATGGGCCACTTGAGCATGAGCGGGGTTCATTCCGAGGGCAGCGGGGAGGGAGCGGGCGGGCAGGGCGGAGCAGGCGATGCTGCCTCTCCGAGCAGCCCGGCCTTCCGGGCCAGCCGCCGCCAGTCGCGCTGAAGCTCATCGTAGCTGGCGGAGGAGGCGGTGTATCGGGCGATGATGACGAGCCAGACCCCCTGCGGCAGTCGGGCGCGCTGATGTCGGACAATCTCCTTGAGCCGTCGGCGGACGCGGTTGCGCGTGACGGCGTCGCCCACCTTCCGGGAGGTGATAAAGCCGAAGCGGGCTGTCTGCGATTCCTCCGGGGGGAGCGTCACAAGGCTCAGGACCATGTAGCGCCCGCCGAAGGTCCGCCCGTCGGCACGCATCCGGCGGTATTCACGCGTCAGGACGATGCGCGCGGATTTCGGAAAGGAGAGAGCCATGGGAAACACCGGAAGCGGAAAAAAGGCTCAGAGAGGGGAAATTGCTTTCCTCTTTCAGAGCCTTGAATCTCGGATAGCACCCGTCCGGTCATGAGGGACCGGGAGAGCCGGGAGGCGCTTACGCCTCGGTGTGACGGGCGTAATGCAGCTCCACGCCCTTCGGCAGGAGGCGCTTGCGACCGTGACGGCGACGGCGGTTCAGCAAAGCGCGGCCGCTCTTGGTTTTCATGCGGGCACGGAACCCGAACTGGCGCTTGCGCGTGCGCTTGGAAGGCTGGTACGTACGTTTCATAGAAAAGAAGGAAAATCGTGTCGAAAAAGAGCGCGAAGTCTAGCGACTCACGCGGGGTTGTCAACAGCTACCTCACGCATTCGTGGCACAAAGCGCGTTTTTCTGCCCCTCCAGCCACGCATCCCAGCGCGGGGCGCGGGAGGCGCGGAGATTGAGCGCGGGGTTGTGGAGCCATTCGGAGAGCAGCCGCTCGCCGAGGAGTTGCAGTTTCTCGCGCCCCGGATTCATGTGCCCCTCAATGGTGTAGACAACGCAAAGCTCGTTTTTCATGAGGAACCCGCTGAGATGACCGCCGCAGAGGTTGCGGCTGGGATAGGTCTGGAATTCCAGACCGAGCGTGGCGGCGGCCGCCTTGGCGTTGCGGTTCAGCTCGGAGACGGCGCGGCCCATGGCTTCGGGCAGAATCTCCGGGTCGGAATAGAACGCGCCGGGCTGACCGCTGTGACCCAGCCAGCTGTGAGCGTTGATATGGAAGGTGGGCCGGGTTTTGAAGAACCATTGGCAGAGCGCCACGGTCTCCGGGGAGATGCCGTCGCGCTGGCCCTCCATATAGGGCTCGAATTCGTGATGCCAGCTCCGGTCCACGATCTCGGCGTAGTTATGGGCGGCCCAGTCCCTGGCGTTGTACTGGTGCCAGCCGTGGTAGTTGCCGTCGGGATTTTCGTTCAGGATAAAGTCGAAGATAAAGGCCTCGCGCAGGGCGTTGGAGGTGGGGGTGTCCGCCAGTACGAGCCGGAGCATGCCGCGTACCATCTCTTCGCCGGAGAATTCCGTGGCGTGTTCCCCCGCGCAGATGAGCACCACGGGGCGGGTCTCCTCGCCGGGGCGCTCCTGTTTCCCCGCGGAGATGCGCAGGGCAAGGATCGGGCGCTGCTCAATGGAAGCACCCACAAGGTGCATGGAGGCTTCATGCGGGCGTTCCTCCACGATGCGGAACAGCCCGGCAGTCGTGGCGACATATTCGCGGGGCGGCTCCGTACTGATGGTCACCTCCTCCCCGGCCTTCAGGTCGAGATGGAAGATAAAGGCCTCGGGAGAGAAATCGACCTCCGGGTCCGGCAGCGCCTCCCACTCGCCGTCGCGTCCGTGCTGTACCCAGATGCGCGCGCTCAGCCCGAGGAAGTCGGCGTAGAAGGAGCTATCGGGGCGGATAATGACCCGCTGGCGGAGATCCTC
>JBEBWR010000128.1:0-8814 GCA_040392045.1 Chthoniobacter flavus | reverse complement strand
GGGTTACACGATGCCCTGCTCCAGCATGGCGTCGGCGACCTTCACGAATCCGGCGATGTTCGCGCCCTTCACGTAGTTCACGAAGCCGTCTTCCGTGCCGTAGTCGGTGCAGGAAGCGTGAATCGCCTGCATGATCGCGTGGAGGCGGTTGTCGACTTCGCCCGTGGTCCAGGCGAGGCGGATTGCGTTCTGGCTCATTTCCAGACCGCTCGTTGCCACGCCGCCCGCGTTCGCGGCCTTGCCCGGCCCGTAGAGGATGCGGGAGTGCAGGAAGACGTCCACGGCTTCGAGCGTGGAAGGCATGTTCGCGCCTTCCGCCACGCAGAAGCAGCCGTTGCCGATCAGCTCGCGCGCGTCGTTGCCGTCCAGCTCGTTCTGCGTTGCGCAGGGGAGAGCCACCTGTGCGGGGATGCCCCACGGGCGCTTCCCTTCGAGGTACTCCAGCTTGTACTCGCTTGCGAATTCGCAGATCCGTCCGCGGCGGACGTTCTTGAGCTCCATCAGGTAGGCGAGCTTCTCTTCGTTGATGCCGTCCTTGTCGTAAACCGTGCCGTTCGAGTCGGAGAAAGTGACTACCTTCGCGCCCAGCTCCATGCACTTGGCGGCAGCATACTGCGCCACGTTGCCCGAGCCGGAAATGCTGACCGTGAGGCCATCAAGCTTGCGCTTGCGGGTGGCGAGCATTTCCTGCACGAAGTAGACGCAGCCGTAGCCGGTCGCTTCCGGGCGGATCAGCGAGCCGCCGTAGCTCAGCCCCTTGCCGGTAAGCACGGAGGCGAACTCATTCGTGAGCCGCTTGTACTGACCGTAGAGGAAGCCGATCTCGCGACCGCCCACGCCGATGTCGCCGGCGGGAACGTCGGTGTCCGCGCCGATGTGGCGGTAAAGCTCCGTCATGAACGACTGGCAGAAGCGCATCACTTCATTGTCGCTCTTGCCCTTGGGGTCAAAGTCCGAGCCGCCCTTGCCGCCGCCCATCGGCAGCGTGGTGAGCGAGTTCTTGAAGACCTGCTCGAAGGCGAGAAATTTCAGGATGCCGAGATTCACCGAGGGGTGAAACCGCAGGCCGCCCTTGTAGGGTCCGATCGCGCTGCTCATCTGGACGCGGTAGCCGCGATTGACGCGGACCTCGCCCTTGTCCGTGACCCACGGCACACGGAACATGACGACCCGCTCGGGCTCCACGATCCGCTCCAGAATACCCGACTTCGTGTAGCGCGGGTTCTTTTCCAGAAACGGCCAGAGCGTGGTCAGCACTTCCTCGACAGCCTGATGAAACTCGGGCTGATTCGGGTCGCGCCCCTTGATGAGATCAAGAAAGGAAGAAAGAGATAGATCCATAGACGGGTGTAAGGGATGGACGATGACGGTACTTTGGTAGTGGTACGGGTACTGTGACCGATATGCTTTAAGGGTTTGGGAGTTGCAGCGGTTGGAAACCCTGCGGTAATTCGATGTTCAATGCGAGAAAAAAACATCAGGAACCCAAAAAATTTGGCCTAATTGGTCCATGGTTCTCCAAAAAATAGTCCTGATTTGGTCTTTTATGGCGGATTTGTGTCCCGATTGTGACTTTCGTGTGACGGTCCCGGAAAGGCGTTTCACCTTGACATGGGAGCGAACCCGTAGGATGCTGCGCCCGTCCGATGCGCCAAAGCATGCTCTATATTTCCGCGATGATTACCATTGCCCTCCCGCTCATTGGGGGGGCATCGGGGTCGTAGCGGAGTGCCTTGGCATGAGCGCGGCGATTCGGAGTACCTGCCGAACAGCCGCCCGAAAGAAAACCAACTCACTTAACTTCCTAACGAAGCCCTGATGCCTCAACCGGCTCAGGGTTTTTTTTATGTCTACGATCGCTGAATCTCCTCTCCCTTCCGATGATGTCGAATCTCCCGTGACGGCGCCTGTGTCCGCTGCTCCAGCGGTCGCTCCGATTGCGCTGCCGCTCGCGGAGATCGTGGCGGCGCGTCAACGCCTGAAAGGGGCCGTGACCGTCACGCCCTGCTCGGAGTCGATTCCGCTCTCGGAGATCACCGGGGTGACCGTTTACTGCAAGCGCGAGTACCTCCAGCGGACGGGGACGTTCAAGGAGCGCGGCGCGCGCAACGCGCTGGCGCTGCTCGCCGCGCGGGGTGGGAGCCGGGGAGTCGTCGCGGCGTCGGCGGGCAATCACGCGCTGGGGCTGGCATGGCACGGGCGCGCGCTGGGGCTGCCGGTGACCGTAGTCATGCCGCGCTTTGCCCCGCTGGTAAAGGTGGCCACCTGCCGGAGGCTCGGGGCCAATGTCGTGCTGCATGGGGAATCGTTCGACGAAGCCCGCGCCGAGGCCGACCGGCTTTCGCAGGCGGAGGGGCTCGACTATGTGCATCCCTTTGACGATCCGGCGGTGATGGCGGGGCAGGGGACGCTGGCGATCGAGCTGCTCGATCAGGTGCCCGATCTGGAGGCAATCCTCGTACCCGTAGGCGGCGGCGGACTGCTCGCGGGGGTGGGTACCGTGTTGCGGACGCTCAAGCCGGGCGTGGAGATCATCGGCGTGGAGCCGGAGAACGCGGCCTGCTTTCAGGCGGCGCTGGCGGCGGGCGGCCCGGTGGAGATCACGCCGAAGTTCACGCTGGCGGACGGCCTCGCCGTGGCGCGTGCCGGGGAGGGGACCGTGGGGCTGGCGCAGCGGGGCGGGCTGGTGGACCGGATCGTTACGGTGCGCGAGGACGCCATCGCGCTGGCGATTCTGCGACTGGCGGAGATGGAGAAAGCGGTGGTGGAAGGCGCGGGCGCGGCAGGTCTGGCAGCGCTGCTCTCCGGGGTTGTACCCGAGCTGAAGGGCAAGCGCGTGGTGCTGCCGCTTACGGGCGGGAATATCGACCCGATCGTGCACAGCCGCGTGATTGAGAAAGGCCTCGCAGCCGACGGGCGGATCTACCGCTTTACCGCGCTGATCGGGGACCGCCCGGGTGGGCTGGCCCAGCTTTCCGCCGTGCTGGCCGAAGCCGGGGCGAATGTCACCGAGATCGTGCATAACCGGACCTTCGCCGGGCCGGATTTCTCGCATGTCCACGTGCTTTGTACGGTGGAGACCCGCGACCGTGAGCATATCGCGGAGCTCAACGAGCGGCTGGAGACGGCGGGCATCCGGCTCGTCGGCTGACGGTGGGGAACCCTTTATGATCAACGCAAAGCAGCGACGGACGGGGCTATGGCTAGGAGTGGCGGCAGTAGCGATGTTTTCGCTGAACTTCGCTACGATGAAGGCAGCGGTACGCGAGATGGACCCGACGTTTGTCGGTTTCGGACGCGGAGTGCTGGCGGCCGCCCCGGCTTTGCTGACGCTGCTCTTTACCCGTCAACCGTGGCCGGGGCGGCGGCATTGGGGCGTGCTCGTGGTGACCTCGCTCACGGCAGTGGTCGGCTTTTCGTACTTTCTGGCGATCGCGTTGCAAGGAGTGGCGGGGAATCACGCGGCGATGATTCTCGGGCTGATGCCCATTGCCACGGCGGTATTCGGCAGTTGGCGCGAACGCGAGCGTCAATCCGCGCTATTCTGGATCGCGGCGGCGCTCGGAAGCGTGACTGTGGTGGCTTACGCCTTTCTGGCGCAGGGGCATCGCGTGACGTGGTACGATCTTGCGCTGCTGGGCTCCGTGATCAGCGCGGCGGTCGGCTATACCGAGGGGGCGCGCCTGAGCCGCGAGATCGGTTCGTGGCAGGTGATCTGCTGGTCGCTGGTCGTCGCGCTGCCCTTTCTGGCCTACCCCACGTGGGTCGCCGCCGGGCGACACCTTCCGCATGCCTCGGCGGCGGCCTGGTCCGGGCTGATCTACGCGGGCTTCGGCAGCCTCTTTCTCGGGTACATCATCTGGTACCGGGCGCTGCGGCTCGGCGGGATCGCGCGGGTGGGGCAGGTGCAACTGCTTCAGCCATTCATGGGGCTGGGATTTTGCGCGCTGCTGCTGGGCGAGCGGCTGACGCTCCCGATGGCGATGTGCGCCGGAGTGGTGCTGCTTTGCGTGATGGCCACGCAGTGGAGCCGGAGAGGCGGGCCGACTAGGGCCGCAGCGCCGCAGGCTGCGATTTCCGACGTTCCGGATGCGCCAGCTCCATATAGCGCGCCGCCTCGCGATTGAATTCGCGAACGGCTACGGGATCGTTGACGTCAAGCCCCTTGCGCCGTTCTTCCAGCGAGGCGAACCACTGCTTGAGATCGGCCGTCTCCTGCGCTTCATACTCGCGCAGGGCGTTTGCGCGGAGATCCTGATGGCTGCGGCCCTGAAAGTCGTACCCGCTGGCGAGATAAAGGAGGCAGCAGCCCTTAATCTTCGGGGGGATTTCCGCCGCTATGCTTTCTCCCGGCTCCCCATGCATCGTCGTGGCTCCGATGGAGTTTGAGACGGGCGACGGAGTCTCCTGCCGATCGGCGCTTTCCTCTTCCTCCACCAGAGAGCCGCGCAGGTCTACGAGCATCCCCGGTTTCAGGCCGCTGACCCACAGCGCCGCTTCCTCATTGCCGGGGATGAGATGCAGATTTGCGGTTTGCGCCGCCGTTTCCTCGGGAGTGAGCAGCGGCTGGGCGCTCCAGCGAACCTCATAGTTCCGGTCCTGCTGGGTGACGGTCGTCTGCTTGAGCACCATCGAGTCCGACATTTTGCCCCAGCCGATGACAATATCAATCGGCGCCATTGAGGCCAGTTCGTCGCGGTAGCGCTGAACCGAGAGGATGCGCCCCTGCGCGCGTACCTGCGCCACGCGCTTGAGCGGCAGAGGCTGCGCTCCATCCTGGGCGGGGAGGGGAATCGGCGGAGCAGGAAGCGTTGCAGGCGCATTGGCCACCAGCACTCCCGGCGGATGCGTGATCGGCCGAAGTTCCACCCAAAGCCAGAGCGCTGCCGCAGAAAGAACGACGGGAAGCGTACGGATGAGAATAGTGGAAAGCCTGATTTTCACGGATGAGAAGTGACGTGCGGAGAAAAGACGCTAATAAAGAGCGGATGCTGACTACCCCTTCCGCGCCTTTGAGAAAAAGGTGCATGCGCTCAAAGGGGGCGAGGCGGCGCAGGGGTAAGTAAAATTACGAACGCATTTTGCCCCCCTTTTTGAAATCTGCAATGTTTTTCCGCACCCACTCGTGATTTCCCCTCCCTTTCCCCGCTTTCTGCTCCTGCTGCTGTTGCTATGGGCCGCGATTTACCTCCCCGGACTGGGAAAAGCCGAGCTGAAGGGCGAGGAGGGGCGGCGCGCGCTCCCGGCGATTGCCATGCTGGAGACAGGGGAGTGGATCGTTCCCTCTCTCAACGGCGTACCCTACCTGCGCAAGCCGCCGCTGCTGAACTGGCTGATCGCGGGTGCCATCGGGGTGACCGGCGAGCGTTCCGAGCTGGCCGCCCGCCTTCCATCGGTGCTCGCGGTCCTGCTGCTCGCGCTCGTCTTGTGGCGGACGTCGCGCCGCTGGATGCCCGAGGCGCAGGCGCAGATCGCCGCGATCTTCTGGCTTACCAGTATCGCCATCATTGAGAAAGGGCGGCTGGCGGAGATCGAGGCGCTCTACGTCGCGCTGGTTGGCGCGGCGTTTGCCTTCTGGCTCCGCGAATGGATGGGGCGTCGGCGGCAGTTCCCGCTCTGGACAGGGCCCGCGCTCTTTCTCGGGGTGGCCATGCTCGCCAAAGGGCCCACACACCTCCTCTTCTTCTATGGCATGGTGATCCCCGTCCTCTGGCGCGCCGGAGAGGTGCGCCGCCTTTTCTCTCCCGCGCACGTCCTCGGGCTGCTGGTGATCGGCGCCATCTTCGCCGCGTGGGCTATCCCCTACTTTCGCGCCACCGCCGCTGAGAACGCCGGAGGTGTCTGGCTGGGCCAGATCGGCAACGTCGTGGCCGGAGGGAGCCGCGAGCTGAAGGAATGGCTGCCGAACTTCGCCAGCGCCGCCGCAAACGCCCTGCCGTGGGGGCTGCTCGCCGTATTATTCTGGAACCGCCGGGTTATCGAAGCCCTCGCCGCCGAAGATCCCCGACGCGCCGAACTCGTCATCGCCACCCGCTGGCCGCTTGCCATCGGTTTCATCGGTCTGATGATCATCCCCGGTGTGCTTCCGCGCTACACCCTGCCGCTGTTGCCGTGGGCTCTGATCCTCTTTGCCCTCGTGTTTCCGCAGGTCAGCCCCGGCGCGGTCCGACTTTGGCGACAGACCAACCGCCTCGGCGCATTGCTTATTCTCATCGCCGCCTGCGCCGCGCCGTGGATCATTCGCCCCGCTGCCTTTGACCTTCGCGAATGGACTGCCGTAGTTTACGTATTTTTAGTAATACCTGGGATGATTTTCGGGCTCCCGTGCATTCTGCGGGGACGCTCTCCCGGACCCGGCGTGCAGATCAGCGCCACCGCCGCGCTCGCCTCGGCCGCCATCGCCTTCTACGCCATCGTCATCCTTCCCCGCAAAAACGCGGAAGACCGCCTGCGGCCCGTCGCGATGCAAATCGAGGCCCTTAGCGACGACGCCGAGCCGCTTTATGTCATCGGTCGGGCCTACGAGTTGCTCTTTTTCTATGTGGAGCAGCCCCTGAAATTTGAAAAATCCGTTAGGAAAATCCCCGACAACCCCAAGCAAATTCTTTTTCGGCGGGAAAGCCTGAAACGCGTTCAGGCCAGATGGCCACAAGCCCCGGAGCCAACAAGGCTGGACATAGCGGATAAAAAAGAATTTTTCCTCTTGAAACTCTCCCCTGAAACAGAGAAAAACCCCAGCCCCAAACCGCGTCCCTGATGCGGTTTTCCCCGAGGTGGGGCAGAAAACAAAAAAATGACTGAAATCAGAAATTCAAATGATTGACAGATTTTTCATTTTCAGCCACGAATGAATAGGCAGGGAGACAAATCCTACGACAATTCCTTTGTTTGGGATTGTTCCCCGATTGCCCGAAATTGTTAACCATGCGGAGAAAATCTGAATCCCAAGCGCACCCCGCCTTATCCCGGCGGGTTCGCGTCGCCATTCCCGGAGACCTATCGGCTCCGGGCTGTCTGCCATTTCACCTTTTCAGGCGAGCTCTGTAGTCGGTTTTTTCCTATCTTTTCCGTCGTATCACCCTCTATCATCCCTCTCTCCTAACCCACCATGGCGAACATTTTCCCACGTTGGAGTAATCTTCTCCCGATCAAGCTGGTCGTTTGTGCCGCAGCATTGGGTGCCGTCCTGACTCTGGGAGTCTGGTACTACTTCACGCCCAAGTATACGCGCGTCGGCTACATGCCGGTGCAGCCCGTTCCGTTTTCTCATAAAATCCACGTCGGCCAGCTCGGGCTCGACTGCCGCTACTGCCACAGCTTCGTGGAAGTCGCCGCGCACTCAAACATCCCGAATACGCAGACCTGCATGAACTGCCACTCGCACGTGCAGAAGGAGAATCCCAAGCTCCAGCCCGTACGCGACTCCTGGGCCACCGGCAAGCCGGTGCCGTGGGTACAGATTCACAAAACGCCCGACTACGTTTTCTTTAACCACTCCGTCCACGTCAATCGCGGGATCAGCTGCGCAAGCTGCCACGGCGAAGTGAACGAAATGGAAGTGGTTTACCACAAACAGCCCCTCAGCATGGACTGGTGCCTGGAGTGCCATCGCCATCCTGAGAACTTCCTGCGCCCGCAGGAAGAGGTCTTCAACCTGACCTGGACGCCGCCTGTCGGCCAGACCCAACGCCAGATCGGCTTGGAGCTGAAGGAAAAGATGAACGTAACCCCGCCTGAAAACTGCGCTGGCTGCCATCGATGAAACATATCTTCCACCATCCTCCTGAAAAGCTGACGGGCCGGAAATACTGGCGCAGCGTCGGCGAGTATGCCGACACGCCGGAATTCCGCAGTTGGCTGGAGCAAGAGTTCCCCGCCGGAGCCGCGGAGATGAAGCTCGACGGCGTTTCCCGCCGCAGCTTCCTCAAGCTCATGGGCGCGTCCACCGCCCTCGCAGGTCTCGGTCTTGCCGCCTGCCGCAAGCCGTTGCACCTTGTCCCTTTCCAGAAGAGCTCCGAGTGGTCCATTCCCGGTAAAGCACTCTTCTACGCCTCGGGCATGCCCCGCCGTTTCGGGGTGATGCCGCTGGTCGTCACCACGCACGATGGTCGCCCCACCAAGATCGAGGGCAACCCGCTGCACCCTTCCAGCCTCGGCGCCACCGACACCTTCGCGCAAGCCTCCCTGCTGAATCTTTACGATCCGGACCGCTCCCGCTTCTTCATCGAGCGGGGCGTCAAGTCCGAAGGCGAAGCATTCGAATACTTCCTCGACGACCTTATCGCCAACGCCGGTGACGGCTCCGGCCTCGCCTTCCTCCTTGAGGAGAACAACTCGCCGAGCCGCGAGCGCCTCCGCAAGCAGATCCTCAAGCGTTTCCCGGCCGCCAGCTGGGTCGTCTACGAGCCGCTGGGCTACGAGCTTTCCGACGCAGCCGCCAACGCGGCCTATGGCCCCGGCATCCGCCTCCGCCCCGTGCTGGAGAAAGCCGACGTCATCCTCAGCCTCGATTGCGACTTCCTCGGCCTCGACTCCGTTTCCGTCGCCGATAGCCGCGCGTTCTCCAATCGCCGCCGTGTTGAAAAACCCGGCGACACCATGAACCGCCTCTACGCCGTCGAGAACCGCTTCACGGTCACCGGCGGTATCGCCGACCACCGCCTTCGCGTCGCCGCCAGCCAGATCGGGCATTTCGCCCTTGAGCTCGCCGCCGAGCTGGGTATCTCCACCAGCGGCATTACCAAGCCCGCCGGGGAGGTCAGCTTCCCCGAAGGCTGGATTCGCGAAGTCGCCGCCGATCTGAAATCCGCCCGT
>JBEBWR010000127.1:0-8861 GCA_040392045.1 Chthoniobacter flavus | reverse complement strand
GGCGTGACGCAGCCGGTTCCGATGATTTGCAGGGACATTATTCGGCGGATTGAAGGATCAGGCTGGCGTTGGTACCGCCAAAGCCAAAGGAGTTCGACATCGCGCGGCGCAGAGGGGTGACGGGCTGGCGGGCGGTGTTGGCGACAAGATCAAGCTGCCACTGCGGGTCGGTTTCGCAGTGGTTCGCGTTCGGAGGAAGAAACTGGTGGCGGAGAGCAAGCAGGGAGAAGACGGCTTCCACGGCGCCAGCGGCTCCGAGCGAGTGGCCCATGAGAGCTTTCGTAGAGCTGACGGGGACGCCGCCCGGGCCGAAAAGCGCCTCAATGGCCGCGCCTTCGGTGGCGTCGTTAAAGGGAGTGGCCGTACCGTGGGCGTTGATGTAATCGATGGCTGACGGCGGAAGCGCGGCAGAGTCGAGGGCGCGCTGCATGGCAAGCCGGGGGCCGATGCCGGAAGGGTGAGGCTGGGTGAGGTGATGGTTGTCGGTGGAGAGGCCGTAGCCGACGATTTCGCCGAGGATGGTAGCCCCCCGCTGTTGCGCGGAGTCCCACTCCTCCAGCGCGACGACGGCGGCTCCTTCGCCGAGAGCGAGGCCGGTCCGGTTCTTGTCAAACGGGCGGCACTTCTCGGGCGTGGAGGCCTGTAGGGAGTCAAAGCCGACAAAGACAAGCTCGGAGATGGCGTCGTAGCCTCCGGCGAGGACGCGGGTGCGCAGGCCGTGGCGGATCTGTTTCCACGCATGGCCGATGGCGTTGGTGCCGGAGGCGCAGGCGTTGGCGATGATTTGCGAGGGAAGCGACGGCAGGCCGAGCGCCTGCTGGATGTCGAGCGCGGTTTTCTGCGGCGCGTAGTTTGCCAAATGTCCGGCGCGGACAAGACGCTCGGCATGCGACGGGTCAATCAGGAAGCGGTAAAAACCTTCACCATAGCTCATGCCGCCGCTGGTCGTCCCGATGACAAAGGCTTCGGGGTGAAAACCGGGGTCCGCGGCGAAGGCTTCGCGCGTGGCGGCGACCATCATGCGGCTGGCGCGGTGCTGATGGGCGGCGTGTCGCGAGGGGAGCGCTTCGGGTAGCCGCTCGTCGTCCACCTGTCCGGCCGTTTGCGAACGGCAGCGACTGGCGTCGAAGAGGTGTACGGGAGAGACGCCGTCGCGCGCGGTCATCAGCGCTTCCCGGGTCTCTTCCAGTCCGAAACCGAGAGGGCTGACGACTCCCGCTGCCGTGATGGCAACGCGGCGGAGGAGGGACGGAACGGGAGGCGCGGAGGTCATGAGCGAGGTGCGGAAATTCGAATGCCGGGGAGTATAGGACGATTTCCGCCGAAATGAAAAGGGAGGAAACCGGCAGCAGTTTTCGGGTTTCCCTTTGCGGAGGTTTAACGTAGAGGTAGTGCGTATGTCTGAACCGTCAGAGCCGACATCATCTCCAGATCCCGCGCCGGTCCCGGAGCCGATTTACGACCGCCTTTTCCCGCGCCAGCCGTGGAAACGGTGGGCGGGAGTGGCTGTCGGGGTGGCGGTGCTTGCAGGAGCCGTGGGGCTCTGGTTCGGCGGAAAGACGATTCCGTCGAGGGGCGGCCTCTGGTTTCCCACGCTGGTGACTGTCGAGGTACCGGCCTTTGCACAGGGAGATGAGCGCTGGAAGGACGATCTCCTCGGGGCGACCGAGGCGACGCTTCATGCGGAGGGATGTGCGGTGACTTCCGCCGCGATGGTGCTGGCAAGCTATGGGATGGACATTGATCCGGGCCGGCTGAATCGCTTTCTTCAGGAACACCGGCAAGGTTACACGCCGGAGGGGTGGATCTACTGGGAAGCAGCGGCGGAGTTCGTGCCGGGCGTCACGGAGAAGGTATATGAGGATCTCCCATCGCGCTGGCTGATCGACTGGAATCTGCTGCGGGGGAATCCCGTGATCGTGCGTATCCGGATGCCTGCGAACAATCACTTTGTCGTGATTGCCGGGAAGAAGGGGTGGGACTATCTGGTGCTCGATCCCGGTGGACAGGCGGGCAAGGGGCTGGTTCCGCTCAGACAGCTCGCGCCCCGCATTGAGGCGCTGCGTTACTATCGGCAGCCGGGGAGCAGACAGGGGCGAAGCGTGTCGATGAACTGATTTTTTTATGCTGAACTATATCTGGTTTGGGCTGATCCTGCTGGCCGTCCTCATTGGGGGCATGACGGGGAAGATGGACGCCGTGACGAACGGCGCGGTGGATGCGGCGTCGGCATCGGTGAAGCTCGCCATCGGGCTGATCGGGATCATGGCGCTCTGGCTCGGGATGATGCGGCTGGCGGAAAAGGCGGGGGCGATCGCGCTGCTGGCGCGGGGACTGAAACCGCTGATGCGTCGTCTCTTCCCCGATGTGCCCGCGGAGCATCCGGCGATGGGCATGGTGGTGATGAACATGGCGGCGAATATGCTCGGCCTTGGAAACGCCGCCACCCCGCTCGGGCTGAAGGCGATGACGGAGCTGGAGAAGCTCAATCGCTTTCCGGGCACGGCGACGAATGCGATGTGCACCTTTCTCGCGCTCAATACCAGCTCGGTGCAGCTCGTTCCCGCGACTACCGTGGCGTTGCTGGCCGCGGCGGGGTCGCTCAATCCCTCGGCGATTATCGGTACGGCGCTACTGGCAACGACCTGCTCGACGATTGTCGCGATCATCGCAGTCCGTCTGCTGGAGAAGCTGCCGGGGTTTGCGCTTCCAAACGCCCCTGCCGGGGAGGCCGTGGTGACGGAGACGGCGGAGGCGGAAGCCGTGGTGGAGGAGGCGAAGCTCAAGCCGCTGGGGAAGCGTGGCGGGATTCTGCTCGGCTTGATGGCGGCGATGTTCGCGTGGTTTTTCGTGACGCTGGCGTTCCCCAAGGATGGTCCGAAGCTTCAGCCGAACGAGGTGAATGTGACGCTTCAGAGCGGCAATCCGGTGCAGGGCGAACTGGTGGGAGAGACGCCTGCGGGAGCGATGCGGGTGAAGAGTCCCGATGGCAGCGTGTCCGAGCTTCCGAAAGAGCAGGTGAAGTCGGTGCAGCGTTATGAAAGCCCGGCGATGAGGGCGGTGAACGCGGTGTCGACGCTGACGATCCCGTTTCTGCTCACGCTTTTCCCGTTCTACGCCATGCTGCGCGGCGTGAAGGTGTATGAGGAGTTTGTGGAGGGAGCGAAGGAGGGGTTTAACGTGGGTGTGCGGATCATTCCTTATCTCGTGGCGATGTTGGTGGCGATCGGGATGTTCCGGGCGGCTGGCGGAGTCGATATGATCACGGAGGCGCTGCGTCCCCTGCTAACGAAAGTAGGCTTCCCGCCCGAGTTATTGCCGCTCTCGCTGATGCGACCGCTGAGCGGTAGCGGGAGCAATGCGATTCTCGCGGATCTGATCCTGCAATTCGGACCGGACAGCATGATTGCCCGGATGGCAGGGACGATCATGGGAAGTACGGAGACGACGTTCTACGTGATCGCGCTCTACTTCGGCTCGGTCGGCGTGATGCGCACGCGGCATGCCATCCCGGCGGGCCTGCTGGCGGATCTCACGGGCGTGGTCGCCTCGGTCATTATCTGCCGGATCGCTTTTACCTGAGTTATGAAGATTGGAATCGTTGGAGGCTACGGTCACGCATCCGTGGCGCATTACCCGGACGCAACGCTGGTCTGGTCGCTGGACGGCTATGATGACGCGGTGAGCCGGCGGGCCGGGTCGGCTACGGTCTATCCCTCGCTGGAGGCGATGATCGCAGCGGAGTCGCCCGACCTCGTTTATATTGGTACGGTGTATGGGCAAAATGGTATGCTCGCGGTACGGGCGCTGGAGCAGGGCGTGAGTGTGGTCTGCGAGAAACCGATGGCCGCCGATGAAACGACGCTGGAGCGGCTGCGGGAGCTGACGGCGACGGGAGAGCGTCGGATTATCAGCGAGTTTGCCATGCGGTGGAGTCCCGCTTTTGTGAAGGCGTGGGAGCTGATCACCGGAGGGGTGATTGGCGAGCCGGTATTGGTACAGGCGCAGAAGAGCTACAAGTTTGGCGCATCGCGACCGGAGTTCTACAAGACGCGGGAGCTGTTTGGCGGGATTATTCCATGGGTGGCGATGCATGCGATTGACTTCGCTTCGTGGTGCACGGGTCTGCCGTATGAGGGCGTCACCTCGGCCTCTCATGGGAACCGCTGCTTCCCCGATTATCCGGAAATGGAGGATTACGCGGCGCTGATGCTTCGGCTGCAAGGCGATGTGCCCTGCGTGATCACGGCGGACTTTCTGCGGCCTTCCGGCGCATCGACGCATGGCGACGATCGCCTGCGCGTGACAGGGACGCATGGTGTCGCCGAGGTCATCGGAGCGCGGCTGACCCTGACGACCGCGGACGGCGAAGAGCAATGGGAATTACCGGTGAATGAAGCAAGCCAGAAGCGCTGCGCCGTCGATCTTGTGGAGAGCGCGATGGGAAGGCCTGCTGCGATTTCCATGGACGATTCTTTCCGGATCACCGCGATCGCGCTTAAGGCGCGGGAGCTCGCAGACCGCAAACATTAAAACAGGAGTATACAACTATGCAGGGCATCGGACTTAAAGAAGTCGCTTTTATTGGCTATCCCGTGACGGACTTCGTCAAAGCGCGCCGATTCTATGGCGAGATTCTGGGATTAAAGGAAGAAGCGAGCTTTGAACACGAAGGGGAGCTCGGCTGGCTGGAGTACGATCTGGCAGGGCAGACGCTTGCGCTGGCCAAGGCCTCGGAGCAGTGGCAGCCAAACCCGAACGGCGGCGGCGTCTGCCTGGAGGTCGGGGATCTGGACCGTGCCGTGGCTCATCTGGAGTCCCACGGAGTCCCCATCGTGATGGGCGTACAGGATTACGCGATCTGTCGGATGGCGCTGATTGCCGATCCGGACGGGAACACCATCGCGCTTCATCAGCGCAAGGCGGATCACCCGGATCATCACTAAATAGCAAAGCGCCAATACCCCGGAAGGTATTGGCGCTTTGAAAAAAAGCAGGCGAACCTTACTTCGTCGCTTCGGCGTAGAGAGCCTCTACGGCGCTCCAGTCGACGACGTTCCAGAAGGCCTTGAGGTAGTCAGGGCGGCGGTTCTGGTAGTTGAGATAGTAGGCGTGCTCCCAGACGTCGAGGCCGAGGATCGGCGTACCGGTCGCTTCGGCGACGCCCTTCATGAGCGGGTTGTCCTGATTCGGCGTGGAGGTGATGGCGAGGCTCTTGTCGTCTTTGACGATCAGCCAGGCCCAGCCAGAGCCGAAGCGGGTGGCGCCAGCCTTCTCGAACTGCTCCTGAAAGGCTTCAAAGCTGCCGAAAGCCTTGTCGATTGCTTCGGCGAGCGCGCCCGAGGGCTTGCCGCCTTCATTCTTCTTGAGGAGCTTCCAGAAGAAGCTGTGGTTCCAGTGGCCGCCGCCGTTGTTGCGGACTGCGCCGCGAACGGCTTCCGGCACGGAGGCGAGGTCGGTGATGAGAGCTTCGAGCGATTTGGACTCCAGGTCGGCCTTGCCGGCGATGGCGTTGTTCAGGTTCGTGACGTAGGCGGCGTGGTGCTTGCCGTGGTGGATTTCGTTCGTACGCGCGTCGATGTAGGGTTCGAGGGCGTCAGCCGGAAACGGAAGGGCGGGTAGTTCAAATGCCATAGTGATAGGTGTTGGATGGTGGCGCGAACGAAAAGCCGGACGCGCCGGTTTTGCGGAGGTTCCTCTGCAATACGAATCCAGTTTTAATACCGGTTCTCAAAAAAGGCAAGGATCGGGAGTGGTCAGCAGCGGGGGGAAAAGGCTACAAGGGGCGATTGCGTATGAGAATTGTGATAGCCCCGGATAAGTTCAAAGGTTCGCTGAGCGCGGCGGAAGCGGCAGAAGCGATGGAGCGCGGAGTGCGCGCGGTCTGGCCGGAAGCGGAGGTGGTGCGCTGCCCCGTGGCCGATGGCGGCGAGGGGACGGCGCGCGCGCTTTGCGATGCGCTGGGAGGAGAGTGGGTAGTACGCGAGGTGGAAGGGCCGCTAGGCGAGCCGGTGAGCGCGGGATACGCATGGATGGCGGCGGAGGGGCTGGCGGTGGTGGAGATGAGCGAGGCATCGGGCCTGGCGCTGGTTCCGCCGGAGCGTCGACAGCCGATGCGGGCGACAACTTACGGGACGGGGCAACTGATTCGGGACGCCGTGGAGCGCGGAGCGCGGCGGGTGATGGTGGGGCTGGGTGGCAGCGCGACAACAGACGGCGGAGTGGGGATGGCGGCGGCGCTGGGAGTGCGTTTTTCTACTGCCGAAGGGTTGTTGGCGCGGCCGGCGCCGGAGGATTTTCCGCGGTTGACCCGGATCGACGTCAGCGAGCGACTGGCGCTGCCGGAGGTGATCGGGGCGAGCGATGTGCAGAATCCGCTCTGCGGAGATCGCGGGGCGGCCCGGCTTTTCTCCCCGCAGAAAGGGGCCGGACCGGAGGAGGTGGAGCAGCTCGAAGGGGCGCTGGAGGCGTTGGAGGCGCGTGTGAAGGCCGATCTTGGCGGGGAGTGCGCACTGGTACCCGGGGCCGGAGCGGCTGGAGGGCTGGGCTATGGCCTGATGGCGTTTGCAGAGGCGTCGATGAGCGCGGGGTTTGATCTCGTGGCCGAAATTCTCGCGCTGGAGGAGAAGGTGCGCGCAGCCGATCTGGTGCTGACAGGCGAGGGGAGCATCGATCTGCAAACGCTGGAGGGGAAGGGGCCAGCCGGAGTGGCGGCTCTGGCGCGACGACACGGATGCGTGGTGGTGGCAATCGGAGGGAGGGTGGTGAATGACCGGCGGGTGTATGGGGCGTTTGACGGGGTGATGCCGATGGTGAACCAGCCAATGTCGCTGGCAGAAGCGATGCGAGATGCCGGAGCTCTGCTGGAAGCCGCTGCGGAGCGGGCGGCACGAATCCTCTCGCTCCGGAGCCACTTCTCGCAGTAGAATACCGAAGCCATCATCTTACCCGTTTTTCTCTTTATGGATTCCGTAGCAGATATTACCAGAGCCCTTGTACAGATCCCCAGCGTGAACCCCGGGCATGAGCCGGAGAGCGCGGGGTCCGGAGCGATGTTTGACTGGCTGGAGCAGTGGGGCCGGATTCACGGCTTTGATGTGGAGCGTCATCGCTTCTCCGGTTCGCTGGAGAATCTGACGATCCGGCTGGATAACCGGGGGCGCGACGAACGCGGCAAGCATCTGCTTTTCAGTGGTCACGTCGATACCGTTGCGACCGGCGGCATGACGATCCCGCCATTCTCGGGCGAGCTGAAGGAGGGGCGGATTCTCGGGCGCGGTTCGTGCGATATGAAGGGGCCGATCGCCAGTATGCTTGTGGCGGCAGTGCGGCTCAAGGAGCAGCGCTCGGAGTGGCAGGGGGAGATTACGCTTGGCTTTACGCCGGATGAGGAGACCGGTACGGAGGGAGTGCGCGCGCTGATGAATCAGATCGCGAGGCCGGACTTTGCGGTGGTGGGTGAGCCAAGCTGCCTGAAGCCGTTACGCGGGTGCAAAGGGGGGCTGCGCCTCCGGCTGCATTGCGCGGGGCTGGCGGCGCATAGCAGCAAGCCGACGCAGGGCCGGAGCGCGGTGGTCGCAATGGCGCACGCGATTGTGGAGCTGGACCGCTATTTCCGCTCGGTACTCGGCGAGATTGAGCGTCCGCAGTTTGGCAGGAGCACGGGGTCGATCGGTCTGGTCATGGGCGGTACGGCGGTGAACATTGTGCCGGATCGCTGCTCCATCGACATCGATATCCGGCTGGTACCGGGGCAGGACCCGACGGAGACATACGACCGGCTGCGGGACTGGTTTGACAGGGAGTTCCCCGACAAGGGCGGGATCTCATGGAAGTGGGAGGAGCAGATTACCTACTCGGCTTATGAGGTAGCCCCGGAGCATGAGCTTGTGGGCGCGGCCTGTGAGGTGACAGGGGAGAGGGACGTGGACGTGGCGCATTTCTGCTGCGATGCCAGCACGATTGCCGCCGCCGATGTTCCTTCGGTGATTCTTGGCCCGGGCGATATTGCGCAGGCGCATACGGTGGATGAGTTTGTTGAGGTGGAGCAACTGGAGCGCGGGGTAGACATTTACGTGGCGCTGGCGAAGCGTCTCCTTCCTCCGATTGACCGGAACTGATCATGGCGACTGTTACGATTCTCCCCGCGACAAAGGCCGATGCCGCTGAGATCGCGGCGCTCGACCGCGAAGCATGGCTGGGTCTGCGCCATGCAGAATCGATCCCCGACGGGCTGCATGCCTGGGGGATCTGGTGTAAGCATGCGCTGACTTTTATCGCGCGCAGCGAGAGCGGGCGGCTGCTGGGTGTGGTGCTTGCTTTTCCCTGCTCGGAGGCGACTTATTGCCTGCACAAGGTGATGGTGGCGGAAGGTGAACGCGGGCAGGGGATCGGCTCGCGGCTTTTCAGCCGATTGGTAGAAGAGCTGGACCGCAAGGAGGCGCCGTGCTTCCTGACGGTTTCCCCGGAGAACCGGCGCGCGATTGAGCTTTACCGGAAGTGGGGCTTTGATCAGGAGGAGCTGGTGGCGGGCTACTTCCGCAAGGAAGAGGACCGGCTGGTACTGACCCGCCTGCCCTCTCCCCTCGACTAACCAGCCGGCATTCCGCGACTCCGGCGCGCTATGATCCCTATACTGTGCTGTGCGTGGGCTTTACTTCCGCAATGAATCGAGCGCTCGCATGATGGCTAGCGTCTCTTCGCGGGGGATCTGCGGGGTCCCGGCTTTGAAGAAGTTGAGGATACCCAGCAGGCCGTTGAGGAAGAGGCGGCCGCCGTCGATGGCGATGGGTCTGGTGGCTTTCGTGTCGGAGACGACGTGGAAGAACGGCGTGGCGTGGGCGACGTGCATCTGGATGGTG
>JBEBWR010000126.1:0-8921 GCA_040392045.1 Chthoniobacter flavus | reverse complement strand
CATCTCCTTCCGCGCCATGTCCGAGCGCCAGCGAACCCTCGCCGCCCGCGTCTCCGAAGATCCCGACGTCCGGCACGTCGCCTCCTACGTCGGCATCGGCTCCGTCAACTCCACCCTGAACACCGGGCGACTCTACATCACCCTCAAGTCGCGCGACGAGCGCCGCTCCGGCGTCGCCGAGATCATGGACCGCCTGCGCCGCTCCGTCGCCGATGTCCCCGGCATCACCCTCGCCATGCAAGCCGTGCAGGACGTCCAGATCGATACCCGCCTCGCGCGTACCCAGTACCAGTACACCCTTCAGGACTTCGACGAAGCCGAGCTCGCCGAGTGGGCGCCCAAACTCGTCGAGCGCCTGCAACAGGCCCCCGAGCTCGCCGATGTCGCCTCCGATCAGCAGAGCGGCGGCCTGCAAATCAAAGTCGAAGTCGACCGCGAACAGGCCGCCCGGCTCAACGTCACCATGCGCGCCATCGACGATACCCTCTACGACGCCTTCGGCCAGCGACAGGTCTCCATGATTTTCACGCAGCTCAACCAGTACCGCGTCGTCCTTGAAGCCGAGCCCGCCTTTCAGCACGACCCCGAATCGCTCTCCAAGCTCTACGTCTCCTCCACCACCGGCCGCATGGTCCCCCTTGGAGCCATCGCAAAGTTCAAGGTCGAGACCGTCCCGCTCGCCATCCTGCATGAAGGCCAGTTCCCCGCCGTCACCCTCTCCTTCAACCTTGCCGAAGGCGGCTCCCTCGGCGCAGCGGTGAACGCCATCGAGCGGGCCAAGCGCGAGATCGGCCTGCCCGACACCGTCGCCACCTTCTTCTCCGGCAGCGCCGCCGAATTTCAGGACTCGCTGAAAAATCAGCCCCTCCTCATCCTCGCCGCCGTCGTCGTCATCTACATCGTCCTCGGCGTCCTCTACGAGAGCTACATCCACCCCATCACCATCCTCTCAAGCCTCCCCTCCGCAGGCGTCGGCGCACTCCTCGCCCTCATCATCTGCGATATCGATCTCTCCGTCATCGCGCTGATCGGCATCATCCTGCTCATCGGCATCGTGAAAAAGAACGCCATCATGATGATCGACTTCGCGCTGGAGGCCGAGCGCGCCGGAGCCACCCCCGAGGACTCCATCTATCAGGCCTGCCTGCTGCGCTTCCGCCCCATCATGATGACCACGATGGCCGCCCTCCTCGGCGCGCTGCCGCTCGCACTGGAGCAGGGGACCGGCTCCGAGCTTCGCCGCCCCATGGGCATCGCCATCGTCGGCGGCCTCCTGCTCTCGCAGGTACTCACCCTCTACACCACCCCGGTCATCTACCTCTACCTTGACCGCCTCGGAGCCCGCTGGCGAAGGAGGCGCGAGCCGTGAACCTCTCCGGGCCGTTCATCCGCCGCCCCGTCACCACCACGCTCCTCATGATCGGGCTGGCCCTGCTCGGCATCGTCGCCTACCGCCAGCTCCCCGTCGCCCCGCTGCCGCGCGTCGAGTTCCCCATGATCTCGGTCACGGCCCTGCTCCCCGGAGCCGACCCCTCCACCGTTGCCTCCTCCGTCGCCGCCCCGCTGGAGCGCCGCTTCGGACAGATCTCCGGCGTCACCGAAATGACCTCCAGCAGCACGCTTGGCGGCACCCTCATCAACATCCAGTTTGCCCTCGACCGCGACGTTGATGCCGCCGCCCGCGACGTACAGGCCGCCATCAACGCCGCCGCCAGCGACCTCCCGCTCACCCTGCCCAATCCCCCCACATGGCGAAAGGTCAACCCCGCCGACGCCCCCATCTGCGTCTTTGCGCTCACCTCCAAAGTCCAGCCCATCACCAAAGTCTACGAAGCCGCCGACGAAGTCATGGTCCAGCGTTTCAGCCAGATCCCCGGCGTCAGCCAGGTCCTCATTGGCGGCGCGGATAAATCCGCCGTACGCGTCCAGATGAACCCCATGGCCCTCGCCTCTGCCGGCATGGCGCTGGAGGACATCCGGCAATTCCTCGCCGACACCAACCTCAACCGCCCCAAGGGAAGCATCGACGGCCCCTACCGCTCCCTCGCCATCGCCACCAACGACCAGCTCTTCGAAGGCGACGCCTACAACGCCCTCATCCTCCGGCAGAAGAACGGCCGCGCCATCCCCCTCAACGCCATGGGCCGCGCCATGGATGGTGTAGAGAACACCCGCATCGCCGGATGGAGCGGCAGCGAGCGCGCCGTACTGGTCATCGTCTTCAAGCAGCCCGGAGCGAACATCATCGAGACCGTCGGACGCGTCTACGAAGAGCTGCCCAAGCTGGAGCGTTGGATACCCAAGGACGTCAAAATCCAAACCCTCTCCGAGCGTACCGCCACCATTCGCGCCTCCGTCGCCGAAGTGCAGCTCACCCTCGTCATCAGCATCGCGCTCGTCGTTCTCGTCATTTTCCTCTTCCTCCGTCGCTTCTGGCCCACCCTCATCGCCAGCCTCGCCGTCCCGCTCTCCCTCGCCGGAACCTTCGCGGGCATGTACCTCCTCGATTTCAGCATCGACAACCTCTCGCTCATGGCCGTCACCGTCTGCGTCGGATTCGTCGTCGACGACGCCATCGTCGTCATCGAGAACATCTACCGCCATATCGAAGAAGGGATGCCATCGATGGAAGCCGCGCTCAAAGGGGCAGGGGAGATCGGCTTCACCGTCGTCTCCATGAGCGTCTCCCTCGTCGCCGTCTTCATCCCGCTCCTCTTCATGGGCGGCCTCATGGGGCGGCTCTTCCACGAGTTCTCCATGACCCTGAGCCTCGCCATCCTCGTCTCCGGACTCGTCTCCCTCACCCTCACCCCCATGCTCTGCTCCCGCTTCCTGCGGCGCGAGAGCGATCTGCCCCGCCCCGTCGCGCTCGCCCGCTGGAGCGAAGGGCTCTTCGAGTCGATGCGCGAAGTCTACGCTTCCATCCTCCGGAAGATCCTGCGCCACGAAAAGCTCATGCTCTTCCTCTCCGTCGCCACCCTCATGCTCACCCTCTGGCTCTACGCCAAAGTCCCCAAGGGCTTCTTTCCCCAGCAGGATACCGGCCTCATTGTCGGCATCACCGAAGCCGCGCAGGACATCTCCTTTCAGGAAATGAAGCGCCTTCAGGAAGCCGCCGCCCGCATCGTCCTCGCCGACCCCGCCATCGACGGCATCGGCTCCTTCATCGGAGCCAGCGCCGCCGGAACCACCGTCAACAGCGGGCGCATGTACATCAACCTCAAGCCCCTCGACCAGCGAGGCGTCTCCGCCGACGAAGTCATCGCCCGCCTGCGCAAGTCGCTCGCCGGGCTCGAAGGCATCAGCCTCTACATGCAGGCCATTCAGGACATCCGCGTCGGCGGACGGCTCACCAAAGGCCAGTACCAGTACTCCCTCCTCTCCGCCGACGTCGCCCAGCTCAACCTCTGGTCCGCCCGCCTGCTTGCAGAATTACAAAAGCTCCCCCAACTCGTCGACGTCGCCAGCGACCAGCTCACCCGGGGATTGCAGAAGCGGGTCGCCATCAACCGCGACATCGCAGGCCGTCTCGGCGTCTCCATCGCCGACATCGATAATGCCCTCTACGACGCCTTTGGCCAGCGACAGGTCTCCACCCTCTACCGGCGCTACAACCAGCACTACGTCGTCATGGAAGCCCTCCCCGAACTGCTGGAGTATCCCGACTCACTGGAGCACATCTACCTCCGCTCCGACACCGGCGCCATGATCCCGCTCTCCGCCGTCGCCGAGTTCACCGACGAAAAAGCCCCGCTCACCGTCAACCATCAGGGCCAGTTCCCGAGCGTCACCCTCTCCTTCAACCTCGCCCCCGGCGTCGCGCTTGGCGACGCCGCGCGCCTCATCGAAGAAGCCGCCGCGCGGATCAACATCCCCGCGCAGGTCCAGCGAAGCTTTCAGGGTACCGCGCAGGAGTTCCAGTCCTCGCTCTCCACCCTGCCGCTGCTCTTCCTCGCCGCGCTGGTCACCGTCTACATTGTCCTCGGCGTCCTCTACGAGAGCCTCGTGCACCCCATCACCATCCTCTCCACGCTCCCCTCCGCCGGCGTCGGCGCGCTCCTCTCCCTCATGGCGCTGGGCCACGACCTCTCCCTCGTCTCCGCCATCGGTATCATCCTGCTCATCGGCATCGTGAAAAAGAACGCCATCATGATGATCGACTTCGCGCTGGAGCTGGGCCGCACCGACCGCGACATCCCCCCCGAAGAAGCCATCTACCGCGCCGCCGTCATCCGTTTCCGCCCCATCATGATGACCACCATGGCCGCGCTCCTCGGAGCCGTCCCCCTTGCCATCGGCTTCGGCATCGGCTCCGAGCTCCGCCGCCCCCTCGGCGTCGCCATCGTCGGAGGCCTCATCCTCTCCCAGGTCCTCACCCTCTTCACCACCCCCGTCATCTACCTCGCCTTCGAGCGCCTCCGTCACCTCCGACAGGATTGATACAGGATGATGAAGAAAGGAAGGGAGTGGCCCGTTTCAGGACGTCCCATCCTGTAAATCCTGTAAATCCTGTCTAAAAACTCTTATCTGGAATATTTAGACAGGATGAACAGGAATTACAAGATGATGAAAGGTAGGAAGGGGGCGACTCGTTTCAGGACGTCCCATCCTGTCCATCCTGTAAATCCTGTCTAAAACTCTTATCTGGAATATTTAGACAGGATGAACAGGAATTACAGGATGATGAAGAAAGGAAGGGAGCGACTCGTTTCAGGACGTCCCATCCTGTCCATCCTGTCTAAAAAACTCACGCCTTCGGAAACACCCCCGGCGGTCGTTCCGCCATCCGAAACGTCGTCGCCTCCCGGCTGCGGTCCACACTCGGCAGCTCGCTCAGCGGCATCTCCTCATCCACCTCCACCGGGATCGCCTCGCAGATCTTCTCCCAGCCGGGGAAATTCCACGTATTCGGAAACCCCTTGCACTGCACCGGCTTCACCTCCTGAAGCGTGCAGGCATTCCCCTCCAGAAAGAAGCATTCCCCATTGGGCTTATCAATCAGGCTCAACCCATTTCGCTGCGGCAGCAGCCGGGTATAGCGCTGGATAAAATCGTACTCATCCAGCCCGAGATGCCGCGCAATCGGAGCAATCTCCTCCTCCCGCAGCCGGACAAACCCCGGCCAACGGCAGCACGCCGTACAGCGCTGGCATTGATAGACAATCTTCTTACTCACAGAAAAGGCCCGCCATCCTCCGCCAATTCCCGCCCCCGTGCAAGCTCGGAGCTTACCCCGCCAGCACCTCCCGGATCGTCGCCTCCAGCACGCGGATATTGATCGGCTTCACCAGATGCCGCGCATACCCCGCCTCCGTCGTCGCCATCCGATCCTCATCGCTCGCAAACCCGCTGAGCGCGATCGCCGGAAGCTCCAGCCCGCAGCGCTCCCGGATCATCCCGCGCAGCTCCAGCCCGTCCCCGTCCGGCAGCCCGATATCGGTCAGAAGCAGCTCCGGGCTCTCCCGCTCCGCAATCTCCAGCGCCTCCACCATCCCCGCCGCGCTGAACACCCGGTGCCCCCGCCGCTCCAGCAGCATTTGCAGCGTCATCCGCGTATCCGCATGATCCTCCACCAGCAGAATCGTCGCCACCCGTCCATCCGGCAGCGGGATGTGATCATACCCGCGCTCCTCCTCGTCAATCGTATCGAGCGTCACCGTAAAAGTCGCCCCCCGGCTCGGTCCTTCGCTAAAGACGCTAATCTTCCCCTGATGTCCCTCCACCAGCCCCTTGCAAATCGCCAGCCCGAGGCCCAGCCCCCCCGGCTGTCGCGTCCGGGCGTTCTCCCCCTGCTCAAACGCCTCAAAGATCCGCTCCATCGACGCCTTCGGAATGCCATTCCCCGTATCGCTTACCTTCACCTCAATTTCGCCATCGCGCTGCGCCGTCGAGAGCGTGATCGTCCCCTCCGGTGGCGTAAACTTCTTCGCATTATCGAGCAGATTAATGAAAATCTGGCGCAGCCGGGCGCGATCTCCCATCACATTGTGGCGCTCCGCGTTCAGCTCCAGAACACCCCGCAGCCGCTTCTCCCGGAAACTGTTCACCGCCGTTTCAAAAATATCTCCCAGCAGCTTGTGAAGATCCACTGGAGCCTTCTTCAGCCGCAGCTTGCCGTGGCTGAGCCGCGTCACCTCCAGCAGATCATCGATCAGACAGACCTCATGCTCAATATTCCGGCGCATCATCTTGAGCACCCGCGTCTGCTCCTCCGTCAGCCGCTCGCGCGGATAAGCGGAAAGCATCGCCAGAACCGGCGTAAGCGGCGTACGCAGCTCGTGGGAAATCACCGAGATAAAGCGATCCTTCGCGCGATTCGCCGCCTCCGCCGCCGCCTTCTGCCGGACAATCTCCAGCTCCGCATTCTTCCGCTCCGTCACCTCCTCCATCACCACAATCGCATAGCGCCGCCCCAGCCGGGTATCGGCCGGCATCGTGATCGTCAGATTACACCAGATCCGGCCGCCATCCTTGCGAATGAAAACACCCTCCTCTGTATAGTGCGCGATCTCGCCGCTCATCACCCGGCGCAACTGCGCGGCGCACTGCTCCTGATGCTCCGGCTGCACCAACTCCTTCAGCCGTAGCCCCAGAAACTCCTCCCGGGTATAGCCGAAAATCGCGGGAAGCTGGGAATTGATCCGCACCCAGTGGTAATTCGCATTCAGCTGCCCGATCCCGACCGGCGCATTGTTGAAAGCCACCTGCGCGTCAAACTCCCGCGAAAGCAGCCGCCGCTCTCCGCTGCGCCGGTGCTTCTCCAGCAGGTAGAGCTTGTAGCCAAAGGCAAAAACCACCCCTCCGCAGATCACCGCATAAGCCCCCACGCTCAGAGCCGTCCCGAGCGCGTCATCGTACCACCCCCGCCGCAGCCCGATATGCCGCAACCCTCCAAGTATCGGCGGGGAAAGTAGCAGCAACAGGAAGATCCGCCGCGTCAGATACCCCGCGATCCCCCGATTGGCGAGCATCGTGCCCACCAGCCCCGTCGGGTGCAAGGAGATCACGCCCGCCCCGAGCAGTAGCATCAGCATTGCCGCCGGGAAGGACGACATCATCGCCCCCAGCGATTCCCCTCCATAAGTGAAATGGTAGAGATGCGTCAGCACCGTAATGAACCCCAGCAACACCCCCCCCAGCGCCAGATACTCCGAAGGCCGCTGTCGCCGGGAGGAAATCCGCTCCGGTCTCAGCAGCGCCAGCCCGAAGAAAATCAGCGCGAGCACCGTAAACGGCGGCATCCGCCGGGGATGCGCCCGAAACGCTCCCGCCGCCACACCCTCCATACCTTTCGCCACATAAAGACTGATCAGGTAGACCCCCGCTCCCAGCGCAATGAGCAGGACGACCATCGCCAGCCCCCGCGCCAACATCCTCCGCCCCGCCGTCAGCGGACGGCGCGTCCAGCTCCAAAGACTCAGGCCCCCGAAGACAAAAGCAATGCAGCCTCCGTAACCGATATCGTGCGATACAGGCAACCAGCCGCTGAACACCGCCCGCCCGGTCATCAGACCGTAGAGCGCCACCAGCGCCACCGCCACCACCGCCGCCGCCATGGTACACGGGAGGAGATGGACATGCCGCGGAAAGCGCCGCAGACCACGGGTCGCAGACGGCTTCGGGCTATCCCGCTGCCCTGCGGTTGATTGAGCTGTATAACTTCCGGACGCCATGCATTCTGACCCTGCGGGGACTACAACGGTTCCCGGCGGGTCGGAAAAGGCAGGCTTTCCCTGAAAGTCGCGGCGATGAAAGGAGGATCACCCCCTCCGGGCGCGTTAATCGTGCCGCTTGATGAACTCGGCGGCGGCAGCCTTATACGCGGTTGCCCCCGTGCCGGACGGGTCATACTCAATGATCGGCTTGCCAAAGCTCGGGGCTTCACCGAGCCGGATCGTCCGGGGAATGACCGCCTCGTACACCGTCTCCCCGAAGTGCTTACGCACCTCCGCCACCACCTGCTGGCAGAGATTCGTGCGCGAGTCGTACATCGTCATCAGAATACCCGCCAGCTCCAGTCCGGGGTTCACCCCCGCGTCGCGGATCTGGTCGGTGATCCCGACAATCTTGCTCAGGCCCTCCAGTGCGAAGTATTCACACTGGATGGGAACGAGCACCTCGTCAGCCGCCGCCAGCGCGTTGGTCATCAGAATGCCCAGCGAAGGCGGGCAATCGAGAATGACGTAGTCAAAGCTCTTCTGCTCGCGTAGCGGCTCCAGCGTCGTGCGGAGCCGGGTGAGGTGATCATCCAGCCGCGCTACTTCAATCTCCGCTCCCGCGAGATCAAGGTCCGCCGGGATGATCCAGAGCGGCTCCATGCGGGTCGGCGTGACTTTTTCGAGAATGTCCGCCTTACCGATCAGCGGCTCGTAAATGCTCTGACCCTCCAGCCCCGTCAGGCCGAGCGCGCTGGTAGCGTTCGCCTGCGGGTCGAGATCGATCAGCAGGACCCGTTTGCCCAGCGTCCCGAGGCAGGCAGCGAGATTCACGGCCGTGGTGGTTTTCCCCACGCCGCCTTTCTGGTTGGCGATAGCAATGATCTTCATAAGTACGCGCGACCGGCCAGCGTAGCGCTTTTTCAAAAATTGAACAGACCGAAGTGCCAGCCAGCGTGCCGCTGGACCGTTTTCGCGCTGCCGCGCGGGTCGGGCATAGCCCGACTCTTCAGAGCGGTGCCATCTCCTCGTTCCCAAACTCCATGGAGGAACAAGATAAAACGCCATTCAGGCCTGACCCCACCGCTCCGAAAAGGTCGCGCAGCGACCCCGCGCGGTAGCGCGAAAAAAGTGACGCAGTCACCGCGGTAGTGCGAAAAAAGTGACGCAGTCACCTGTCCCGGCGGGCTGTCTGATCCCAATAAACGATCTGCCCATCTCCCAGCGACACCGAGAGATCATACCAGAGATCGCTCCCCGCCGCCT
>JBEBWR010000125.1:0-8957 GCA_040392045.1 Chthoniobacter flavus | reverse complement strand
ACGTCCTCGAAGGCTATAACCGTGGAGTTATCAATAGCATGATCATCGAAGACCTGACTGCATCGGAACCCTAATCCCTCAGAAAATGAAAAGCAAAGCTACCCCTCTATCCATGAGCTTCAAAACCCTCTTCTCCGTCGCTTTATTGACGTTGGGAGGTATCGCTCACTCACAAGCGGCAACCATCCACTTCAGCACGGCTTATTACGCCGGCATACCGTCCAGGTTCCAGGACGATAACGGGCTCTGGTGGAATACCCCGCTTCCCTGGTCACTGGGAAAAGTCACGAACGCCGTGGATGAACTCAATCAGGCCACGACCGTCAGTCTCTCAATCGACTCCCGCTTTTCGCTCTACTTCAACAGCGGCCCTGTCAGTAGCACCTTAGGTTATGCCCAGCAGATCTCACGCAACGGCCTGCTGGTCGCCTCCGACTATCCGACGGCCGTCGTATCGCTGAGCGGACTGGACCTCAACCTGACCTACGATCTGACGTTTTATGCCTCAGTCGGCGCGAACGGCAGCAGCGTTCAGGATCGGCGGATGCTGATCAATGTACTCGGAGATGCCGCTGCGCCGCAGGAGGCTTTGAATGTCTATTCGACGGCTACCGTCGCTGACGAGGCAATGGTAACGGTCTACGGAGTTTCACCTGATCAGGACGGCAGGATTCAGATCACTTTCAGCTACCCTTCCTCCCAAACGATCCGGGGCCACATTAACGCTATATCGATCACTTCCATTCCTGAACCCGGAAGCGTCGTCTTTCTCTCCATTGGAGCTCTTGCGGTCGCTGCGGGCGTATCCCGGAGGAGAAAATAATGCATTACGCCCCTCCAGAAACTTCCCCGCGGAGAGGATTTACGCTCATCGAGCTTCTGGTGGCGCTGGCTATCGTTGCCGTGATTCTCGCGATCCTGATTCCTTCCCTCAGGTCATTCCGCGAACAAGCCAACTCCGTTCGGTGCCTGAAGAATATGTCCGAGGTTGGACGTATCCTGTTGGCCTACTCTGCCGAGAGCGGAGGGATCGTGATTGCGCCGGTTGTCCTACAACCACCCAATTATACTTCAGGCAAGACGTGGAACGTTCAGCTGGATGAATTGGGGCTCCTTCGCAAGGAGAGCTACAACGATCTCAAGCAGGGCGTCATGAGTTGCCCTTCGAGGCAGAGCGCGGGATCGTACGTCTATAACAAGATGCACTATGGAGTGAACCGAAATCCCGGATTTGACAGCATCGGCTTCGCTGGCCGGGCTTCCATCAAAGTCCTTCGCATTCAGAATCCAGCCCGCACCATGCTTCTGGGCGAGGTGAAAAAGGATTACATGATTCAAACCACCAGCGACAGCCTCATGGAGAATATTGTCTACCCCCATAACATGCGAGCAAACGTCTTCTTCTACGACGGCCATGCCGAAAACATAGCCGGCCCTTGGGCACGCCCAACGGCAGCGGCATCATACCCGTTTTATTAACTGAACCACCCAATGAATCTCTCCCAAACATCCGAACAACTCACCATCAACGGCAGACACTTCCGATTGACCATTGATCGCCGTCTCGGCGAAATAACCGACCTCTCATTGCTGCATCAAGAGAGTTGGCTGCCGATCCTTCCGCCGGGACGTGCTCCCGGGTTGAACGCTTCCCTTCCCGCTTCGTCCATTGAAGTCCTTTGCGATTCTCCCGATGGCATCGTCCTTCAGGTGGAGCAGCGGGACAGCGACTGGGCCATCACCACCCGCTACGAGATTTTCCCGCGAGGCTATATCGTCGGAACTTTCTGCATGGAGGCGCTAAAAGATGGGGTGGAAACGCCGTCCCGCCGCGTCGCGATGGCCTTGGACGAAGCCGCTGTCTTCTCCAGGCAGCACAAGATTGTGAATGAAAACCCGGGCGGGCATCTCCGGCAGGCTATCCGGGGCACATCGGTCCTCTTTTCCGCAGATGAAAGACCAGTTACCCACTGCGTGGATTTCCTTCTGGAGATGGTGGCGCTGGACATGACGGGAAAGCCGTTACAGCGATTCTCCGCAGCAGAGAACAACGGTCGCGAATTCGGATGGAGGATCATGGGGGATTGGGCCTACCCTTTGCCAAAAGGTTATCGATACCAGAATCGATGGTGCATGACCTTTACCACGCTCAACCACGAGCCAAACCCCGTGCGCGGTCAACGTATCTATCATTGGTTCGGAAATCAGGCCCGGGAATTCGCCTGTCCCGATGAGAATGAGATGTTGGAGATGGCCGAGTATGGCTGCACGATCCTGATCATGCATCTTCCGGCGCTCTCGCAGGCAGATACGCAGGAATTCCGCCATCCCGAAGCGATGCATCGAACCGTTTGCCGCGCGCACGAACTCGGCATGAAGGTTCTTGTCTACACCAATCCCTATCTCGTCCGGAGGCTACCGGAAGTTGATCCTCTCCTGCGGGACAAACGCACTGAATGTCTAAAGGTATGGAGCGCGGCAGCAAATGAGCATCAGATTGTATCGTACGATCCGGACTTGACCGAGTACGATGCCGACGAGCTCAATCTCCGTCATCCGGAAGCGTTCAGCTACGTTCGCGATCACACTCTGGAGCTTTATCGCCGCTACAAACTCGACGGGCTTTATGTGGACTACGCTTGGCCAGCGCAGGGAATCGCCAATAACCCGGAGCAGAACAACGCTCCCGGCCTTTTCAATTTTTACGATTACCAGCGCCTTCTCCGGGAGTACCGCAAGGCGATTGGGCCTGATGCTCTGATGATTGGCCATGGCGGCGGGTTTCTGGTGGCGAGTGATATGGTGGAGGGATTTGACGCCTGCCTTACGGGAGAGGCGCAGCACGAAACTGATCCCTGCACTCTTGGGCAGCCTTTCGGATGCGCCCCGACGCTCTGGATCGTCCAGCGCCGAAAGCGCGATGCCTTTCGTTCCGAGCGCACCGTGGAAAACTGTATCAAGGAAGCCCTCACTCCACACGTGGGCATCTGCGTTCATGGACAATCGGTGATCGCGACCACTGATCCGGGCTATTTCCCCGGGATGATTGCGCTTTGGCAGATGTGGCGGGCATTTCCCATGCACCGCGCGAAACTTTTCCACTATCTCAGCCGCCCGGAGGTCGTTGCTCTCGATAACCCCGAAGTGGTTTATAGCTTATATATAACGCCCGAAAACCAGTTGCTTTTGCTTCTCGCCAACAAGGGAGGCCCTTTACTGGAAGCAGCCCCTGCGATCGGAGTAACCGCCACCCTTGATATCCGGGCGCTCAACATCCCGTCAAAAATGAACGGTTGGCGGATTAAAGGAGATCGGTATGAAACCATCCGCATCACCCCCACGGCAGCAGTTCACGACGGGGTGATTGAGGTACCGGAACTCGACCACCACGAATTCATCGCGCTGATCCTTTCTCCCGACGCCCCCCCCGAGGAGCTGAGTGCGCTGGAGCGCCATCTTGAGGGCCGCTTTGAACGACTCGCCCCTCTGCTCGAAGCCAAGCAGAAGCGCATGATCGAGCTGGATCTGGCCCTTGAGCGGTTTGCAAGCTATCCAAACGCTCACAAGGCCATCACCTATGAGCACTTCATGAAGGGAAGAGTCACAGAGTAGCGCTCGCGAACGCGGGGAGCCCGCATCCGGTCAAGCCCGGGGCGGGACTTCTCCTCCCGCCCGAAGACGCGGACCTCCTTCTCAACGGGCGAGCGCATGGTGCGTCACCCAAGATAGTCGCACATTGCAACCGCAAGATCCCGCCCCAGAGCACGCGCTGTCTCCGGCGTTACTTCCGCATCTTCCGCGTTGGCAAAAGGAATCTCCATCGCGGTGACAATTGCAGCGCTCTCAAATGTCTCCCCTGCCCATGCTGCCGCCGAGGTACCGGCAGCATAGTTCGCCCCGGTATTCCAGGCCTCTCCATAATGCAGCACCCCCGGCGTGTAGAGCGGGATCGCTCCCGTACGCCTCCGCCGGAACGCCTCGGCGAAGGCATCCTGACCCGCGGCCACGCTTCCCCGTGAGCCGCCCACGAGGTAAAACCGGTTATCCCATGGCCCATGAACCATCGGCCCATGAAAATCGAGAAAGGCGACAACCTTCTCCCTATGAGTCCGCCCCCAGCGCATCATCGCGGCGACCTCGGGATAGACCGCCGGGGCCTGATAGTCCCGGTTATGGTCATGCGGGGCGCGAAGCTTGCCCTGATCCCCTTCCTCCACGCCATCTTTATCCATAAACGGAAATGCAATGATACGGGAGCGGGAGCGCAGCGCCCTCCCTTCCCCGGTCCCGGAAAGTACGGCAGAGAGGAATCCCTCCAGCGCATAACCGGCCATGGTCTCGCAGCTATGGTGCCGCGCCGTCAGCACGATGATCCCCTTCGCAGGGTCCTCCGGCCCGTCGCTGATCTCCAGTTGCTCCACGGCACGCCCCTTCCGGCTACGGCAGAGGACGCCCGCGTGAACAGCGGGGTGCCCGGCATGTTGCCCAAGCCATTCCTGAAAATGGGACTCCTGATACTGGGGACAAAAGGCATAGCGAATATCTTCATCTTCGCTAACCGCCGGCACCGTAAACGCATAATATACGGGAACCTCCCCGCTCGGCCCGGGCTGTTCGCTAATCCCTTCCCGCCCGAGCCATTTCCATATACGTCCTCCGTCGCGGCTTATGGCGGGACCGCGCGCGCCCAGGTAATTCCGATGGGAAAAGACAACGCAGAGCGGCGTACGGTTCCTCGCTCGGAAGCTCCAGTAGAACCAGCGGCAGCCTTCTTGCATTCCGCGAAAATCAGGGGAGAGCCAGACGGTATTGCCCATCATCTTCTCAATAACGATATTGCCGCCCGGGTAATCCGCTGTCAGTGGTGCTGAAGGTATCATATCCGTTAGTCGTTTATCCATTGCGCCAAAGTGCGCCGGATGAAGCGAGATTGCTATAAAACTCCTCAACCTCAAGATTTTTTTCCTCGGGTAGGCTATAAACCGGGACCTGTTAAGATAAACGGATAAAAGAACAACTTACCTTAAGAAGCCCTAAGTCCGCCATTCCCCCTCAATCGATACATGCCGCGGCCATTCGGGGATTCCGTAGCGCTGGTGCATGAGATTGTAGTCAAGCAGCCGAACGGCTTCGCGGGCAAACTGCTCCCGGGGAATGCGCACATACCAGCCGTCCTCAATGGGTAGCCAGTCGTTCAGAGCGACGAACTGAACCTTTGGAAGCAGGCGTTTGTAGATCTTGACCCCCTGCAATCCCAGAATGGTATCGAGCTTTTCCCTTTTCGCCCACTTCACCAGTTCGCCGGAAATCCGTTCTCCGTCCAGAACCAGCGGTGTCATCTTGTGTCGATGGCAAAACGCAAGGTAGGCCCCCAGCCAGAGGTGATCGGTGCGGGCTTCGAGGTCAGAGGGAACAGCCAACCCGATGCGCCTAGCGCCATGCTTGTAGCATTGGCTGGCCGCAAGATTGAGGTCGTGAAAATAGTCGGCGCCTACGGAATCGATACGCGGCGAGTGATGGAATTCGCCAATACCAACCATGGAAAACACCTCCGCCCGAAAGCCCCCGATATAGCGCTCTTCCCGCGAGGGGCCAAAGAGCAGCCCCCGGATGCCCTGCATCCAGAAACGGCGACTCATCGCGCGCTGTTCCGTCTCCGTTCGCGGCAGCTTGAAATACTTCAGCGAATAACCGGCGGGAGTCGCTGCTTCATGCGTCTGCTCAAACATCGAGAGGCTGTACTCATCTTCATCGCAGTCCAGAAAGGCTAGCGTCGCGCGGTATCGCACCGGCCCCGAAGGGGCGGTTTTTGTCCGATAAACGGCGAGACCGCGAAGCATCGGATCGGGGCGATATCCCAGTTCCGCAATCGCCTTTTCCACCCGTGCGCGGGTCCCGGGCTTGACGCAGCCCGTCCCCTGGACCACCCGGGAAACCGTCATTTTGCTGACTCCGCAATGGCGGGCCACATCGGCCAACGTTACTCTTTTCACGATTGTTACTGTTAACATTTCTTTGGAGTTTTGGCAATCCGTAGTTCATGAAAGATTGCCGCCATGGCTGTTCTCACTCCAGTTGGTGTCCCAAGTGTCTCCTCAAATGCGGGCGTGCTCTCCTTCTCCGGCGTCGTGCCATCCCTCTCTCAGTCCGCGGATCTCGGACCTCCCCGGAGCGAGTGCGGCATCGGCTGCCTGATGCCGTGGAACGGAAAGCTTTATGTCCTTAATTACCTTTCTCATCGCCGCCAGAATGGAAGCGGAACAGGGCTGCGTGTTATCGACGAGGATTTCCAGATGGAGCGCCATCCTGCCGGGGTGGACGGCACCTATGCCAACCGCTTCATCCATTACCCGTCAAACCAGTTGATCATTGGCCCCCATGTGATCGACAAGATGCACAATGTCCGGACGATCGGGAAGCTGACCGACGTGCGGATCTGCGGCACTTCGTCACACCTTACCGACCCGGAGAACCTCGTCTACCTCCTCGGTATGGAGGGAGAGCTTTTTGAAGTCAACGTCTACACGCTGGAAGCGCATCAGATCTTTGACCTGACGAAGGAACTCGATACGGCGGGGGAATTCGGCTGCCATTTCAAGGACTGCTATACCGCATTCGGTCGCCTGGTCGTTGCGAATAATGACTATGAGGAAAAGGATTTCAGCGGGCGGGCGCAATCGGGAACGCTGGCGGAGTTCGACGGCGAGAAATGGACCATCCTGGAGCGCAAGCCGTTCGTGGCTGTTCGCGGACGCGGCCGGTTTACCGACACCATCTTTGCCGCCGGCTGGGACCGCGCTTCCGCGATTCTCAAGGTCTACACCCATTCCGACGAAACGTGGCGCACTTACCGCCTGCCCAAGGCCTCCCATACTCACGATCACAAATGGCAGACGGAATGGCCCCGCATCCGGGAAGTGGAGCATGAGCGCTTTCTGCTCGACCTCCACGGCATGTTCTACGAGCTCTCGCCGTGGGCTTATGAAGGCCACATCTGGGGTGTGAAGCCGATCTCCCAGCATTTGTGGGTACTGGGAGACTTCTGCACGTGGAAGGGGCTGCTCGTGATGGGAAGCGATAGCGCCTCTCCCGCCCATGCCGACAACACGCTGTGCGCGGAACCGCAGTCGGGCCTTTGGTTTGGCAAGACGGACGACCTCTGGCAATTCGGCAGACCGGCGGGCTGGGGCGGCCCTTGGTGGGAAGACCCGGTAAAAGCGGGAGACCCTTCCGATCCCTATCTGATGACAGGATTCAACTACAAGGTCCTCCACCTCTCCCATGAGTCTGACGAGGAAGTGTGCTTCACCGTCGAAGTGGACTTTCTCGGTAACGGACGCTGGAAAAAGCTAACGGAGGTCACCGTAGCCGCCCACGGCTACGAGGCCTATACCTTCCCTCCCGGCTACAGCGCCCACTGGGCGCGAGTAGTTGCCTCACGGGATTGTTTGGCAACGGCGCAGTTTCACTATACCTGATATTCATGAAAAACCTCCCCGGACATTTTCAGGATCTCCTCCGTTACGGATTCGTCGCTCTGGCGCTGCTTCTCGCCAGAGCGACAGCCAGCGCCGAAATCCAGTCGGTCTTTACTGTTCCCCCATATGCTCAGGATGAAACCATCGTAGATATTGAGGGTTGGGAGCTGCAATTTCAGGAGCCGCATCCCATCTATACTGACCCGATGGGAGCCGTTGTTGTCAGCTCCCCGATCGCCAATACCAACCAGCCAACCGCGTTGGACCTCAAGACGATGGTCAAAAACGCCAAGGCGAAGGAGCTCGGAGATCGCTTCAATGTGGAGACGCGATTCGCCGTTACCTTCAGCCACCGCCTCGACATGGAGGGGGGGCTTTTCTTCCGCTTCGGATCAACCCACGAAGCCAGCCCGTTCCATTTCGGCTTCGACTATGCGAGCGATGGAGGCCTCTATTACAAGGGAGAGGGACCAAAGGTTATCGTCGTTCCCAAGAGGGATGTTCAGGAAAATGTCGCGTACGAGTTTACGATTCAGGTCGACATGAACGCGCAGGCTTTTCGCGTCCTGGTCACCTGCGCTCTGGATGAAACCTTTCGCCATGAATCCGGCGAGATTCCCTTTCAGGACGGATTCAAGAGCGGCTCCATTGCAAAAACCGGCGGATTCTTCATGGGCAATAATAAGCCCACCGTCCTAAGTACCTATATCGACTATGCCAAAATAACCCCCTCTCTGGAATGAACCGCGCACCGCGAATCCGCCAACAGGGCCTCACGCTCGTCGAAGTGCTCATCGCGCTCGGTATCGTCGCCGTGGTGGCTTCGTTGATTTTCTCTGCGATGCAGGGGCTAACCGGTCGGGCCAAAGCGGTCAACTGTATGGCGGCGATGCGGCAGTTCGGCTCAGCGGTTCTCGCCTATCGCAGCGAGCATAACGGCTTTCTGCCGCCCGGTTACCTGCTGCCCGTTGCCACGCCGGACAACACCTCGCCCCATAGCGGCACCAATCTCAAACAGATCCTTCTGGATGGAGGCTACCTGCAAGTAATCCCCTATTGTCCCTCCATGCGCCTGACCCCGAAGGGCATCGCTAATCTGAAGAAAGGTCAGACCGAAAACAGCCGCCTTCAGGAAATGGGATCTTACTCCATCAATCTCTTTCTCGCACAAACAAAGATCGAAGGACTCCCCGGACCGCACTGGGGCGGATTTCGCTACCCGGGAGATTCTCAAATGGCGTTCATCGCCGAGGTCTACTATTGCGGGTTTGTCTATGCTTTTGATCACCAGAAGTACACGCTCGATGGAGCAGACTTCGGCGGTCTTTATGTCGCCCCGCGCGATCATGGAAACAAGCGGCTGCATTTCATGTTCCTCGATGGCCACATCGCGCTTCTGGGTCCCAAGGTAAAAGGCGATGGCAGTTACGACTGGAACGACGTTTTCGACAGTTGGGGGAGAGATGGAAAGTACGTCAA
>JBEBWR010000124.1:0-8989 GCA_040392045.1 Chthoniobacter flavus | reverse complement strand
TACAGGAAGCGCTGCTCCATATCCTCAAGGAGCACGGTAACCAATCCCGCGAAGCCGCCGAGGCCGAGCTGGAAACCCTGCGCAAAGCCCGCCGCTACCAGAAAGACGTTTACTGAGTATTTCATCCGTCATGGACGCCTACACCCGAGCGCGCGAGCTGATTGACGCCGCGCATGAGCAAGACCCGGTCCGCACGCCTTCGGGCGGCGCGGCCGAGTTGCTCTATGCCGACCGCGTCGAGGCATGGATCGCCCGGCTTCATCCCGAGGCCGCGCCCATCCTTCTGCTCGCCGCCCGGTGTCAGCATCTGGAGCGTTGGAAGACGCCCCGGGCCACCTACCCGGAAGGCCGCGTCGGCTACCTCAAGTGGCGGCAGAGCCTCTACGTCCAGCAGGCCGACCGCGCCCGCGAGTTGCTGCTGGAGGCCGGAGTCTCTGAAGCCGAAGCGGACGAAGCCCGCGCTTGGGTCGCCAAGTCAAAGCTGAAGACCACCCCCGGCTCGCAAGCGCTGGAGGACGCCGCGATCCTCGTCTTTCTCGAAAGCGAGATCGAAGCTTTCGCCGCGCAGCATACCGACTACCCGCGGGAGAAGTGGATCGACATCCTCCGCAAAAGCTGGCGCAAGCTCAGTTCGAAAGGGCAGGAAGCAGCGAAAACGCTCGACCTGCCGCCCGATATTGCCGACCTCGTCGGAGAAGCCATCGTCTAGATTTTTTCCATCCGTACCTTTGTACATCACTGCCTTAATCAAATCATTCCCATGAGCAACGAAGTAAAGAAGCCATCCGCAAACGAGGGGATTAAAACCCGCTCGCGTTTCCTCCGCGGAACCATCGCAGAAGGTCTTCAGGATACCTCCACCGGCGCGCTCTGCCACGACGATCAGGTGCTCCTCAAGTTTCACGGCTCCTACCAGCAGGACGACCGCGACCTCCGCGCCGCCCGTCGTAAGTTCAAGCTGGAGCCTGCCTACATCTTCATGGTCCGTATCCGCCTTACCGGCGGCATCCTGAACTCTTCCCAGTGGCTTACGGTTGATCGCATCGCCACCGACTACGGCAACGGTGACTTCAAGCTCTCCACGCGTCAGGCGATTCAGCTTCACGGCATCATCAAGAACAACCTCAAGAGCACGATGCGCGACATCAACCTCGCGGCGATGAACACTCTTGCGGCGTGCGGCGACGTGAACCGCAACGTGATGTGCAACCCGAACCCCTTCCAGTCGGCCGCGCACGAAGAGGTTATCAACACGGCAAACGCCGTCATGCGCCACCTCGCCCCGCGCACGGGCGCCTATCACGAGATCTGGCTGGATCAGGAAAAGATCATCTCTTCCGAAGAGACCGAAGAGCCGATTTACGGCAAGACCTACCTCCCGCGCAAGTTCAAGATCGGCTTTGCCATTCCGCCGCACAACGACATCGATCTGTTCGCGAACGACCTCGGCTTCATTGCCATCGTTGAGGACGGCAAGCTCGTCGGCTACAACGTTGCGGCAGGCGGCGGCATGGGCATGACCCACGGCGACGAGGAAACCTTCCCGCATATCGCTACGGTCTTTGGCTTCTGCACACCGGATCAGGTTGTCGACGTCGCTGAGAAGGCCCTCATGGTTCAGCGGGACTTTGGTGACCGCTCCCTGCGCAAGCACGCCCGCCTGAAGTACACCATTGCCGACCGCAGCATCGAGTGGTTCCGCGACGAAGTGAACAACTACCTCGGGTACAAGCTGGAGCCTGCCCGTCCGTACCACTTCGAGACGAACGGCGACCAGTACGGCTGGGTCGTCAGTGAGAACGGCTATTCGCACTTCACCATGTACGTCGCGGGAGGCCGCGTCATCGACAAGCCCGGCTTCGCCCTGCGGACCGGCCTGCGTGAGATCGCGAAAATCCACGACGGCGACTTCCGCCTCACGGGGAACCAGAACCTCATCATCGCGAACATTTCTCCGGAGAAGAAGGCCGCCATCACGGCGCTGATGGAGGAGTACGGTATCCTGCGGAATCACGACAAGACCGGCATCGAGCTGGGCTCCGTCGCCTGCGTCGCGCTGCCCACCTGCGGCCTCGCGCTGGCGGAGTCCGAGCGCTACATGCCCGTCCTGCTTGAGCAGCTCAATGACGTGGTCGAGCGCGCCGGTCTCAGGCACGATTCCATCACCATCCGGTCCACCGGCTGCCCGAACGGCTGCGCCCGTCCGTACCTCTCCGAGATCGCCATGGTGGGCCGTGGCCCGAACCGCTACAATCTCTACCTCGGTGGCGGTCACGCGGGCGATCGCATGAACAAGCTCTTCCGGCAGGACGTTCAAGGCGAAGAAATCGCGGGCGTCCTTGAGCCGATTCTCTTCCACTACGCCAGAGAGCGCGAAGAAGGCGAAAAGTTCGGTGACTTCGTCATCCGTACCGGCTATGTGGCAAAGACGATTCAGGGCACCGACTTCCACAAGAACGTCGGCAACGTCACCGGCGATAAGCTCGAAGAGCCTGAACTGGTGAACGCCTAAGAGATCAGAGACGATTCGCAAAGGCGCGGCCCGGAGCTTCCGGGTCGCGCCTTTTGTCGTTTTAAAAAGCCCCGGTAAAGACCGACGACCTTCCCTAAGGAGGGGAGCTACAGGGAATGCGATTGCAATACGCAGAAATACGAATCCACCCAAAAAGGAGAGATTCCCTCGGCCATTACAACCCCATGACCCCTATGAAAAGAAACCGTCTCCTCTTCACCTCTCTCGCCCTTGCCAGCCTGTGTATCCCGTGGACGCCGTCTGCGAAAGCCGACACCGTGCTGGATACCATCGGCCTTCCGGTCGCGGGTCCCGCCGGTCTGAATCCCGACAATACCTTTGGCTTTACCTTCATCGTCGGGCCTGAGGATTCCGTGTTGAACCATATCAGCGCCACCCTCGCCTCCATCGGCATGACGGACTACGACCTTCAGGGAGTGCTCTATGAAGCCTCCGTCGCCGTCGGACCCGGCTATGGCCTGCCCGTCGGGCCGGAGCTGGGAGTGTTTACCTACGACATCCTTTCTCCAACCTACGATACCACCACCTTTACTCCCACCACCGGCATCACCCTTGAGGCGAACAAAGCCTACACCTTTGCCATCCGGGTGATTCCCATCGTTCCAGACCCTTCCGGTCCAAGCTTTTCCACGTGGGCGCTCGTCGATTCTTCTGACGGCTACGGTCCCACTGGTACGGACTGGGGATTCCTCCCCCTGATGATCCACAGCGCAGACAACGTGACGTGGGCCCGGTATGTGGAAAGCACGGATTACCGTTTTAGCGCGAGAGTCGACGCGGAAGCGATCCCCGAGCCGTCCTCGCTGCTGCTTCTCGCCGGGTCCTCCGCGGCTACGTGGGGTTTCTGGTTCCGCCGCCGGAAGGCGTTGGTGTAGGCGATTTCACCGCCGCCGCTTCTCCGGAAGGGAAGCGGCGGTTGAAAACCGGATCACTTCAGCGCCGCCCAGACGCGGTGCACGTCGTCGTGATCGTCGAGGGCGTGGAGGAACTCTCCCACCTCGCTGAGCTGATCTTCCGTCAGCGTCGGGAAATTTTTCGCCAGATAGCCCAGCTCGCTGGTCACAATCGTCCAGCCATTGGCCGCGAGCCACTGGGAAACCGTGTGGACCGCCGTGCGGTCGCAGATAAATCGCGCGCCGAAAGCGTCGGCGGGGATGTCGTCATTCTGTTCGTGCGCGATCCGCTCCACCTCGTTTGCCCCGGCTTCGATCGCCGGTTCGTCGAGATCCTCCAGCGCGTCCGGGCGATGCGCCTCCACGAGGCCGACGTGATCAAAGAGGAACTTATTGCTCCCGGGCGTCCCAAGTTGCCCTTTTTTGAAAAGAACGCGCAACTCCGGGGCCGTCCGGTTGTTATTATCGGTAAGCACTTCCACGATCACCGGCACTTTATGCGGTGCGTAGCCTTCAAAGACGACATGCTCCATCACCAGCTTATCATCGCCGACTCCCGCGCCCTTCTTGATCGCGCGCTCGATGACATCGCGCGATACGCTCTCCCGTCGTGCCTTTTCCACAGCGGCGTGGAGGCGAGCGTTCAGATCGGGGTCAGCCCCTCCGAGACGCGCCGCTACCATGATTTCCTTTACCAGTTTACCCGTGGCCTGCGCTTTTTTCAGCGAGGCGACGGCTCTTTTTGCGTGTAACCATTGGCGGCCCATAGAATGATTTTTCAAGCAGTAGCGGCACTTTTTCCGTTTTTCAAGCGGTTGCCGCAATGGAAGGTAAATTTGACATTGCGCCGGAACCTCTTTACTTCCTTACGCCTCCGGAATGTTTCGCCCTTCTGTCATCGGATTTTCAGAAGGGAAACAACGCCCGCTGCCTTACCGTTCGCCACCCCGTCCGCTTTGAAGTCCTCCCCACCTTTTCTTCTACTCACCCTGCTCCTCGCGCCGGGAATTGCGTCAGCGGATCTGCCGACTCCCCGGAAGCCGTCGCAGAAAGAGCAGCGCTCCGCGAAGCCTGTTGCTGTCGAGCGTTCACCGGCATTTGTCCGTCAGCCGTTGCCGCTGGAAGCCCCGCCCGGAAAGGCCCTTCGCATCAGCTTGAGCGATGCCTACGAGCGCACCCTCGCTACTGATCAGTCGATCCGCACCGCGTGGTACGAGATCCGGAAAGCCAACCTCACCCCGTGGAGCGCCCTGACCCGCCTCGGCCCCAGCCTGACCGGCAGCGCCAGCTATCAGGTCAACGAGCGCTACAGCAAAGCGCCGACCCTCATGCTCGACGGCACGCAGCAATACCTCACCACGCGGACGGGCGGACACACCCGCGGCGCGGGGTTCACTCTCGTGCAGCCGCTCTTCGACCCCACCGCCATCCCCGCCTACCAGCGCGGGCGGGTAAATATCGCGTCAGCCCGGCTCCAGTACCGCTACACCATCCGCGAAGTGCTCTTCGGCGTGGCGCAGGCTTACTACAACGTTTTGAAGCTGGAGAGCATCGTCAAGGTCAGCGAGCAGACCGTGGAGCTTGCCAGCGACCAGCTTGAGCAGGCGCAGACCCGCGTGGAGCTTGGACAGGTGGCGCGCATCGACGCCCTTCGGGGTAAAGCCACGCTCGAAGAAGCGCGAAACTCGCTCATTCAGGCGCAGGGCCAGCTTGATCTGAATCGCGACACCCTGAGCAATATCCTCAACCTCGGCGGCCGCACCGACTTCATCCTCTCCGAGCCGATCGCCGCGCCTGATACCGGCATCGGTATTGAGGAAGCCCTGCGAAACGCCTACACCGCCCGGGAAGACTATCAGATCCGGAAGAACGACGTGCAGGCCGAGCGGCTCCGGCGAAACGAGATCATCGCTGGTTACTCCCCACGCATCACCGCTCAGGCCAGCACCCAGTGGACCAACACTTCCGGTAGCGGCAATGGTGAGACGCAGGTCAATACCGCCGTCGTCAGCGTCTCCGTCCCGATCCTCACCGGAGGACAGCGGGAGATCGATTTGAAAGATGCGGGGCATAACATCGCGATCTCGAAGATCAACGTCGAGTCCGCCGCGAAAGTGATCGAGGCCGATGTAAAGAGCGCATGGATCGCCGTACGCACCGGTCGCGAAGCCCTCGAAGCCCTTCGCGCCGCTGTCGAGGCGGCCGAGGCGAACTATATCGACGTCCAGAGCTTTTACGAGACCGGCGCCTCCACCAGCCTCGACGTACAGGTCGCGCTGCGGGAATTGAACAACTCGCGTACGCTGCTGGCCAATCAGGTCTACGATTACCAGATCGCGCTGCGCGATCTTGAACGCGCGCAGGCCGCGTTTGAATCCGCCCGGGTGATGCGCAAGGCGGCGGGACGTTAACTTTTTATCTCCATTTTCCATGAAGCGACCAAGATTTCCCAACACCTCCGGTTTCAGCGTCACCGGTCTCATCGTCCTCCTGCTGATCGGCGGAGCCGCATGGGCCGGGTGGTGGTACTGGAAGGAGCGGAATAAAGAGACCATTCAATATACCACTACGGCCATCCGGCGGGGCGACCTTGTGCAGGCGGTCACGGCCACGGGCACGCTCAACCCGGTAGTGAACGTACAGGTCGGCAGCCAGATCTCCGGCAAGATTGAGAAGCTTTACGTGGACTTCAACAGCCCGGTGACGGAGGGGCAAGTCGTGGCGCAGATTGACCCCGCCACGTACGAAGCCGCCGTGCGGCAGGCCTCCGGTGAACTGGAGAACGCCAAAGCCGCGCTCGACCTTGCCAAGCTCAATGAGGAGCGCGCCCGCGAATTGCATCACCGCAATGCCGCGCCGAAGTCGAGTCTTGATCAGGCGGTCGCCACGCTCCGTCAAGCCGAGGCGCAGGTCCTTATCCGGGAAGGCTCGCTACAGAAAGCCAAGGTCGATCTGGAGCGATGCACCATCGTCTCGCCGGTGGACGGGATCGTCATCTCCCGCGACGTTGACGTCGGCCAGACCGTGGCCGCGAGTCTTTCCGCTCCGATTATTTTTACCATCGCGAATGACCTGACCAAAATGCAGATCAACGCAAATGTCGCTGAAGCCGACGTGGGCAACGTCCGCGAAGGGCAGTCGGTGGAGTTCACCGTGGATGCCTACCCGACGGATACCTTTCACGGAAAGGTCACGCAGGTGCGCAACGCTCCACTGACCGTCGATAACGTGGTCACGTACGACACGATCATCGAGGTCAGCAACGACGCCCTGAAGCTCAAGCCCGGCATGACCGCCAGCACATCGATCATCACCGCGCGCCAGCGCGATGTCCTTCTCATTTCCGGTGCGGCCCTGCGCTTCAAGCTTCCCGAAGATATTGCTCAGGAGATCGAAGAGGCAAAGACCGCCGGGAACGACGCGCCGCCCGCCGAGGATGAGGTGCAGCCCGGGCCCAGCCCGACACCTGCCACTCCCGCAGGCCGAAACAGCGCGGGGAACGCCGCCGAAATCACCGCTCAGCTCCAAGGTGGAAACGCTCAGGGGCAGCGCGCCGGAGGAGCGCAGCGTGCCGGAGGGGCGCAACGCGCTGGAGGCGGTCGCCGGGGCGGCCGCGGAGGGGGAGGCGGCAGCCGTCGCGCGGCAGCGACGCCCATGGAGCGCAAAGTCTACATCCTGCTAGACGACAAAGCGCATCCGGTCACGATCCGTACCGGGATCAGCGACGGCATCTACACCGCCGTCACCTCCGGGCTGGAGGAGGGTGATCTCGTCATCACCAACGCAATGAAGGTCAAGGGCGGCGACGGCGGTCAGCCCGGGACTTCGCCCAACCCCTTCACCGGCGCGGGGATGCGTCGCCGTTTTTAGAAGCTATAGTAAGTCTTACCCGATGGATTCACCCGTCATCCAGCTTCAGGAGATCGAGAAAGTCTACCGCACCGGAGGCGTGGACGTGCACGCCGTGCGCTCCGTATCGCTGGAGATTCACCGGGGCGAGTTTGTCGCGTTCATGGGCGCGAGCGGCTCGGGAAAATCGACGATGATGAACATGCTCGGCTGTCTTGACCGCCCTTCCGGAGGGCGCTACCTGCTCGACGGCGTTGACGTCTCCCGCCTCGGTCGCGATCAGCTCGCCACGCTGCGCAACCGCAAGCTCGGCTTTGTCTTTCAGAGCTTCAATCTCCTCTCCCGCACCTCCGCGCTGGAGAACGTGGAACTGCCGCTGCTCTATTCCGGTAAGACCATGAGCGCCCGCGAAATCCGCCGCAGGGCGCAAGCCGCGCTCGAAATGGTCGGGCTGGGGTCGCGGGTGGATCACCATCCGAACGAACTTTCCGGCGGCCAGCAGCAGCGAGTGGCCATCGCCCGGGCGCTGATCAACGAACCGGAGGTCCTGCTGGCCGATGAGCCGACCGGAAACCTCGATAGCCGGACCAGCGTGGAGATCATGGGCATCTTCCAGAAGCTCAACGACGAGGGCATCACCATCATCATGGTCACGCACGAACCTGACATCGCTGCTTACACGAAGCGAAACATCGTCATGCGCGACGGCAAGGTCAAGAGCGACTGCCCGGTACCCGTGCGCACCTCCGCCTCGAAAGTCGTCCTGCCGGAGGTTGAGCCATGAGGACCCTCTCCGCGTTTCTCATCGCCTTCCGCGCATTGCGACGGAACAAAATGCGTTCCCTGCTTACCGCGCTCGGCATCATCATCGGCGTTGCCTCTGTCATCGCGATGACCGCCATCGGCAACGGCGCCAAGTCGCAGGTCAGCGACCAGATCGCCAGCCTCGGGCAGAACGTCATTCTTGTCTTTTCCGGCAGTGTCACCTCCAGCGGTAAGCGCACGGGGTGGGGCGGCGCGGCGAGCCTGAAGCTGGAGGACGCGCAAGCCATCGAGCGGGAAATCAGTCAGGTCATTACCGTCAGCCCGGAAGTACGGGTCAACGCGCAGGTCGCCGCGGGGAACCAGAACTGGTACACCACCGTTCAAGGGCAGGGGGCCGGATACTTCGACCTCCGGCAGTGGCCCGTGATTGATGGCACTCCTTTCGGCGAGCTGGAGATCCGACGGGCGAGCAAAGTCGCCGTTCTCGGCGCGACGGTCGCAACGCAGCTCTTCGGGAATGAATCGCCGATCGGGAAAGTCGTGCGGATTCGGAACGCCCCGTTTGTCATCCTCGGCGTACTGGCTCCGAAAGGGCTCTCCATGATGGGGCAGGATCAGGACGACGTCATCATCGTTCCCTACACCAGCGCCATGAAGCGCCTTTCACGCACCACCCGCTTCCGCTCCTTCCTCGTGCAGGTCAATCACGAGCAGAACCTCCCCATCGCGCAGGAGCAGATTATCGCGCTACTGCGGCAGTATCACAACATCCGCCCCGGCAGGGAAGACGACTTCACCGTGCGCACCCAGCAGGAGATCGCCGAAATGGCCACCTCCACCGCACGGATCATGACCACGCTGATCGGAGCCATCGCCTCTGTCTCGCTGCTCGTCGGCGGCATCGGGATCATGAATATCATGCTCGTGAGCGTTACCGAGCGGACCCGGG
>JBEBWR010000123.1:0-9014 GCA_040392045.1 Chthoniobacter flavus | reverse complement strand
TCCCCGTGACCATTCAGGTCCTCGCGCCGAATCATCGCCCGATTCAGGTCACGCAAAACCTCGCCACCTTCTGGCGCGAGTCGTACCCGACGATCAGGCAGGAGCTCCAGCGGCGCTACCCCAAGCACCTGTGGAAATAACCGGCACCGAGCGCCACCCCGTCTCATCGAGAAAGAATGTCGGCCGCTGAAACTTCGCGTAGAGCCGCAGGAGCCGGAGATCGCGCGGTATCGGGATGGCGATCTCGGCTTCGTCTCCCTCAATGCGGACGACGGCGCGCTCCATCCCGGGGTGACTGCTCTCCTGCGGCGTCACCCTGCCGGAAGCAAGAGGGATCGGCGCGATCCAGCGCAGCCCCATGTTGTCCTCCGTCTCGCCATTGAGCTGAATCGTAGCCCCGATCCGACGGCGCGGCAGATGAGCGCGCAGGCGCAGGAGCGGCGGCAGCCATCGCGCCAGATAAATCCGGTGTCCCGGCGCTTCGTCGCAGACCGGCAGCGGCGCGTGGTAGCGCTCGTCCATGGCGGCGTAGGCGAGAAACCGCTTCCGACTCAGGACCATCTGCGTCTCATGGCAGAGAATGGCATCGTGCTTCTTCTGCCGGTCGGCTTCGGAGAGGTGCAGGCAGACCGGCGGCGGAGCCGGTTCGTCGCGCCGGAAGTGCACGAGGTAGTGCAGCTGCCGGGGCGTTTCGGATAGCGCGGCGCGGTGCTCCGCGATCTGCCAGAGGAGATGCAGCGCGTTGTGATCGCGGTGCAGATCGTAAGGGGAGGGGATGGCGCAGAGGGTGGGGCGGAACGCGGCGATCTCCGCCGTCATCCGCTGAAGAGTCGCTTCATCCCGCCGATGCAGCAGGCGCGGCGTCCCCTGATCGGGGAGATTCAGAAAGCTCGCCGCCCCTTCCGGCAGGCCGAGATAGGCCACGGCCCTGCGCGCTTCCTGCTGGCGCTGCGCCCCCCATCGTTGTTGCTCGTCCGGGCCGATCCGCCAGCGGCGCTCGACCCAGCGCTGGGGCCACGGGTTGTTATCGCCGTTCGTGGCGAAGATAATATGGACCTTCGCACCCCGCGCAAGCGCCTGGAGGATGAGGCCGCCCGTCGCCAGGGACTCGTCATCCGGGTGCGGAGCCAGAATGAGAACGCGGTCGGAAGGCGAAAGTTGTTCAGGCATTGAGCAGGAAAAGAGAAGGCAAAGAACGATGGCGTGGAGAACGCCCGCGCAGATTCACAAAGTCGCGGCGGAGAGAAAAGGCTAATCGTCGTTTTTCCGCGAGAACGGGTTGGTCAGAATGACCTGCTTCCTGTCTTTGGAGGCCTTCTGTTTCACGGGGACGTGAAAGGGATCGTAGCCCGCCTCCAGCGCCTGAGAGATCACTACAGCGATCTTCTTCGTGGGATCAGCCGGTATAAACGCATGCTCTCCTTCGGACAGCTCCACCGGGCCTTCCACCGCCTTGCCGTCCAGCGTCCCGGGCATCGCTCCCTCCGCGCTGATGATCGTGTAGCGGCCGGGCACCGGGATCGTAAACCGCAGCGGCTCGCCCGGCGCGGAAAACGCATGCTTACTATTGAGCATCTGCCCGGCCACCCACGTGGCGTCCACCACGCGGAGGTAATGATCATCAATCTCGCGCTGAATCTTGCGGGGAATGCGCGATAAACAGATCACCGTGGTATTTTTGCTCAGGATATCCTCGCGGATCGTGTTCTCCATCAGTCCCCGCTTCAGACGGGTTAGCGTGACGCGCTCCAGAACAAAGTAGTAGGGGCGATGGCGGAAGATGACTTCCCCCTTGGCATCGAAAAAGTAATCGCCCGGCTTGGAAATCTTCAGCTTCGGCTCCAGATGATGCTCAAAGGTCGCCAGCCCTTTGTGATCCCAGCGCCAGATATCGTAGGTCCCCCGCACTTCATAGGCGACGACTGCCACGGGGATCAGCAGCGCCGCGATCAGCAGTGCCGCCCCCTTGGGTGTCCGTCCCTGCTCCATCAGCGCATTGCCCGACTTCCGTATCCGCCGGACGATCCCCATCAGCAGCGGGGCAAAGGAGATGAGAAGCGGAGGGGTGATCGCGGCGAAGTCCTGCCGGGTCACCAGCGGCCAATACGCCATCAGCAGCGCCATGCAAAGCGCCGCCCCCATCGCGGCCACTGCCCGGCGCGTCCCCAGCGCGCGGTCGGGTGCCGTATGGTAGTAGAACCACCCCGCAATGAGGATCAGCGGAAAGAGCAGCGGGAAATTCCACCGGATCATATCGCCCTTCGGCTTCATTCCCGGCACGATATTGTGCTCAAAAACGCAATAATACATCGCGTCCAGCGCGTTCTGCGACCCGAAGTAGCAGAGCAGGATCGCCGGGATCACGATGACCCCCGCGAGCGCTGCAAGGGAGTTTCGGAGCATCAGCCGCCCCAAATCCTTCTCTCCCGCCCAGATGCGGGCAGCCAGTACCAGCACCGTCGCCAGCCCGAAAGAGAGTAGCAGCAGCGAGGTCTTCATCGAGACGCTAAAGGCCGCCCCGAGAAAGAGCCCCGCTACGAAAAAGCGCTTCGCCGTGGCCGCGCCGGTGAGCAGCCACGTCAGCGCGATGAACCAGCAGAGCGCCCAGAAGTTATCGGTACGGTATTCGGTAGAGACGAGAAAGTAAAACGGGTGAAGCGCCGCCAGAAGCGCCGCCCAGACCGCCGCGCGCGTATCGTAAAGGCGGCGGGTGATGAGGAAGATACAGCCGAGCGCCGCGGCGACGAGCGGGACCATCGTCAGCCGCATGAAAAAGAGGATATCCGCGCGCTCCCCGAGCCAATGCACAATCGGAGCCGAGAGGAGATGAAAGAGCGGCGTATGATTATCGAAAATGTCGCGATACTGCACCAGCCCCTGCGTCCATGCCCACGCGACATGGAGATGCTGCGGCTCGTCCGAGTTCACCTTCAGAGCGCTGATGTAGACCCATTTCAGGACGATGAGCGCCAGCAGCCCGGCGATCGCCAGAGCCCACTCTGCACCGACAAAAAATTTCTCGCGAGGGGAACGGACAGAGGTCGATGGCTGCTGCTGCATTGAGGGAGAGAAAAGGAAACGATCAGAAGGCACGCCCGCCGGGCGCGCGAGGGGTACCCGTTATAAGAAGACGTTCGTCGCCGGATCAAGCATTAACCCTTGGGCCTGTTAGCATAACGACTCAAATCGGCGTAAAAGGCGCTTTTTGGCCCAAGGAACCTTGAGCCATCCTTACGCGATATTGGCTTCCTTGAGGCGGATGGCCACGTCCTCGGCTTGAAGCGCGGAGACCATCTCAGCGATCTCGCCCTCCATAAAGCGATCGAGATTGTAAAGCGTCAGGCCGATGCGGTGATCGGTGATCCGGTTCTGCGGAAAGTTGTAGGTGCGAATCTTCTCTTCCCGCCCGCCGCCGCCGATCAGGCTCTTGCGGTGAGCCGAGTACTTCTCCGCTTCCTCCTGCTGCTTGCGCTCCAGCAGGCGGGAGCGAAGGATGTTCAGCGCCTTCTCCTTGTTCTTCTGCTGGCTGCGCCCGTCCTGACACCGTACGATCGTCCCCGTCGGGAGGTGCATCACCTGCACGGCGGAGTCGGTCGTATTCACGCCCTGACCGCCCGGGCCGCCCGCGCGGCAGACCTCAATGCGCAGTTCGTCGGGCTTCAGCTCAAAGTCCACCTCCTCCGCCTCCGGCAGGACGGCCACGGTCGCCGTGCTCGTATGGATGCGCCCCTGCGTCTCCGTCGCCGGGACGCGCTGCACGCGGTGCACGCCGCTCTCGTACCGGAGCTTGCGGAAGACAGCGTTTCCCGAAGCGCGGAAAATGACCTCGCGAAAGCCGCCCAACTCCGAGGGGCTGCTCTCCATCGTCTCGATCTTCAGATCGTTGATCTCCGCGTAGCGCGAGTACATCCGAAAAAGGTCAGCGGCAAACAGCGCCGCCTCGGCTCCACCCGTTCCCGCGCGGATTTCCACAATCGCGTCGCGATCCTCGCCCGGCTCCGGCGGCAGCAGTGAGATCTGGATATCGCGCTCCAGCTCGACCAGCCGCTCCTTGAGTTCCGGCAGCTCGGCTTCCGCCAGCTCGGCCATCTCCCGGTCGCTGCCACTGATGAGTTCCTCGCTCTCGGCAATCCCTCTGATCGTCTGCTGATAGGTCGCCCAGCTCTCCATCAGCTCCTTGAGCTGGGAGTGCTCGCGCATCACCGTACGGGCATGAGCCGGATTGTTATAGATTGAGCCGTCGGAGATCTCCGCCTCCAGTTCGCGGAAGCGTTCAGTTTTCCTGGCGATGAGCGGGGCAAAATCCATAGGTGAAAAAGAGGGCTCGGGGAAGGGAACAAAGAGAAACAGTCGGGGGCCAAAAAAACGGTGACCGCCTGTTCGGGCGGATCACCGTTTCTGAAATTCAAATTGTGGTCGCTACTTGCGCGGAGCGCGAGGAACGTTGCCGTAGCGGCGGGTGAACTTCTCAATCCGGCCCGCGGTATCGACAAATTTCTGCTCCCCGGTGAAGAACGGGTGGCAACTGGCGCAGATGCCAATCTTGATGTCGCTGCGGGTGGAGCGGGTGTTGTACACCGTCCCGCAGGCGCAGGAGATCGTAGTTTCGTTGTAATTGGGATGGGTATTCGCTTTCATGACCATGACCGGGAAAGGGAAGGAGACGATAGCCTGCTGGGATTTCTCTGCAACCAAAAACTTCGCGTTTTTTGAAAAAGAGCGTTGGCAACGGAAGGCTTGCAGGTAGGCTGGCGGGCTTTGAGTGATGATTACTGAAGCGTGGGGTCTCATTTTGCGCCAGCGCGCCGCCGCTCCGGCCCTGCTGGACGAGGCGGGGAGCGTTTTGCGGACATTCGCGGAGATTGAGGCGGAGGCCGGGCAGTGGCGCGACGCTCTCAAACAGATCGGAGCCCGTCGCGGCGAAGTGCTTGCCGTACAGGTGGGGAATCGACCGGAGTGGTTCGCCCTGCTGCTGGCCGCATGGCGCGAGAAGATCGCGGTGGTCCCTCTGGGCATGCATATCGGCGAGCAGGAGCGTCACTCCATACTGGAAGCTTCGGGCGCAACCCTGCTGCTGCGTCGCGACGAACCGCTCACCCGCCTCGGCCCACCCCGCAACCTCTGGGGAGAAATGCCCCCTCCCGCGCTCCTGAAGCTCACCTCGGGTACCACGGCCACTCCCCGCCTGATCCGTTTCCGCCAGCGGGCGCTTCTGGAGGATTGCCTGCAAATCTGCGAGACGATGGGGATCGGGAGCGCCGACCTGAACTACGGCGTCATCCCCGTGTCGCACTCCTACGGCTTCAGCAATCTGGTCACCCCCCTGTTAGCGTGCGGCGTCCCCATGGTCCTGAGCGAAGACCGCATGCCCCGCGCCATCCTCAACGGCCTGAACGTCACCCGCGCCTCTGTCTTCCCCGGCATGCCGATCTTCTATGATAAACTCGCCGCGCTGGAGGGCGAGCCCGCCCTGCCCGCGCTCCGGCTCGCCATCTCCGCCGGAGCCCCGCTCACCCCGGAAGTCGGCGAGCGCTTCACCCGGCGCTTCGGGGTGAAGATCCATACCTTCTACGGTTCCAGCGAATGCGGTGGAATCGGCTACGACGCCGAAGCGTCGCCGGTCTACCGCGAAGGGTTCGTCGGTCAGCCGCTCAGCCGCGCGGAAGTCGCCCTCGAAGAGAGCGGGAAACTCTCCGTACGCGGGGCCACGGTCGGCGACGGCTACTGGTCCGCCCTCGGCCCCGTAGAGCAAGGGGGCCTGAGTGAAGGCTGTTTCCAGCCCGACGATCTGCTGCGCGAGGAGCCCGGGGGCTTCTATCTCTTCGGACGCGCCTCCGACATGATCAATATCGCCGGTCGAAAGCTCAACCCTCGCGAAGTCGAAGCCCGGCTCGCAGCCTTCCCCGGCGTGCGCGAGATCGTCGTCTTCGGCGTGGCATCGAGCCTGCGGCACGAGGAGGCCATCGCCTGCTTCTCCGGAGAGGTCGAGCCCGAAGCGCTCGCCCGGCATGCCCGCACCGTTCTCTCCGGCTGGCAGGTCCCCAAAGATTTCTGGCCCGTCCCCGAAATCCCCCGGACGGAGCGGGGAAAAATCAACCGCCGGGAGCTTGCCGAGGCATGGCGATCAGTGCGAGGTTAGGGGAAGTCACCACCTATAAGGACATCACGATGATGAAAAAAGCCGCCCTTCTTACCGCTCTTGCCATGAGCTTCGCCATCGCTCCCCTCTCCGCCGCCGTCAACCTCTCCCCCAAGGAGATGCAGCAGGTCGCACGGATGGTCTGGCAGAACGAATGTGCCGGAACCGTCGAGGGGCTCGTAGCGTGGAATAAAGGCGAAGGCTTCCCCTCCCTCGGGATCGGCCACTTTATCTGGTATCCGAAGGGAAAGAGCGGCCCGTTCGACGAATCCTTTCCCCGCCTGATCGCGCTCATGGAGCAGCGGGGCATCGCTGTTCCCGGCTGGGCCAAAGGCGCGGCTCCGTGGAGCAGCGCGGAGGCGATGAAGCGCGATGGCAAGCGCGTATCCGGGTTGCGTCAGCTCCTCTCCCAGCCCCGTGCGCTGGAGGTGCAGACCGAGTTCCTCATTCAGCGCCTCGACGCCGCGCTTCCCAAAATGCTGCGAGTCGTTCCTGCCAACCGCCGCGACACCGTGCGCCGGAACTACGAAACCCTCCTCAAGAGCAGCCGGGGCAGCTTCGCCATGATCGACTACGTGAACTTCAAAGGCGAAGGCATCCTTGAGACCGAGCGCTACAACGGTCACGGCTGGGGCCTCCTCCAGGTCCTCGAAGGCATGGAGCCCGGAGCCGCCGACCCGGTCAAAGCCTTCGGCGCATCTGCCGCCCGCGTTTTGGAGCGTCGGGTCAAAAACGCTCCCGCCGCGCGCGGCGAGCAACGCTGGATGCCCGGTTGGCGCAATCGCGTCATGCGGTATTAAGAGTCCGTATCAAGCCGTCCGGAAGGGTCAAAGACCAAAAAGAGGCCATTTTACACCGCTGTTTTACTTTCCATTTGACAGTAAAATGGAGAGTCGCTAAAACAACGGCCCAATGGTGCCTCCCCTCCGGTGAACCCGACACGTTCATCTGATGTGTGCGGAAGCCCGATCGATTTCACCTCTTTATGAAAACACCCCACCATCGCTGCTCCCTGCCGTTGCTTTCCGGTCTCGTTCTCGGTCTTTCGGGTCTGATGGCTCACTCAGCCGTTATCGATCTCTCAAAACCTCTGAGTGACAGCCTTACCCCCTCGGGTCTCTACTGGAAGTTCGACGAAGGAACGGTCGACGCCTCCACTCCTGCGGCCACCGATCATTCCGGCAACGGCTACAGCGGGACCCTCACCCCGTCCGCCACCGGCGGACTGCCGACCTACGCCCCCGGCCGCTTCGGCAATGGCGTCAACATCCGGCGCACCTCCGGGTCCACCCCCGGCAATCTCGACCCGAACGTCTACTGGGAAGCCACCGCCAGCGGCGGCAGCGCTGCGGGGCTGGACTTCGCCGAAGCCGGAGCCTTCACCGCGGGCCTTTGGTTGAAGATGGATGATATCGATACCGGATCGAACCAACTCATCTACCTGATCGAGCGCGGCCCGTCGGTTTTCTACAGTACCAATCCGGCCACGAGACAGCGGAACTTCTTCTCATTTCAGCTGAACAAATGGGCAGACGATAGCTGGACCATCAATCTCATGTTGGGCGATGGAACGAATCCCACCGTGACGGCAAACGGCGGGGTTTCCTTCCGGAATCTAAACGATCTGGACTGGCACCACCTCGCGTTTTCGCTGGAGGAAACTGAGGGAGGAAGCCTCGTGCGCTTCTTTATTGATGGAGAACAGCTCGGCCAGAGCGTGGTAAGCTACACGCTGGCCGCTCTCATTGCCGCCAATGGCAGCGAGCGGCAGGTGCGCGTCGGCGAGCGAAACGCTTCCGCCTATGGCAGCACTTTCAATGGGACCGTCGATGACGTATTCATCACCTCGGGAGCGCATACCTTCATGATTCCCGAGCCGGGGTCCGTCGCGTTGCTATCGCTGACGGGGCTTGGAGCGGCGGCGTTGGCGCGGAAGAAGCTGCTTGTGCGGAAGTGACGCAGAGCGTAGCTCCTCTCTTTTTGTTTTTATGATGACCCTTTTCCCGTTGGCGCGCCGTGCGGCGTTTTCTTTGATGGAAATGCTCGTCGCTGTCGCAATCATCGTCGTACTGGCGGCGTTCGCTTTTCCTGTGATGGGAAGGATGCGCGAGAACGCGCAGCGGGTGGGATGCGTGAGTAACCTGAAGACGATCGGAGGAGCGATCACCGCCTATGCTTTCGAGCATCAGGGGCGGCTGCCCGGACCCAGCTTCGCCATGGTGGAGCTGGCCAAAGCGCACGCGATCACGGGAAAAATGAAGGACTACCTCGACCCTGCGACCTCGGAATCCGTCTGGGAGTGCCCCGCGAACCCCGCCCTGAAGAAGCGCAACGAGGAGGCGCGTCGCCTCAAGACGACGCGCTACGCGGCCTACACTACGCGCACCCCGGTCTTCGGCTATACCTATACTCCGCCGAAGCCTTCCCCCGAGCCGATGCAACTGGCCGATGTACGTCAACAGAAGAAGCCCGACGAGTGGATTCTTCGCGATGTGGACTACTGGTCCTACCCCGATGTCAATCGCGTGGGAGGGAACTACCCGCCGGTGCACAACGGAGGGCGCAATCATCTCTATGGCGACATGTCGGTAGAGTGGCGCGCGGTGCCCACCCCATGAGAGCGCAAGGATTGATGGGACAGACGAATCTCCTTTCCCTCTGGCTGCTGGCGGGGGTGTCGCTCTTTCTGGCCGGCTGCAAAGTCGAGCGCGGAGCACATACGGAGCGTCCTGTGGAAGAGCCGTCCCGGGTCCTATGGAAGCCGGAAGAGAGCGGCACTCCCGACCGGAACGGGCGCGAGGCAAATCTTCTGCTGCGAAGCGGGAATGCGCCCGATTACGGCGCGTTCGGGCAGGGGGAGTATCCTGCTGGCGAA
>JBEBWR010000122.1:0-9173 GCA_040392045.1 Chthoniobacter flavus | reverse complement strand
GGCATAATCGCCCCCCTCTCGCCCGATGACACCCTCAGAAACCGCTGACCAGCCTCCCTCACCGGACCTGCCCGAGCGTACGATGGTGGTGTCGCTCCATGATGTCTCCCCGCTGACGCTGGAGGCTTGTCAGGAGATTGTGACGCGGCTGGAGGCGATCGGGCTGCCGAACACTTCGCTGCTGGTGATCCCGCATCATCACCGGCGTCAGCATTTGCTCGATTCCGCGACTTGCTGCGAGTGGCTACAGGAGCGGCATGGCAAGGGGGACGAGGTGGTGCTTCACGGCTATTATCACCGCCGCGACCGGAAGCTGGAGGAGTCGCTCCGGGACCGGATCACGACGCGGATCTATACGGCGGACGAGGGCGAGTTCTACGATATCGCCGGGGCGGATGCGCTTCGGCGGGCGGGCGACGGGCGGCAGGAACTGCGGCGGCTGGGGTTGAACCCCAAGGGGTTTATCGCTCCGGCGTGGCTGCTGGGGGATCAGGCGGAGAAGGCGATTGCGATGCTGGGCTTTGACTATACGACGCGGCTGCGCACGGTGGTCGATCTGGCGGAGGGGCGGACGTATGGCTCGCAGTCGCTGGTCTGGAGTGTCCGCAGTTTTCTCCGGCGGCGGGTGAGCCTGCGCTGGAATCGCTCGCTTTTCAAACGCCTTCAGAAAGCGCCGCTGCTGCGGGTGGGGATTCATCCGGTGGACCTCGCGCATCCGGCGATCTGGCGACAGATTGAAGAGTTGATCCAAAGAGCGCTTGCCGACCGCGTGCCGCTCACCTATGAACGGTGGGTGGAAAACAGCCGACGACGCTTTCATGCCCTCCAGAGCTGATCTACATTTACACTCGCGCTTCAGCGACCGCTCGGCAGAGTGGCTGCTGCGCCGGTTCAATTTCCCCGATAGCACTTCGGAGCCGAAGGAGCTTTACAAGGCACTGCGCGCGCAGGGGATGCAGTTCATCACGCTGACGGATCACAACCGCATCGACGGCTGCCTCTCCATTGCGGATCGCCCGGGGGTGTTCGTAAGCGAGCAGGTCTCGACGGTTTTCCCGGAGGACCGCGCGCGGGTGGATCTGCTGGTATGGAATCTCACGGAGACGCAGCACGTGGAGATGCAGGAACTGCGCGGGAGTGTTTACGAGCTACAGGGCTATCTCGCGGAGCAGGGGTTGCTGCACGCTGTAGCGCATCCGCTCTATCGGCTGCACGACGGCTTTGGTACGGCGCATCTGGAGAAGCTGATCCTGCTTTTCCGGCATTTTGAGACGCTCAATGGCCTTCGCCATGCGACGCTCGGCGATAGCGCGGCTCATATCCTCTCGCGGCTGACTCCGGAGAAGATTGAGGAGCTGGCGAATCGGCATCAGATGGCTCCGACGCATGAGGAGCCGTGGCGCAAGGTTTTTACGGGCGGCTCGGACGATCATGGCGGGCTGTACCCGGGAGCGGCCTGGACGGAGACGCCTTCCTGCAAGCGCGTGGAGGAATTTCTCGATCATATCGCGCGCGGCAACTGCACTCCGGCCGGGCGCGGGGGCTCGCCCATTGCGCTTTCGCATGGGCTCTATAATACGATCTACAACTTTGCCGATGAGCGCTTTCTCCATACCCGCGAGGGGTCGGGGAGCCTGATGCACAAGATGTTCTCGCGCTTTATGGAGGGGCGCGATCCGACGGTTTTCTCGCTGGGCGACAAGGTGGAGATGCTGGCGCAGGGGCTGATCTCGGGGAAGCTTTTCGAGCTGGCGAAGCCGAAGAATGCTTCGCTCTGGAAGCAGCTTTCCTCGGCTTTTGGCGAGCAGGATTTCAAGCAGCGGCTCAATCGCGAACTACAGGACTGCCGGGAGCCGGAGCGCCGGGCGTTCCGCATGGCGTCGCTTTTTGTCAACCAGCTCGGTTTCCGCTTTTCGACGCGGTTTATCCGGCAGGTTTCGGACGGCAATTTCATCGATGCGATTCAGGAGATTGGTATTCTCGGACCGATTGTCTTGAGTGTCAGCCCCTACGTTTACGCTTTTCGCTCGCAGTCGCCGCCGATCAGCTGGCTAAGGGAGGCGAGCCGCTCGGTGGCCGGGGACGTACCGCCGTTTCTTGAGAATCGGAAGCGGGCGTGGTTCACCGATACGCTGGAGGATGTGAACGGGGTGGCGACGACGATCCGCAAGATGACGACGGCGGCGAAGGAGACGGGGGCGGATCTGGTGGTGGTGACCTGTCGGCTGGAGGAGGCTCCGGCGAGCGATTTGCCGATCCGGAATTTCAAGCCGATCGGGGAGTTTGAGCTGCCGGAGTATGAACTTCAGAAGCTGAGCTTTCCGCCGATTCTGGAGATGATCGACTACATTGAGCGGGAGCAGTTCACGGAGCTGATCATCAGTACGCCGGGGCCGGTGGGCGCGACGGCGCTGCTGGCGGCGAAGCTGCTGGGGCTACGGACGGTGGGGATTTATCACACGGACTTTCCGCAGTACGTTCGCATTCTCACGGATGACAGCTTTTTGGAGACGCTGACGTGGAAGTATATGCACACGTTTTACTCTCATCTTGATCTTGTCTATGTGAACTCGGCGGCTTACCGGGAATGCTGGGTGCAGCGCGGCATTGCGGCGGAGAAGATTGCGATTCTTCCCCGGGGGCTTGATCTCCAGCTCTTTCATCCCTGTCGGCGCGACCGTGATTTCTGGCATGACCGCTTCCCCGGTCGGCATGCGGGCGAGTGGCCGCCGGTACTGATCTATGTGGGGCGCATCTCGAAGGAGAAGGATCTCGATCTCGTTGTCGCTGCTGCGCGGAATCTGCGCGAGGGCGAAGCGGAGGTGGTGTTCGTGGGGGCGGGGCCGTATGAGGAGGAACTGCGGGCGAAGCTGCCGCAGGCGCTCTTTACCGGAGTGCTGAGCGGGGAGGAACTGGCGACGGCTTATGCCTCGGCCGATCTTTTTCTTTTCCCGAGTACGACGGATACGTTCGGCAATGTGGTGATCGAAGCGCATGCTTCCGGGCTGCCGACGATTGTTTCAAACTCCGGGGGACCGAAGGATCTCGTGGAGCATGGCGTTAATGGCCTGATCACGCGGAGCCTGAGCCGCAACGACTTTTCAGCCGCGGTCCGCTCGCTGCTGGACGATCCCGCACTGCGCGCCCGGATGGCCGTGGCGGCGCGTAAGGGTGTGGAGCACCGCGACTGGACGAGCGCTTTCGGGGCGTTTTGGGATGGGTCGCCGCTTTGAATAGGTTACCGGGGGGTAACGATGTCTGTTTTTGGAAGTGTCACTGGTGGGCGGGGTCGCCCCATACTTCCACTTCGGCGAGTTCGAGGGAGCGCTTGGCGGAGGCGTTGAAGTGAAAGCGGAGGTAGCGTGCCGGTTCCCCGGCTTCGAGCGCCACTTCGACGAGGCCGACGTCGTCCACGGCTTCGCTCCGGCCTTCCCATGCTCCCGCTTCCCGCCATTCCTGGCCGTCGGTAGAGACTTCGCAATGCCCGGGCGGTAGTTCTCCTCCGAAGATCAGCCGCGCCTGCTTTGCGATGACGGGGCGGTGATGGCGCAGTCGCAGGGTCCACGGCTCTCGGGATTGGCATAGGAGGGTAAATTCACTGCGGCGCGCTTCGTTGGGAGCATTGGCTCCCCGGATGCGGTCCATCAGGCGACCGGTGGCAAATGGGATCTCTTGCTCTTTGGGTTCGCGGCCATGAAGATTGACCGGGCCGTCGATCCGGTAGCTTCCTCCGACCGGGGAGTTGGCAACGGGCTTGGGCTTGCTGTAGCTCCACTCGAAGTAATTCCCCGTCAGGCAGACGCCGGAGGGGCGCTGGGGCTGGAGCGGCGGCGGCTCCGGAAGCTTGAACCGCCAGACGGGATGGCCCAATTTCGCTCCGGCTGAAAGCTGGAGGCTGCGGAAGAATTCCAGCCAGCCGGAGTCTTTGATGAGCGATTGTACGGCGGGGTTCTGCGCCATGAAGATGACTTTTCCTTTCTCCAGTGGCTGCTCCACGGCCAAGGGGGCTCCGGCTGCATCACGCAGGAGGACCTGGCCATCTGCGTTCCGGAAGCGGTGGAAGCTGCCGAGCGGTCTGAGGGTACGCACTTTCTCCGCACCGTGCATTTGCCAGATCGGGGCGTGGACGCGCTCTTCGCGGGGTTCGACGTCGGGTTGCAGGGGGGCGGCTGTCCGCTCTGTACCGTTGGAACGGTGGCGGAAGGCGCGGGGATCGCAGACGACGAGTGTTCCTCCATTGCGGACGTAGGCTTCCAGCGCCTGATACTCGGCGTCATCGGCGATGGGGATGTAGGGGAGGTAGATGATACGGTAACGCTTGAGCCCCTCGGGGTCGCGAGCGGCTTTGGCTTCATCAATCAATCGGATGGCTCCGCCCAGCTGTGGCCCGAGGACGGTGTAGATCCATTCGCAGTGGTTGTACTGATGGAAGGTGGGCGGTGCGCCGGTGGCCTGAAAGCTCGGGTTGCTATAGAAGATGGCGGTGTCGGCTTCCGGGCGGCGGACGCGGAACGGTTCGCGCAGGCGGTCGATGAGGGAACGGACGACGTTCCATCGCTCGGGGGCACCGATCCGGTCCACGATGGAGGTGCCCCGGCGGCGTACGCCTTCGTTGATGTGGTCCCCGGTCCAGAGGTGCATCCCGGTGGCTCCGCCTCGCAGCATGGCGCTGAGGATCAGTGTAGTCTCTTCTGCGGAGAAGTTGTTCGGGAAATGCTCAAAGTGGGGTACGGGCCAGATTTCATCGACGTTTGAGAGGTCGGCGTAGAATTGCGTGGTGAAGCCGATGTGATCCCGGTTGCGGCCAAAGGCGGGATAGATCTGGGCGGTGGCGATGTCGAATACCTCTCCCCACCGGTCGATGCCGTAGGGGCGGTGGCCGGTCATGGAATCCCATGAAACCAGTCGCATCTGTGGTGCGTGCTCGCGGATCATGGCGCGGATTTCATGCGCTACGGACATCATCTGATCGATCTCCCAGCGGTAGGTGGCGATCCAGCGGAAGGGATTTTCGTCGGTGCTGGAATGGGGCAGGCCGTATTTGCCGAAGCCGTATTTCTCGCGGATCTCCCGATCGGCGGCGGCGAGCTCGGGGTAGTCTTCCTTGCGGTCGAGCGCCAGGAGCAGGGCGCGGTGCAGCCGTTCCCATGATTCGTCGCCGGCGAAGAACCACTTTGCTCCCGGATGTCTGGCGGCAAGCTCGACGGCCCTTCGGCTTTGGTCGAGGTAGGCTTTTTTGGCACGGGGGTCCAAGATCCAGATGTGCTTTTCCGAAGGACGGCCTTTGGGGTCAAAGGAGGGCACGCCCTGTTTTAAGGCGGCGTAGTAGTGCGGGTAGACCAGCCATTGCAGGCCGTACTTTTCCGCCGTTGCGACCCGTTCGGGGAACTTGCCGAAGAAGTCGGGCGATACGATGAGGATGCTCCGGTCTCTGCGGTAATTCTCAAAGGGGGTGACTCCGTGACGATACGGCATTGCCGCCCGGTAGGGGACGACCTTCATCAGGGGGCGGGTCAGCTCCTGAGTCCATTGGAAGATGCCTTCGCGGGAGAGTCCTTCGGGGCGCGCTTCGACGAGTTCATCGAAGAGGGGCTCCTCTACGTTGGTAAACCGCTGGGCCCGCTCTGCTTTCCGTACTTCATGGCTGGAGCGGTAGACGCGCTGTCCGTCTGCGTAAAGCTCCAGCTCGGAGAAGGCCTCGGCGTCGTCTGCGGGAAATGCGATCCTGATGCGCGTATCCCCTTCCCTTTCGGGCTGGAGAGGGATTCTTTGCCCCTGTTTCTTTGGCAGTCCTGCCTCCAGTTTCAGTTCCTTCCAGTCGCCTTTGAGCTTTGAAAAGATCCACTCGCCATCTTCTCCCCTGCGGAACGGTCCACGCCGCGAAACGATTACCGAGCTTTTCCCGGCGTCCACTGATCCTCCGATCAGGAAGCGGAGAAAGCGCTCCGTCTCCAGAAAACGCTTTCCCGCATAGCTGGTGACTTCCCGCTTGCCGCCTGCGTAGCGTACGCGCGCGACGTTTAAGGCGAGCAGGTCGCCGCGACTCCACTGGTAGAGCGTCTCCAGCGGGATGGCCATCTCCAGCTCCCATGCCTGCTTGCCGATGCGGGTGCGTACCCGCGCGGCGCTGTCCCATGCGGTGGGGATGGCCTGGCCGTCGACGTACATTCCGTCATAGATCGTTCCCTCTGTGTTTGCGATCACCTGAAAGAGGCTGCGCCCGGTATTCCCGGCGTCAATGGATACTTCCACGCTGTCGTCCATCCAGACCATGCCTTTGATCTCGTCGGCCAGTGTGGTCGTTTTGATTCTGGAAGGGTTGGGTTCCTGACTGCGCACGGCCACGTAGAGATGAGAGGGACCGAGGAGTATCCATGCTTCGGTTTGCGGAAAACCTTCGGGCTGGGGCATCCGGTCGAGGGGGAGGGCTTCGCTCCATTCCTCCCCGCTGATCGTTCCATCCACCTCGGGCGTTTTCTCATGGATGACGAGTACACGGTGATCGATACCTCCGGCCCATGTCGTGCTGGCGGTTACATACCCTCCGAGGATTGCGAATAGGATTGGCAGAAATTTCATTAGGGAATCAGGACGGTGCTGCAAACAGTTTGCTCCGCTCCTCCGGACCGGATGGTGACGATGACGACCCGTAATCGCTGGCCTACTTCGGGAAGCTCGGTTTCTTCATCCGGGGTACGCGCGGAGAGCGTGAGGGTATAGGCGGCGTTTTCCGCGCCGGTCTTTTCCTGACCTGTCTCGTCGAAATAGAAGGTTAGCAGGGTGCCGTCCGCGGGCGCTCCGTCTCTCTCGACCTTTGCGATCATGGACTGCACGAGTCTGGGGGCCAGCGTGCCGCTCGCGGAGCGCTGGGAAGCGTTGATCGATACGCCCAGAAGCCCCAGTAATGCGATGAGGACGAAACTCACGATGCCGAGGGCGAGGGTGACTTCGACCAGGGAAAATGCGGAGGCGGGGAAGGCGCGCTTCATGGTCTGCGGATCACCGGTATGCCGGTGTTGGAGTTGATGATGATGTTGAAATAGTTCGTTCCCTCTATGTCGTCTTCGAGCCGGAGATGCAGCTCGCGCGGTTCGCGATTGGCGTTGAGCAACAGGGCTCCGTTGGGCAGGAAAACCTGATAGACATAGCTACCCGCTATATAGGTATCGCCGCCTCGCCTTAGCGAAGGGAGGGGCGGAGCCAGCGATACCTGCTCGGTGAAGTAGATTTCGCTATCGCTGCCGCTGACATAGACTCCCACGGGCAGATTCTCCCAACGGCTCACGGGCTTCCACCCTGAGCGATCCGCAAGCTGCTGGTAGAGGATGTAACGCCGGGAGATGTCGGTCCCGTCCGCCGCCTTTTCCTTGATGAAAATCAGCGCGGAGAGAACGTTCTCCGTCATGGCGATCCGGCGGGCGTGGTTGACCATATCGACGACGGCGTTCCCTCCGTTGGTCAGTTCTCTGGATGCTTTGAAGTTGCGCGCGTTGGGTACGACAAAGGCCAGCAGCATGCCGATGACGGCGACGACCATCAGCAATTCCACCAGGGTAAAGGCGCTCTGCCTCCGGACGTTCTTCATAGCCCGAGCTCCTCCTGATAGACGACTCGCATGTCCCCTTTGGCTTTTTCGACGAGGTAGAGCATCTGCTTTCGCCCGGTGGGGGTGATCCTGCCATTGGCTCCCTGCCGCAAGCTCTCGCCAATGCTGTAGACGATGAAGGTGTTGCTGCGGGTGGTGGCCTGTTCGACGATCTGCGTCAGCCCGGCTTCGCTTGCTTCGCCGCTGTCCGCCACTCCGGCGATTTCCGCCAACTCTCCGGGAAAGACATAGCGATCTTTTCCGTAGAGCTTTCCTTCGGTGGCGGCGGTGCGTTCCCGGATGTTCTCGACGGCGGTATTGAGGGCACTTTCGGTGGAGAAGCTGGCGGTCCCTGTGAGGAGGGAACGCAACGGCAGGTCTCGCGCCAGCGCTTCGTCGTCGTGAGTAAAAGGGGTCAGGAGGCTATTGACATTCAAAAGCCCTCCGCGCGCTTCGAAGCCGTTGGTCTGGTCCGGTTCAAGAGGATAGATCCCGGCAGTGACTCCGGCGGTGCCAAGGGGCGAGGCGAAAAGCTCCAACAGTAGCCAGTCCGGCAATTCGTCTGCTGCCGCTCCGGATGGCTGGAACCGGAGCGTCCTCCACGGGACGCCGCCATTTGCCGCCTGCCCGACCATCCCGCTATGGAGCTTGCCCAGCAGGTCGGCCATGCCATTGACGCCGGTGCCGCGAGCGGGGAATACGACGGAATCCGCGACGACGTTCCCCGAGAGGTCGTGGTCCTGAATGGGGGTTCCCGAGGCGCTTGCGCCCAAGGCGCGGTTGGCGGGCGGTCCGTCAAAGGTCTGCGATCCTTCCTTCCAGTCACTGAGATGATGTTTGACGTGGGGATCGTCCACTGCGTAGGAGCGCAGGTTGGCCTCGGGCGCGCCGGGGGCGGCGGTATAGGCAATGGGCGTGGTGCTGGCAAGAGGAGCGATATCGATCCGCTGGCTGCCAATGCTCAAAGCCATGCGTAAGGTGATCGCTACGGGCGGGGAACTGGTGGCGCTCGCGGGTACCTTGACGGTCCGGATCACGGTGCGGTATTCCCCGGGCTCCATCCGCGAGGGTTTCCCGCCGCGAATCTCGGCGGCGGTGATCGCGGATTCGTTGGCCGCGCCGGTTCCTGCGAAATTGACGACATGCAGCGTGTAATTGTCGGCGACGAGGTCGATTGCGTCGCCCGCTGATTCGGGCAGATAGATCTCTGCGTAGGCCTGACAGAGGTAGTACGATTTTGCGCTGCCTCCTTCGTTTTCGGTGACTTTTGACAGGGGGACGCTGACGGCCATTTCGGTGAGGAGGGGGCGGCGTGCGTTACCCATAAGGGTGTCGGTGGTGGCGGTGGAGCCGACGGTGAAGGTCCCGGCGGTGGCGTTGAAGGTTCCCCGCAGCGGCTCAACGAGGACGGTGGAAGATTCGGCGCTGCGAACGGCGTCGATGAGATTCAGCGCAATCTGCGCGGCGCCCTTGGCTCCGTATTTGTCGACGAAGCTGCGCTCGGGCATCATGGGCCAATCCTTGCGCGAGAGAAGGGTGTAGAGTTCTTTGAAGAGGGCGCTGACTTTGGTGGGATCAAGGGAACTGA
>JBEBWR010000121.1:0-9179 GCA_040392045.1 Chthoniobacter flavus | reverse complement strand
GGGCTGGACTCGATCCTGATCCTGAAATTTACCCGTGAACTGGAGCAGACCTTCGGCCCGCTCTCGAAGACGCTGCTTTTTGAATATCAGACGCTCGACGCGCTGGCGGGGTATTTTGTCACGCAGCATCCGGAGGTATTCACGCTGGAGGAAGAGGCACCGCGGGAAGAACTCCCGGAGATGGAAGCGCCTTCGCCGGTGACGGCTCAAGCGCGGGAGTCCGAAGAGGGCGGGGAGCCGATTGCGATCATCGGTATTTCGGGGCGCTTCCCGATGGCTCCGGATCTGGAAACTTTCTGGGAGAACCTCAAGGCGGGGCGCGACTGCATTGAGCCGCATCCGCCGGAGCGCGGCGGCCAGCCTTTCCCGAAGGAGGGAACCCTCTGGGGCGGCTATCTGGAGGATGCGGACCGGTTTGACCCTGTCTTTTTCCGCATTCCACCGCATGAAGCCGAAGCGACCGATCCGCAGGAGCGCCTGTTTCTGGAGACCGTCTGGCACACGCTCGAAGACGCGGGCTACCGCCCCTCGGCTCTCAAGGGCGGGAGCGTCGGCGTGTTCGTGGGGGTGATGTATAATCAATACCAGCTTCTGGGCGTGGACGGGGCCGGACAGTGGCAGCCGCTCCGGGCGTCGCAGGCGTCGGTGGCGAACCGCATTTCCTATTTCTTCGACTGGCACGGGCCGAGTCTCGCGGTGGACACGATGTGCTCCTCGTCGCTCGTGGCGCTCCATCTCGCCTGCGAAAGCCTGCGGAGGGGCGAAGCGTCGATGGCGGTTGCCGGAGGGGTGAACCTCACGCTTCACCCCGTGAAGGCGCTCGGGCTGGAGCAGGGGGGATTTACCGCATCCGATGGCCGGTGCCGCAGCTTCGGCGCGGGAGGGGACGGCTACGTGCCGGGAGAAGGTGTGGGAGCCGTGCTGCTCAAGAAGCTCTCGCAGGCCGTGGCGGATGGCGACCGTATCTGCGGAATCATCCGCGCCAGCGTCGTCAATCATGGCGGGAAGACCAATGGCTACCATGTACCCAATCCGGTCGCGCAAGCCGAGCTGATCGCCGCCGCGATGCGCCGGGCCGGAGTGGCTCCCCGGACGCTCTCCGTGCTCGAAGCGCATGGGACGGGAACGCCGCTGGGCGATCCCATTGAGATCGTGGCGCTCACCAATGCGTTCCGCATGGCGGGCGGTGCATGGGAGAAGCCGTTCTGCTCCCTTGGCTCCGTGAAATCGAATATCGGGCATCTGGAAGGCGCGGCGGGAATCGCGGCGCTGGCGAAAGTGCTGCTGATGATGCGTCACCGGACGCTGGTGCCGAGCCTTCACTCCGCCGCGCTCAATCCGCATATCGCGTTTGAGGAAAGCCCCTTTTCGGTTCAGCAGACCGCCGCCCCGTGGGAAAGCGACGAGCCGCTCCGGGCCGGAATCAGCTCGTTCGGGGCGGGGGGGACCAATGCGCATGTCATTCTGGAAGCATGGGAGGACCGTCGTCCGCGAATGGCACTGAAAGGGCGGCATCTCTTTGTCGTTTCGGCAGCCGACGCGCAACGGCTGGAGGAGGCGCTTCGCGGTCTGCTCCAGTGGGTGGAGCGTACTGGAGACGCTCCGGTACCGTCGCTGGCCGATATCGCCTTTACGCTCCAGACCGGGCGCGAGGTCTTTGAGGAACGGGCCGCCGTGATTGCCGGGAGCCGGGAGGAACTGGTGGCCGGGCTGCGGGCCGCGCTCTCGGGGAATTCCGGCATTGGGGAAGCGGTACGGGGAAATTCGCGCACCAGCGCGGAGACCGCCGCGATCCTGACGGAAGGGGACGAGGGGGACGCCTTTGTTGCCACGCTGCTGGCCAAGCGTCAGTGGGAAAGGCTGGCCCGGCTCTGGGTGGCGGGCGTGGAAGTGCCGTGGAAGAAACTTTGGAATGGCGTACCGGTGCGGCGGGTTTCACTGCCGGGTTATCCGTTTGCCCGCGATCTCTGCTGGGTCCGCCAATCCTCGCGCTCTTCCGTGGCTTCGTCCCGGCTGCATCCGCTGGTCCACGAGAATCGCTCGACGCTTGACCGCGTGCTTTTTGAAACGCGTCTTCACGGCAATGAGCGGATCGCTGCGGATCATCGTCTGCGCGGCAAGGCGATCCTGCCGGGAGCCGCGACGCTGGAGATGGCGCTGGAGGCCGTCTCGCTTGCATTGGGAGATCGGGCTGCGGGGCTGCGCAACGTGGTCTGGCAGCGTCCGGTGGAGTGCGACGGGGAGCGCCTCCTGCGGATCGGCGTGGAGCGGATGGCTCCGGAGCGGCTTCGCGTGGTCCTTTCCGATGCCGAAGGGGTGCTGCTGATGGAGGCCGAGGCTGACCCGCGTGTCATTCCTTCCTCGCCGGAGACGATTTCTCCGAGCGCCATCCGCAGGCGCTGTCCGAACGTGCAGAGCCCGGAAGCACTTCGGCTCCTTTTCGCCCAGCGGGGGCTGGAGATCGGCCCCGGCTACCGGGCGATCCGGGAGGGAGGATGCGGCGATGGGGAGGCGTGGGCGGTGCTGGAGACTCCGGAGGTCTGGGGGGGCGGTGCGTTTCACCTGCATCCGGCTCTGGTGGATGCGGCGCTGCGGATGCTGGCGTGGCTGGCTCCGGCGGAGGGGGGAATGGCGGTGCCCTTTGCGCTGGAGCAGCTGGAGGTGCGCGGTGGGCTGCCTTCGCGCTGCTTTGCCGTGGCCCGCAATGCGGGGGAGGGGCGGTATGAGATTGTTCTGGCTTCGGAAACGGGAGAGGTGCTGGCGAGGCTTTCGGGGCTGAAGGTGCGCGAAGTCAGCGGAGGAACGCTCCTGACGTATCGCCCGGGCTGGAAATCCGCGCCGCTGGAGGCGGGGAAGCTTTCCTTTACCGGGGAACTGCTGCTGGTGGATGAAAATGAAACTCTGGCTGATCGCTTCCGCGAGCAGGGGATCGCGGTCGTCCGGATCAGCGCCGCGCTTGATGAAGCGGCGTTGGCTGCCGCGCTGGAGGGACATCGGCCTGCGGCGATTCTGCACGCCTCTTCCCGTGCGGCGCGGCGTACGGAAGAAGCTCAGGCGGTGGGAATCCGCTCCCTGCATCGGCTGGTGCGTTTCCTGCTCAAGCTCCGGCTGACCCGCAAGACGCCGCTGCTCTTCACCTATCCGCTGGGGGGAGAGTCCGAGGCGCTGTTCGCGGCGGTGGCTGGCTATGCCCGCAGCGTTCGCCATGAGCAGCCGCTCCTGCGCGTGAAGACGGCGGGGTTGACCCGATGGGAGATTCCGACGCTGCTGGCCGAGCTGGAGGACGATGAAGCGGAGATCCGCATTGAAGGCTCCAGTCGTCAGCGACGCGAGCTGGAGCTGCTTCCCGAAGGGCAGGGAACGGCCCGTCCCGGCATCCGGGAGCGCGGCGTCTATCTGATCACCGGAGGACTGGGGGCGCTCGGGCGCATTTTTGCACGGCATCTCGTGGACCGTTATCACGCGCGGATTGTGCTCGTGGGGCGCTCCACGCCGGATGAAGCGGCGCAAAAGCTTCTTTCCGCGATGCCGGGAGAGGTGCGTTATGTCGCCTGCGATATTGCCACCGCCGAGGGCGCGGCGAAAGCGGTCGGGGTGGCGCTGGAGTATGAGGGAGTTCTTCACGGCGTCTTTCACGCGGCGGGCGTTGTCCGCGACGCGCTGGTCTGGAATCTGGGCGATCCCGACTGGGAAACAGTCTGCCGACCGAAGGTGGAGGGGCTGCTTGCGCTTCGGGCGGCTACGGCGCATCTGCCCGTGGAGCTGTGGGTGCTGTTTTCCTCCACGGCTGCGCTCTTTGGTCCGCTCGGACAGGCGGCGTATGCTTATGCCAACGCTTTTCTGGACGCTACCGCCTGTCAACAGGAGGGGAGCGCGGCCCGCTGGCTTTCGTTGAACTGGCCGCTCTGGAGCGAAGGCGGGATGGAGGGCTCCCCGGAGTTGGTGGAAGGGCTGGAACTGCTCGACACGGCGGGAGGGCTGGCACTTTTTGAATCCGCGCTGGCCAGCGGGGAGCGGCAGCTCTGTCTCTGCCGTGGAGAACGACGGCGGCTGGAGCGGTTTTTCCTCAATCCTTCTCCCGCTGCCGCTCCGGCGGCTCCCCGGTCGGAATCGCTCCCGGAGGGGGACGACGCGCTTGCCCGGATGAAAGCCTATGTGCGCGGGAAATTCTCCGAGCTGACCGGGCTGGCTCCCGAGCGGGTATCAGGCCATAAGCCGGTGGAAGACTATGGGATTGAATCGGTCATGGTGGCCCGCTTTTCGCAGATGCTGGAAAGCGAACTGGGGCCGCTCTCGCGGACGATTCTCTTTGAATACCCCACGCTGGACCGGCTCGCCACGCATCTGGCGGCGCATCATCGGTTATCCTTGCCGGAGCCGGAAGCGCCGGTTGCTCCCGCGGAGCCGACGCAGATGCCCAAACGCGAAGAGATCGTCCCGGCTGTCAGCGAAGGGGAGCCGATCGCGATCATCGGGATCGCCGGACGCTATCCTCAGGCACCGACGCTGGAGGCGTTTTGGGAGAATCTCGCGGGGGGACGTGACGGGATTGAGGTGATCCCCCCGGAGCGCTGGGATTACCGCGATTATTTCGACGCCACACTATCGCAGCCCGGAAAAACAACGAACCGCTGGGGCGGGTTTCTCGAAGAGGTGGACCGCTTTGATCCGCAGTTCTTCCGGATTTCCCCAAGGGAAGCGGGCGTGATGGACCCGCAGGAGCGTCTTTTCCTCCAGTGCGTCTGGCATGCCGTGGAGGAAGCGGGGTACTCCCGCTCCGCGCTGGAGGGGCGGCGCGTCGGGGTGTTCGCGGGAGTGATGTATTCGCACTATCAGCTTTACGGGGTGGAGGAGCGTCTGAAGGGCAATCCGGTCAGCCTGAGCGGCTCCTATGCGTCGATTGCCAACCGCGTTTCCTACTGCTTCGACTGGCGCGGACCGAGCCTCTCGCTGGATACGATGTGTTCTTCGTCGCTTAGCGCCATTCATTCCGCCTGCGAAAGCATCCGGCGCGGCGAGTGCGAGAGCGCGGTGGCAGGGGGAGTGAACCTCACGTTGCATCCCGAGAAGGATCTCTTTCTCAGTCAGGGCGGGTTCAGTGCCGCTGATGGTCGCTGCCGTTCCTTCGGGGAAGGCGGAAGCGGCTACGTTCCGGGAGAGGGCGTGGGCGCGGTGCTGCTCAAACCGCTGGCTAAAGCCTTGGCGGATGGCGATCATGTGCACGCCGTGATTCGCGGCAGCGCGGTGGGGCATGGCGGGAAGACCAATGGCTATACCGTACCCGCTTCCCGCGCTCAGGCGGAGGTGATCACCGAAGCATGGCGGAAGGCCGGGATCAGTCCCGAAACCCTTTCCTATGTCGAAGCTCATGGGACGGGGACCGCTCTTGGCGATCCGATTGAGCTGGAGGGCTTGCGGCTTGCGCTGGAGGCGGCCGGGGCGAAGCCCGAACGGTGTGCTATCGGATCGGTGAAGTCTAATATCGGTCACGCAGAAGCTGCCGCCGGGATCGCCGCGCTCACCAAGGTGATCCTGCAACTGCGCCATCGCCAACTCGTGCCCTCGCTGCATAGCCGCACGCTGAATCCTGCGATCCGTTTTGAAGGAACTCCTTTCCACGTCCAGCAGACGCTCGAACCGTGGCTGCCCGCCGGAGGCTGTCCGCTTCGGCGTGCGGGAATCAGCTCTTTCGGAGCGGGAGGGGCCAATGCGCACCTTGTCATTGAGGAAGCGCCGGTGGCTGACCCTGTTTCGTCACAGCCGAGGCCTTTTCCGGTATTGCTTTCCGCCCGAACGCCGGAGGCTCTGCGGGAAGTGGCCTCCCGGCTGGCCGATGCTTGTGAGTCTCTGCCGGAAGCCGATACCGGCGCGATGGCTTATACCCTGGCTGTCGGCAGGGAAGCGCTGGCGGAGCGGGCGGGCTTTGTGGCAAAAGATCGGGCAGCCTGTATCGTCACGCTTCGGGCGCTGGCAACCGGGAGCGCGCCGGACGGCGTGAGCTCGGGACGGGTTCGGCAGGTGCAGGAGACGTCTGCGCCTCAGGAGGATTGGCAGGCGTTCGTCATCTGGTGGGTTGCGGGCGGGGAGAGTCGCACGGCTGATCTCGCGGCTCGCTTTGCGCCGGAAGACCGGCGTCGGCTTTCGCTTCCGCTGTATCCCTTTGCGCGGGTGCGCTGCTGGTTTGACGCGGGCGATCCGGCTCCTGCCCCCCTTCTGCCTGCGACGCCCGTCGTTGAGAATGAACCGCGAGCGGCGCTTGATCTCAGTATCATGTTCTTCAGCGATCAGAGCCGACCGACGGAGGGGAATCCCTACCGGCTGGTGCTTGATGCGGCGCGCTTTGCCGATGCTCACGGGTTTGAGGCGATCTGGACGCCGGAGCGGCATTTTCACCCGTTCGGCGGGATCTACAGCTCGCCGTCGTCGCTGATGGCTGCGCTGGCCGCAGTAACCCGGCGTATCCGGCTGCGGGCGGGAAGCGTGGTGCTGCCGCTGGAAGACCCGCTGCGCGTGGCGGAGGCATGGTCGGTCGTGGATAACCTTTCGGGCGGTCGGGTCGATCTCGGCTTTGCCAGCGGGTGGAATCCGAATGATTTCGCTCTGGCTCCCGAGGCTTATGGGCGGCTGCGCGATCTCTGGCTGGAGCGCATTCCGCAGGTGCAGGCGCTCTGGCGGGGCGAAAGTCTGCCGCGCCGGAATGGCAAGGGGGAGGAGATCGAGCTGCGTATCTATCCCGAGCCGGTTCAGAAGGAGCTGCCTGTCTGGCTGACCGCGTCCCGGAGGGTGGAGAGCTTCATTGATGCCGGACGGGCGGGGTACCACGTTCTGACGATGTTGCAGGGGTCAACGGTAACGCAGCTCGCCGCCAAAATCGCGCGCTACCGCGAGGCGCGGGCGGAGGCCGGGTATGATCCGATGACGGGGCGTGTGACCCTGATGCTGCATACCTTCGTGCAGGAGGATGGCGACCTCGCGAGGCAGACGGTGCGCGGGCCGTTTCTGGAGTATATCCGCAGTTCGCTCGATGCTCATCATACGGCGATGGAGAAGATTCCCGAGAGCGATCTCGACGCCATGGCGGAGTATTCCTACGAGCGTTACTGTCGACAGGCGTCGCTGATCGGGACGCCGGAGGAATGTCTGGAGATGGTGCGCCGCTGCCGGGAGGCGGGGGTCGATGAGATTGCCTGCCTGATCGATTTCGGGGCGAGCGCGGAGGAGGTGCTGGCGTCGCTGCCACATCTCGCCGGGCTGCGTCAGATGATCATCAGGGAGATGCGCGACGAGTCGTTGCCTTCCGGGGAGACGATTGCTGCTCCGGAAGCGTCGGGGGCTCCGCCATGCTGGTTTGTGCCGCGCTGGAAAGAGGCAGCGGCGACGGGGGAGGCTCCCGGGGCAGTGCGTTCGTGGTGGCTGGTGCGTTCCCGTCCCACGCCGCTTTTTGAAGCTCTTGGCGATCTCCATGAGAATGCCGGTGGGATCGACTTTGCGCTCGGCGAAAGCGATCTTGAGGCGATTGCCTCGCGGCTGGCCGATGCACAACCGCCGGAGGTGATCTATTTCGTTGCGGATCAGGAGGGAGGCGACCAGCCCGAGCGTTGCGCACGTCGACATCTGGTCGCACTGGGGCGGTTTATGAGCGCCATGCAGAAAGCGGGCTGGCTGGCGGCTTCGCGACCTCCGGCGCTTCGGGTGATCACTACCGGGATTTTCGCTCCCGGAGAGCATGAAGCGCCTCGCGCTCATCACGGCACCCTGAGCGGATGGCTCGGTTCGCTAGCCAAGGCGTGGCCACGGCTGGATGCCGCTCTTCTTGATCTTGCGCCGGATGAAGCCGAGGATGCGACGTTCCTGCCGTGGCTGGCCGCTGCCATTGCCGCAGAGCCGCCGCAGCGGCGGGGGCAGCGCGTGGCGCTGCGGGGGGGAGCGCGCTTTGAGATGCAGCTCGAAGCGGTGCCGCCGCCCGGGCGCGGGAAGAGTCCGTACCGTCGGGGCGGGGTCTACCTGCTGGTCGGCGGTGGGGGGAATGTGGGCTTTGCGTTAAGCCATGCCCTTGCCAGCGGTTTCGGAGCGCGGTTAATCTGGGTGGGCCGACGGGTTGAAGATGCCGCGCTGACGGAGCGGATGAACGCCATTCGCGAGGCGGGTGGGGAGGTGCTCTACCTTCAGGCGGATGGCGCGGACCGGCAGGCGTTGGAGCAGGTGCTCAAGACGGCGCAGGAGCGGTTCGGCGCGATTCATGGCGTGTTTCATGCCGCGCTCGCGTTTGAAGAAGAGCCGCCACGGACGTTTGACGAGGCGCTGACCTGCCGCGTTTTGCGTTCCAAGGCTGCTTCTGCGGAGGTGTTGTTTGATCTGGTACGCGAGCTGTCGCTCGATTTCCTGCTCTACCTCGGCTCCGCGCAGAGCTTCTTTAATGAGGCCCGGCTTGGAGCCTACGCCGGGGCGAGTACGTTTTTGGACGCCAGCGTGCTGCAATTTGCGAGTCGGGCGGCATTCCCGGTGCGGGTGATCAACTGGGGCTTCTGGAGCCACAGCTTCGACGCCGCGACGCAGGCCGCCCTTGCCGCCGCGGGGCTTGGCACGATCACGCCCGAAGAGGGCGTGGCCGTGACCGAAGCGGTGCTGACCGGCGACCGCGTACAGGTCGGCTATCTCCGGGCCACGCCGGAAGCGATGGAGAGGATGGCGATCCAGCCGCTCTCCCATGATGTGATTGATCCGGTGGACCGGCTGCTGGCCGCCGCTCTCTTTGAATAACTGCGATGATGAAAACCTTACACGAACGGATTGCCAACGCGCTGGAGCTTTACCTGCGTGAACTTCCTGCATCCACCGGCGCGACGGTGGTGATCGCAGGGACGATGGAAGCGGCACCGCGCGAACGGGTCACCCGCTTTTGCCGGGAACACCACATCACGCTGCACTGGAGCGAGCCGCTCCCGGGGAGCCCGACGAATGGGCTGCGCGACGTGGCCGCCGTGGTCCTGCTGGGAGTGGAAGCGCCGGGGATTCCCGCGCAATGGCAGCCGATCCTCCGGCGCGACGGGTTGCTTCTTCTGGAGACGGTGGGCGGTGGTGCGTTGCGTTTCTGGCGCGTCTCGCTCGGGCAGGGTGGCTTCTTCCGGATTCATGATCACGGCCGTGCCGATGAGGTCTTCTCTGAGCGTGAACCGGGC
>JBEBWR010000120.1:0-9374 GCA_040392045.1 Chthoniobacter flavus | reverse complement strand
CCGAAGAGAAGGAACGCATGGGCAACATTTGCCCTTCTGCGATTCCGGAGTCAATCTGCAACTTGCCGCTCTCCCGCCGGCTCTCCGGCAATCATCTTTTCCCCTATGAAAAAAACGGCTCACCAATAGTTCGTCCGCCGGGCATCATTCACGGGTTCATTGTTCCGCGACCAGAAGATCGCCTTCTCCCCGATCCGCTTCTCCACATCCCGGGCGGTCAGGCTCTCGATATGGCCATCGAGAAAGACAATATGGCATCGGCCTTTATGCCCCTTGAAATCAAGGGAGCGCTCCCAGTAGTAGCTGGCTCCCCGGCATTCCGTCGTGTAGCAGACGATGCTCTCCGGTCCGATCGTGGGCGACTGGGCGGAATCCACGCGATATCCGGCATCCACCAGCAGGATCACCCGCGCCGGGATGTCGATGTTGGCAATCCGGCTCTCCCCGATGGCCCGGTTGTAGGCATAATTCGGCGTATTCCAGCGCGTAATCCGGCCGGGATTGGCCGGGCACTGGTAGACCGTCAGATGCTCCTTGTCATTCGCGGGATTCTCATTGGGCAGCACCCCCGGCGAGGGAGATTTTCCGTTGCGATACCAGAGGTAGATGTACCAGTTCAGATCGTCTTTGCGGAAAGGAGGAAGCGTGCCGTTATGCTCCGTGGTGTAAACGCCGACCGCATGCGCCTGCTGCCGCAGATTGTTCATGCACCGGCTGGCATTGCGGGACGCTCCCAGCACCCCGAGCGCCGGAAACAGCAGGGAGACAATAATCGCGATGATCCCCGCCACCAGCAACAGCTCGATCACGGTAAATCCCCGCTGGAATGGCGTGTTTTTTTTCATGGAGCATATGCCGCTTCGGCACCAATGATGTTCCCATCCGGGAGCAGGTTCGGGCTCTCCGGGAGGAGCCGGAAATCGCCATTCATCGGATCGGCATAGAGAGGATCGGCAAAAAGACTCCCGGCATCCTGCCCGGAGAATTCCCGCCAATCCGCCATCGTGGCAAAGCGCCGTACTTCGCCGCGCGCAGTCCCGATATCCCCCCGGATCATCGCCTTGCTCTCCGCTCGTCCATAGCGGGGCGATGGAGCAAAGTCGTTCTCCGGGCGCTTCGGCGAATCCCCCCGCACAAAAGTCCCATAGTTATTCCGATCCAGCCGGACGCTCTCCAGCGCCTCCCGCCCCGCTTCATTCAAAACGATGGAGTCATTCCCCGTGAAGGTAAAAGAGTTGTAGGCAATCACGGAGTTTTTCAGCGAGCTGCGCAGATTCGCCGCCGTATAGACATTCCGGAAAGCCGTATTCCGCGTCAGCGTCAGCCCGGGCGAAGCCACCGCGAAAAGACCGACCTCCAGCGCCGTAAAAATATTCTCCGAAACCGTCGAGCCCGGAGAACGCTGCATCCGTACGCCCTGTCCATTATAGCTATTGGTAGGGATCGGATTATTCAGCAGCATACAGCGCAGCAGGGAAAAGCGAGGGCTATCCTGTACATTAACGCCGACATTTGTAAACCACCGCAGCGTCATGTCCGCAAGCGTCACGTCCGGAGCATTGACGAGAGAGAAGAGATAGCCCTGCTCCTTGCCGCTATCGATGATCGTCGCCTTCCGTCCCGCCCCCCTCACAGTGATCGGCGCTCCCTCGCGCCCGCCATGCGACAGCTCCCCGCCCGCCGTGTAAACGCCCGGCGCGAGCGTCACCGTATCGCCGGGAAGAGCGCGGTCCAGCGCTTCCTGAATCGTCGGGAACGGCGCTCCCCTGCTGCCGTCGGCCCGCTCCGCGTCGGCCCCGGAGGAGACATGCAGCTCCTTCGCCCCGCCGGTAATCTTCAGCCGGCCCTCTTGCGTAGCCAGTGGCTGAAGATTTTCTCCCATGATCCGGACGGCATACTCCACCTGCGCGCCCTCCGGCAGCTGGCCCTGAGTCAGATCCAGACAATACCGCTCCGTCGGATGCTCCGGGAGGATGACCGGCGCCGTCGCCACCGGCGGTCCATCCGGACGATGCGCCGCGGCATTCCCCCGTACCGTGATCCATCGGTCGCTCCCGGCAAGACGGTACCTGAAGATGACCGCTGATGCTCCTCCCCCGGTCGTCTCGGCAATCACAAGCGCCCCCATCCGCGAGGCCGTCGCCACCGGGGGCCGGACAAACGCCGGAGCCGCCGCTTTGGCCTGCTCGGGCACCGCCCGCGGACGCCATCCGCTCCAGTAAAGATCGGCATTATGCCGAATCCGCTCCAGTGTCTGTCGGACGCCTGCGGGAAGCTCGCCGCGCAGTTCCAGACTGCCTTGAGCGAGATCAAAGGGAGCCGCTCCAGCCACGTTCTCCTTATCTTTTTCATTTACCGTCTGACGCCGGTTCCCCACCGGGAAAAAGTAATTCCCCCGGGAGAGCGCCAGTATCCCGGGCAGACGAATCATAGCATCGTTCCCCCCGCCTCCCGCGCCCACGAGGTTATCGGTATATCGATTCTTCGGCTGCGCTGCCGTCCCTTCGTACGGCGCGGGCGATCCGCCGCCCGATCCGCTATTGATCCCGTCCAGAAAGAGATTCCCCCGGACCTCAATCGGCAGCGCCTCGGGCGTCCAGGTCCGGCTCTTGATATAGAGCCCACCCCAGAATCCCTGTGTCGCGCATCCCTCCACGCGGCCCCCCGTCGCCGGGTAGTAAAAGCGCAGCCCATCGCGCAGATGCTCGTTCAGCTCGCTGAAGGCAAAGCGCCCCACCGCGGAGGTCACCAGAGTATCCTCCACCGTCAGATCATTTGCCGTGCTGATGACCCCCAGCCCGACGTCCCGCATCTCGCACTTGGCAATGCGGCTCCCGACGCTGATGCTGCTGATCGCGCGGACACAGTTGAAGAACTTGCACTCCAGAATCTCCCCCGGCTGCCGAAGAGAGATCGCGCGGGCATTCGTCCCTCCGACATAGTTTTGGAAGATCAGCCCCTTGAGGCGCACTTTCGCGCGGCCCAGAGAAAAGGCATAGGCATCGTGATTCCGATACAGCCCCGCCATCTCCGGCGGCTTCCCATCAAGCGTATGGACCAGCATGCTCCGATCCTCGAGGATACAGAAGCTTCCCGGAAAGGCTTTCACGCCCGCGAGATCATTCTGCTTGCGATACCGGATACGGTCGCCCTCCTGCCAGAGATCATAGTAAAGCCACTCATACGCATAGATCGTCCGATCCGTCCCCGGAGGAAGAAGATAGACGCCCGGCACTTCGGGGTGCGGCTTCGACCCGGTCACGGCCCTGCCGCCATCAAACACCACCTTTTCGCCCGGATAGGCCGCGATCGTGAGCCATCCCTCCGCATTCGCTTCGGCGGCTCCCTCCACCAATACCTGCTCCCGATAGACGCCCTCCCGCAGCAGGATCGTCCCGCTTTTCCCGATCGCCGCCAGCGCCTTGGCTACCGATGAAAACGGAGCCGCCTCCGAGCCATCGCCATCAGGGCGGCCCTCCGGCGCAACGTAGATCGTCCGGTCCGCTTTCGTCTCCGGCTCCGGCGTCGCATCGGCCACCGGAAGCCCGGATGCCTCCTTCACAGGCGGTTTACATCCGCCCGTGAGAACCAGCGCCAAGCCTCCAGCGAGCAGGAAAAGTGGGGCGCGTCTCATTTCGCCCTCACTCCCTTCCGGCGGCCCGCCCGCTGCATCCCCAGCAAAGCGACTCCTCCGCCCAGTACGAGCAGGGCCACATTCGCCGGCTCCGGAATCGCCGTCAGCTCCATGGAGATCACCCCCACACCTCCGTACCCTTCCTCATCGTAGTGGAACGTCGCGGTGTACCCGTCAAACCCGCTTCCCATGATCAAGCCCCCCTCCAGACCGCTCTGGACCAGAGCACTGCCACTCCCTTCCGAGCGGAAAGAGAACAGCTCGTAGATCCCCTCTTGAAGCGTGCCCGTGAGGTTAATGACGACATCGCCATCAAGGAGCAGATCGCCCGTCGTATAGTACCGCAGAGCAATCCGGTCATGGCTGCCCGGGCTGTCCAGATGGAAGGTCACTCCGCTTCCCTCCTGAAGTTCCAGAATCGGCGCATCCCCTGTGTTCATCCCGCTGAAGACCAGCGTCTGCACTCCGCCTCCATCCGCCGAAGGCGCCAGCAGCCCCCCCGTCTCCACCACCACCCGCTCCCCATCGCCCAGCGCCACGATACCGCTTCCTGCGAGAGTTCCTCCCGCAGCGACCGTCACTCCGCCGGTTCCCAGACCGCTCCCCGAAGTATTATGGATCGAGAGAACGCCTTCGCTGATCAGCGTCCCGCCGCTGTACGTATTGCCATTCGCCCGGCTGAACTTCTGCACGCCGTCCCCCGTCTTGACCAGCTTCAGAGTCTCCGAGATCAGGCCCACAAAATTCGCGCCGCCCGCCGGAGCCGCGGCATCCGCCGCGTCAGTCCCGACCTTCAGAATCCCGCCCCCGCTGATCGATCCCACCCCGTCGTTATCGATATCGCTATGGATGCTTTTGATCGCTACCGTATGCGGCCGGTCAGGATCGGCGACCACTCCGGTCTTCACATAGCTAGCCTCCATCGAGTGCGCAAAGCTCAGATGCCCGAGATCAATTTCCGCATCCGCGTTGAGCCCCGCACCGCCGATACTGATGTTCCCGTAGCCCTCCAGACGCGTCTGTCCGTTAACGGTAAAGTTCACGCGGCTATAATCCAGCGTTTCTCCGATCAGAACCGTCCCACGCTGCGCGCCCGTTACCGGATCGTAGCCTCCAGCGGAAAGATTCTCCGTCGTCACGCTCAGCCAGTAGTCATCTCCGATACTGCGAAAGAGAAGGCCCCCGCTCTCAGCCTGCCGGACGGTAATCGTGTCGTGCACCGTCAGTGAGTAACTGCCGGGTACGGAGCTACCGGCAGAGCTGTTGGCGATCCGGATATTGCCGTTGGAGACCTTTGTAATCGAGTTGATCTCCCGATGCCCGGAGAGATAGAGGTAGTAGCTCGACGTGCCGGAAATATTGGTGATGTTATCCTGCGCGCCCGGATTGCCCGACGGCGACCATGGAGCGGTATTCCAGTGCACATTTCCGGTCAGGGAAAGGGTATAATCCTGCTGCGCCTGAAGCGCGGCAGGGACGACGGCGGCCAGCAGAATTCCTGCAAACGCCGCATGGAGGGAGGGTGTTTTCATCATACGTTATCAGGGAAAAACAGTTGGGGTGATTACTTGTCCGCCCAGCGCAGGTATTCGAGCCACCATTGGCGCGGGACATCTTCGCCGCCGGGGAGATACGAGTAAGAGCCGAACATCAGGAGATTGCCGCGATCATCGGCGGCTCCCCGCTGCTGCGACAGGATCTCGCCTTTCTTCTCCGACGTCAGGGAGAGCAGACCGTCATTCACCGTGATCCGATAGGTGTCCCACTCATTCGTCTCCGCCGGAGCCCGGTTGATCCGGCTGGCGTAGAAGGAAACCTGCCACTGTCGGCCGCCATTACGGAGAATAACGACGAAAACCGGCGTGTCCTGATTCTCGCTTTCACAGCGCAGCCGGAACTCGATCGCCGCTTTCTCCCCCACCAGATTCCACGCCGCCCCATCCCCATAGAGCTTCCCCGAAGCGTCCTTGCCGAGCATGTAAAAATGACGGCGATTCAGCGGCGTCGTCACCTGAAGCGCATTCTCATCAATCCGCGCGCTCCCCTGCCCCATCACCTGCGCCCATGCCGGAAATGCCTCCTGCGGCAGCGTTACGCCATTGTACTCATGCGAAAACTCCTCCGCCGATGTCATCGGCGAAAGGCTCAGCACGCAAATCAAAGAGAGCATGAAAGAGAAGGCAGAGAAGAAGTGATGCATAACGCGTTATCTGGGTTACTCAATACGACAAAACTTAAAAAGCAGGGGAGTGAGCCGCTCGGGCCCTTCTCGAAAGAGCGCTCCCGCACGATTTTCGCACCAGCAGCTCCCCCTTGATCAGCACATCTTTCTCGACCACCTTTGCCTTTGTCCGGATGAGGTGGAAAAGCTCCTCCACCGCGCAGCGCGCGATCTCTTCGATGGGATGCATGACCGTTGTCAGCGGGATCGCCCCATAGCCTCCCGCCGGCTCGTTATCAAACCCGGTGATCGCCAGTTCCTCCGGCACGGCAATCCCCGCCTCACATGCGGCAGTCATCGCCCCCAGCGCCCATACATCATTGCTGCAAACCAGAGCATCCGGCCGCAACCCCTGCTGCAACGCCCGCTCCAGTCCGACCTTCCCATACCGGTAGTGATTCTCCGAGCGCCCTAACTGGACAAACGACCGGGGATGAAGCACCGCCGTACTCCTCACCTGATCCGGACACTCCGCAATCGCCCGACCAAAACCGTCAATCGACGAGGGGACATTGCTCGCGAGCAGCACAAAATCTTTGCGCCCGAGTTCAATCAAATGCCGCGTCATCTGGTAATACCCCCATACCCGGTCCGAAATAAACGCCGGAACCCCCTCCAGATGATCTCCTGCGATCCGGACCACCGGGATCTTGAGTTTCAGAAAGCGATCCACATGACGCTGGGAAAAACGAACGTCCGGATAGACCAGAATTACCCCCTCCACCTTCGCATTCAGCAGCCGCTTACAAAGAGCATCCCCCAGCAAGTCATCAGAAGTCGCGGGAATCCAGCCCGCATCCTGTGCAATCACCTCATACCCCGCGTCGATAATCAGCCGCGTTGCATGAGCCGCCTTCAGCCGGCTCACATCCAAAGGCGTGCTAAATGTCACCACCCCGATCAGACCGCTCTTCCCCCGGCTCATCACCTGCGCGTACCGGTTCGGGTAATACCCCAGCCGCTCCGCCACCCGCATCACCCGCTCCCGAACCTCCGGAGAGATTCGCTCACATTGCGCCGGCGACATCACCGCAGCCACCGTCGAGCGGGAAACATTGGCTTCAAGGGCAATCTGTTGCTGCGTAATCGTCATGACATCAAAGAGAGGCAAAAAGGATGCGCCGGGATCTTCATGGAGGAGTTAAAGTCAGTAACGCGCGTTACACAAGCCCAAAAATCACCCCAGCGCCCACCCTTCTATCCGACACCCATCTCCTGAACGGTAAACTCCTGATTTCCAGCAGGATCGCCCAACCGCTCCCAGCGTTCTCCGCCATAATTCTCCACCACGATCGCCGGGTCCTCCAGCCAACGCGCTATCAGCTTCATCCCCAAACGCTGAAGCGCCGCCCGTCCTACCGCGTAGTTCCCCTCGGGAAGATATGCGAGCGCCACATCGTGCTCCATCAGCAGATGCCCCAAGTGCGGCGATGGTCCGGCGTTGGACGTTGGAACCGCATCGAACTTGAAGCCCCCTTCCTGCGCGGCCGCCATGGCAATCCGGTTGATCGCCTCCATCGCTCCGGCCATCTCCGGCGACAGTTGCGAAGGCGCAGTGTAGAACGATCCCGGATTCCCATAGTGCCCCTCCCAGCTGTGCATACTGAGGTAGAACGCCGGACGCGTCCGCTTCAGCCAATTCATGAGAGCCGCTGTCTCGGGGCTATAGACGCCCGGCTGATCGAGCAGATAAGGGACAAACTCATGGTGCCAGCTCCGGTCCACCGTGTCGCTGTAGTTGTGAGCCCGCCAGTCCCGGGCATTGTACTGATGCCAGCCGTGAATGTTTCCATCGGGGTTGGCATTCAGCACGAAATCAAAAATAAAGCGCTCCCTCAGTTCCGCCCCATCGGGAGACAAAAGGTGTGCCAGCATCCCCCGCGCAATTTCTTCCCCGGAAAACTCCGTAGCATGCTCGCCGCAGGCGATATGAATCACCGGCACCTGTTCCTCCCCCGGCGCGGCCTTCCGGCGCGGACTCGTCACCCTCAGTACCAGCAGCAACCGGCCCTCCACCGAAGTACCCGGCGAATGAAGCGTAGCGATCTCCGGCATGCTCTGCTGAAGAGCGAACAACTCTGCCGCAGTCTCTGTATAAGGGCGGGGCGGCTCAGTGCTGATATCGCACACCTGCCCCGGCCTCACGTTCACCTCAAAGCGGATCGCCTCCGGCGTCCGCTCAACGTCCTCTACCGCCTTCCATTCCCCTTCGTCATACCGCACCCAGACCTCCGCAAATTTCTTGTAAGGAAAGGCCGATACCCGGAAGAGTGCATCGGGTCGCAGAACGACCGCCTGCCTCCGAGCGGCGTCCACGTCGGAAATCCGGAAGAACGTATAGCGGGAGCCTTTGCTGTAAGCGATCAGCTCAACCTCAATCAACCCGGGAGTAGCGCGAAGGATGCGGCCATTGCCGCACTCCAGATCAGTGGTCACAATCATAGGTACTACAGGAACGGCACAAAACCGATGTGCCCAGATTTAGAAATGCAGAAAAACCGTGATCGAGTAACGCGCGTTATTAAAGTCTTTTTTATTTCCCGACCTAAAAAAACGGTTCTGCCGTCAGAAAATCCCGAAACACCCTTCCGAATGCCAGCTCTCCTTAATCCCCCGAAGAAGCGCTAATGGCTGTTTTTACGAAATGCACCAGCCGCCCAACCTCATCGCCTCTCTCCTGAAAATCGTCCCGGCGAACGCCCCTGTACGCGTCCCGGGCATCCCGCAATACACGAGCATACTCCGGCGGCAGACGTTTCAGAAGCCAGTCTGCCGCCTCATCCTTTGGAACGATGGCACCCGTTGAAAGCGTAAACCAGATCCGCGCCAGCGTCAGGATGACATTTCGCTCATCACCGTGCCAATCCGAAGGCTCATTCCAAAACGCGAGCGTTGCCAGTAAAGCGTCGTGCAAATCCCCTTTCGGTACCGGATCGAAAAGCGACTCTGCCTCCGGCCCATAGAGAGGTCGATTTCTGAAAAGCAATTTGGAAACCAGAATGGCAAGATCGCGATCCAGCGTCGCATGTCCGTAGTTTCCGGCTAAAATATCCGCGCGCAGCCATTCTCCGAATTGCAGTTCCCGCTCCGGGGGATAACGCCACGGATGCATTTTGGATTCCAGTACCACCGTGACTTCGAGAGCACGAAGCAACGACTGTGTCCCAGGCCAAGCCGAGACTTCCAACAAATCGCGCATCAGGTTGGCGCGTTGCTCCGAGTTCATCGGGGAATTCACGCATACCAGAAGATCGAGATCGCTTTCCGGCTGTAAACCGCCATCAAGGGCGGAGCCAAAAAGATAGACACCGACGAGCGAACGAGAAAAATGTCGTTGGAATAACCCAATCGCCTTTTCAAGCTGATCTGTGGCAGTTTTTGAAAGAAGAGACAAGGATTGGGAGGGACTGTGGGGAGGAGGTTATTTTTGGGAGCAAAGACTCAAAAGCAGATAAAGCTTTTGAGGCACAAAAAAGCGCCTCACTAAGTTTTTGACTTAATGAGGCGCATAAGACTGGC
>JBEBWR010000119.1:0-9494 GCA_040392045.1 Chthoniobacter flavus | reverse complement strand
TCGGCGTCCGATCCTTCGCAGGTGATGTGCAGCTTGGAGCCCTGCCCCGCAGCCAGCATCATCAGGCCCATAATGCTCTTGCCGTTGACCTGCTCTCCGTCCTTCTCTACCCAGATCTCGGACTTGAAGCGGTTGCATACCTTCACGAACATGGCTGAGGGACGGGCGTGCAGCCCGAGACGATTCTGAATCGTCACCTCCCGGCTCACCTTTTCTTCGGAGTTGCTTGGTGTTTTACGGCTAAGTAGGCCCATTAGCGTGGTTTCTGCATTGAATTCAAAAGTCGCTGATTAAATTCCTGCGCGCAATGCCTCCCCATACCCTTGAGTTTCTGATCAAGCGCGGCGGTTTCCACCAGCCTTGCCAGATCGCGACCCATGCGCACGGGGATTGTCACGTGCGGAATCCGGATTCCCAATATCTCATAGAAATCCTGCTCCAGTCCAATCCTATCCACCTCTTCCAGCTCTTGCCAATCTTTTAGTGTCACCATGAGGTCAAGTTTTTTTGAATGCCGGACGGCGCCGACCCCAAAAATGGCCATGACGTTGATGATTCCCAGCCCGCGGACCTCCATATGATGCCGCGTCAGCTCGGGCGATGTCCCGATCAGCTCGATGCCGCCGGAGACCCGCAGCCGGGTGACATCGTCGCTCACGAGGGAGTGCCCCCGCTCGATCAGACCGAGGACGGCTTCGCTCTTGCCGATACCGCTGGAGCCGCGGACGATCGTCCCGATCCCCAGAATGTCCACCATACTGCCGTATTCGGACTGAGACGGGGCGAAATCCTCCTCCAGCGCTAGCGTGGCGTCGTTGATAAAGTTCATGGTGACCATCGGCGTCCGGAAGAGGGCAATATTCGCCTTTTCCGCCTCTTCCAGCAGGACCGGAGAGGGCTTCATCTGCCGGGCGATGATCAGGCAGGGGATGCGCCGCTTGAAAACCGCGCGCAGCCGGGCGCGCGCCTCCCCGTCGGGCAAGCTCTTGAGGTAGGCCATCTCGGCGCTGCCGAGGACCTGCATCCGCTTGTCGGCGAAGTAGCTGAAAAAGCCCGAAAGCGCCAGTCCGGGCCGGTTGATGGTCGGCTCCTTGATCCGCCGCTCAAAACCCCGGACCGGTCCGATCAGCGAAAGCTGGAGCGCTTCGCCATGTCGGGCGTAAAACTCGCGAACGGTAATGCCGGAGCGGGGACGCGTAGCCATGAGATCAGAGAAAGGTGGGAAAAGAAAGAAGGCGGCACGGGCGCGAAAATCGCCGTGCCGCCCGGAAGGATCAGAATAAGAGGATCAGTGGAACACCGGCTCGATCACACCGAAACCGCTGTCTTTGCGCCGGTAGATGACGTTGACCTTGTCGGTCTTCGCGTTGTGGAAAACCACGAACTGGCGGCTCGACATTTCCAACTGGAGGACGGCTTCGTCGAGGTACATCGGCTTGACCTCGTACTTCTCGGTCTGCACGACGCTCGGCTCCTTCTCGCCGTCTTCTTCAAAACCTTCAAGGGAGACGACCTGCTCCTCAATATGTCGTACGGCACCCTTGCGGGGGCGATGCTGCCGCATGATACGGGTTTTGTATTTCCGCATGCGGCGGGCGATCTTCGACATCACGTCGTCGATGGAGGCGTACATGTCGGTGGTTTCCGACTCGGCTTCGATCGTGATGTGGTTCGCGCAAATCAGAATCACTTCTGCGATGTGACGGTACTTCTGGACGTCGAGAATCACCTGCGCCTCAATGATGCGCGGGTAGTCCAGATGCAGCCCTTCCACCTTTTTGATGGCGTATTCCTTCATGGCTTCCGACACGCTGACATTGCGTCCGGTCACCTGAACGGGCAGATTCACATTGGCGATTTGCATACTATCTTATCCTCCTGTGTTGGTGTGTTTTATGACAGTTCCCCTATCGAGGAAACTGTAACAGAAATTTCAGTTTTGGGAACTTTTTATCGTACCCTTTTCCTTACATCTGGAAGCGTTCGCCGAGGTAGAGTTGACGGCTCACGGGGTCGTTGATGAGGAAGTCTTTCGTCCCCTCCCGCTCGACACGGCCTTCAAAGATAAGATACGCCCGATCGACGATAGATAAAGTCTCGCGGACGTTATGGTCCGTAATGAGAATGGCGAGCCCCGTCTTTTGCAAATCGACGATGATCTGCTGCACGTCGGAGACGGCGATGGGGTCGACGCCGCTGAACGGCTCGTCGAGCATCAGCAGGCTCGGGCTGGTGACCAGCGAACGGGCGATGGTAAGGCGGCGCTTTTCACCACCGGAGAGCGTGAGCGCCTCCTGTTTGGCCACATGGGTAATGCCAAACTGGGTAAGCAACTCGTCGCACCGCTCCCGACGCTGCTTCTTATTCAGGTCGGTGGTTTCGAGGATCGCCATGATATTCTCCTCGACGGTGAGTTTCCGGAAGATCGACTCCTCCTGCGGCAGATAGCCCATGCCGAGCCGCGCACGGCGGTACATGGGGTAGTTGGTCATGTCCTCGCCCTTGAAGAAGACGCGCCCGCTGTTGGGCCGGACGAGGCCGACGATCATGTAGAATGAGGTGGTCTTGCCCGCGCCGTTCGGCCCCAGAACGCCGACGATCTCCCCCGGGCGGATATTGATGTCCACGCCGTTGACGACGGAACGGCCGCCGTAAATTTTCACCAGCTTTTCGGTCCAGAGGATCGGTTTCTCCCCAGCGGCGTGGGCAGTTTCAGGGCGTGCGGTATCGGCGGGAGCAGTCACAGGCGATGAAGGGGGGCTAAAAACGGGAAAAAATCAGGGAGTACGGCTCCGGCGGTTGCTATTGGGGCGGGCAGCGTCTTTCGGGGCGTCGGAGGAGTCTTTGATGACGGTCTTGCTCCCGCCGATGGTCTTGAGCCGCCCGTTGCGGTTGAGGATCATGACGGTCCCCTCCTCGGTGGCGACCTGATTGTTAATCCCCTGCTGAATCTGGGGCCAGCCGCTCAGCGTGACATCGCCGGTGGCGGCGACGTACTCGGCGCGTCCGGCCCGACCGACGTAGCGGGTCACCTCGCCTTTTTCGTTCACCTTCTCCTGCATGATGACGACGTTCCCTTGAGCAATGGCGCGCTCAAGACCGCCGCCATTCTCTTCGCTGCCGACGTTGTTTCCCCGGCTGAGGTGGGCGGTGAGCTTGTCGCAGGAGAGGTTAAACTGGGCATCGCGCACGCGGACGCCACCGATGAAGGTGGCCACTCGCGAGCGCTCGTCAAAAGAGGTCTCCTCGGTGGCCGTGATCTCGGTGGCCTTCTCCTCCTTCTCCTTGCTCTTGGCTTTATCCGAGCCGGAGGAGTCGCCTCCCGCGGTGTTCCCGCCGGAGAAGTGATCACCAAAGGAGAATCCGTTGTCGACTTTGAAGTCCGAAGCGCCAGCGGTGATGGAGAGCAGCAGGCTGCCGGCGGCGACGAGCGCGCAGGAAAGGGAAAGGTTGGGACGGTGCATCGCAGGGAAAAGGGTAAGGCTCAGAGTTCGTTGCGATTGAAGATCAGCATTCTGACGGGGCCTTTGAAGGTGCCGTAGCGGGTTTGGGTGTTAAACGTGACGTTGCCCCCGATGATCTTGAAGTCAGTCCGCTCGATCTGGATGGGATCGACGCTGGTAAGGACGCGGGTCTTCAGGTTCATGATGGACTTGGGCATTTCCACCACCATATCCAGATTCCCCAAGGCGTCGAAAGTCTCGATTTTCAGATTCTCCATCCGCAGGTTGACCTCATCCTCACGGAAGGCGGAGCCGATCTCAAAGGTCATCTGAAGGCGGCCGTTCTCGTCGTGCTGGGGAATCTTGATCCCTCCGCCGCCGTGACCGACGGGGATGGGGATGAGCGAGACGATGTCGTTCTCCTTGTCCTTATCCTTGTCCTTTTTCTTCTTTTTCTCCTTCGCCAAAGCGTCCGCAGGGCAGAGGGCAATGCCCGCTGCGGCGATCACGACCGGCAGGGCGGAGAGAAAGCGAAAAAAAGGCCGTTTATCGAACCAGTTCATGAATCGCGGTAAGCTTCTTGAGCAGGGCGGGAAGCTTGGAGAGGGGGATCTGGTTGGGGCCGTCGGAAAGGGCTTTGGCGGGATTTTCGTGGGTCTCGATAAAGATTCCGTCGCACCCCGCGGCGGCAGCGGCCCGGGCGAGAACCGGGGCGAGCACACCGTCTCCGGAGGTAGTGTCGCCAGCACCGCCGGGGCGCTGAACGGAGTGCGTGGCGTCAAAAACGGTCAAGTAGCCCGCTTCGCGCATCCAGTAGAGGGAGCGCATGTCGGCGACGAGATTATTGTACCCGAAGCTGACGCCGCGCTCTGTAAAGAAGAATTTCCGGTTACCGAAGGCTTCGAGCTTTTTGGCGATGTTCTTTACATCCCACGGGGCGAGAAATTGACCTTTTTTGACGTTTACGACGCGCCCGGTTTCCGCCGCAGCGCGTATCAGGTCGGTCTGACGGCAGAGAAAGGCGGGAATTTGCAGGATGTCGATGTACTCGGCGGCGATTTGGGCTTCCTCGGGGGTATGGATATCGGTGGTGACGGGGACGCCGAGGTCCGCGCCGATGGAGGCGAGGATTTCACATCCCTCCCGGGCGGAAAGCCCCCGGTAGGAGTTGACGGAAGTGCGGTTCGCCTTGTCGTAGGAGGCCTTGAAGACGAAGGGGACGCCGAGGTCGCCGCAGATTTTCCCGAGCTTTTTGCCCATCCGCCGGACGAACGTTTCCGACTCGATGACGCAGGGGCCGAGAATAAAGAGAGGCTTCGCCCCGCCGAGGGTGACGCTGCCGATTTTCAAAGGTTTGGCGGGCATGGAAAGAACTTAAAGAACTGGACGGGAACTGAAATTATTTTCGGCCGAGGGCTTCGGCGTAATCATTCTGAAGGGCCTCAAGGGCGCTGGAGAGGACGTTCTGTTCGTCGCCGTTGAGGTTGCCCCGGGTTTTCATTTCGATGGCGAGAAGCTGGTCGATCAACAGCTTGGCGAGCGGCAGATTGACCATTGCCTTGCCGCCTTGCGGCGCTTTCCCGAGGCAGAGAGAGGCGTTGTGCGAATGCATCCGCACGAACTCGATGAACCGGAGGGTGACTTCTCCGGCGGAGACGGTGGTTTTCTGAACTTCAGCCATGTGGGGTTCTTGTTGTCTAAATGACGATCGGCCCGCCAGCAAGCGGCAAGTGATGCCAATGACAAGTTGCTACGATAGAAATGGGACCCCCGTGGGCTCCACTTCGTTCAAAAAACGGGGATGATCGCGGTAGTCGTACCGGATGGCGCGGAAGCCGACTTCCCGGGCGGAGGCGATGTTTGCGGGGAGATCGTCGATAAAGAGGGTTTCGGCGGGGGTGACGCCGAACTGCCGGGCGGCAAGCTGGTAGATCGACGGGTCGGGCTTGGCGCAGCGGACCCGGTAGGAGTAGACGGCGTCGTCGAAGAGGCTGAAGAAGGGGTACTTCTCCAGCATGTAGTCGACGTGGATATCGCTGGTGTTTGACAACAGATAGATCGGATAGCCCTTTTCTTTGAGGCACTGGACGGAGCGGATCATTGGCTCGTTCACCTCGAAAATCTCTTCCCATGCGGAGATGAATTCCGCTTCGCTGCCCCGGTAGCCGAGGAGGACGAAGGCTTCGCGGAGAAATTCCTCGCGGCCGATCTGTCCGGCCTCGTAGGCGATCTTGATCTCTTCGACCCGGGGCGGGAAGCCCTTGACCATCTCTTCATGGCAGAGGGGGAGGATGCGGCGCAGGGCGAGGTTGAAGTCGAAGAGCAGGAGGACGCGGCCAATATCGAAGACGACGGAACGGATCATGAGGTAAGGTGAAGGATCGAGCGGGCCACCTCCCGCGCCGCGTTCGGATAGCTGAGCCGGAGGAGTTGCCGGTGCCACTCTAACCATATTGCGCCTCCCTCTGCAAAGAGCCTTTCCACGGTGCTGACGATTCCGGCCTTGTCCTTCGCGACTGCGCCGCACCCCGCCTCGCTCAATAAGCGGGCGTTCCCTTCCTCCTGCCCGGGGATGACCTGTGTGATGAGCATCGGGGTCCGGCCCGCGAGCGCTTCGTGGACCATGGCGCCTCCGGCTTTGCCGATGAGGAGGTGCGAGCGGGCGATGAACTCGGGCATCCGGGGCGTCCTGCCATGCACCTCTCCCCTGCCCGCTCCGACGACGAGCGCCTCCAGTCGCGCATGGAGGCGGTCATTCCCGGCGACGGTGAGGGTCAGCTCAATATCCGATCGGCAGAGCAACTGCTGCACGGTCTCCACCGCGTCGGTCTGCCACGGCTGGAGGGCGTAGAGGATTCGCCACGGCGCTCCGGGAGCGGGCGGGAGCTTCTCCACTCCCGCCGCTTCGGCAAAATACGGAGCCACGGGGAAACCCAGGGCGCACACCTGCCCGGCGGAGACGCCTGCCGCCTCCAGCACGCGGGCGGTCTCCTCGTTTGGCACGAAAAAGAGGTCGCTCCCGCCCCGGTACCAGATGGCGTTGACGGAGAGGGAATCGGTGACCACGGTGACCTGCCGGAACGGTCGCCGGGGCGTCTCCCGATAAAGCGAGGCGATGAGGGTATTGTAGACGGGGAAGGTGGAGACGACGACATCGGGCTGCTCGTGCTCCAGCAGGGCGGCCATGGCGCGGCGCAGCGGAGGGAAGGCGGCGATGCGGGCTTCGATCGCCTGATGCGAGTCGATCGCCCGGTAGATTTTTCCCCAGACGAGCGGCAACCGGTGCGCGGCGGCAAGATAGGCTTTCTGGATCACGGCATTCACTTTTCCGCCCCGGCTCTGGAGCAGATCGACGACCTTTACCCGGTCGGCGGCGACTCCTTCCAGCTCCAGTCCGCGGGCCAGCGCCTGCGCGGCGGCGTTGTGACCGCCTCCATAGCCTGCGGTGAGGATGACGATTTTTTTCATGGGAGACGGGCGGAAAAAAGAGCGCGTTAAGGGAGGTTGGAGGGATGATCCGGCACTACCCGCTTGCGGTTCAGGAGTTGCCTGCTACGATGCCCCCCCGTGGGTAAAACACTGCTTTTCGTCCTGATCGCGCTGATCACAGCAGCTTTCTCGGTGGTCCGCGGCAAGGCGGACTCCATGACCGACGCGGAAAAAAAGCGGGCGTTTATTGAATCGCGCCGACCTGCTTCGGGCGGCTCGGGCGGGCGCTCCGCCCCGACGCGCTCGGCTCCTCCGGCTTCGGAAAGCAGGTCATCGGCGCCGACGGAATCGCGTAGCAACACGCAGGAGACCGTACCCGCGAACCGCTCCACTGCAAGGGAGAAAAGACATCGTACGGCGAAGCCGAAGGTCGCGCCGAAGAGGACGCCTTTCCGCAGGTCGGCCCCCCGCGCTGTGCCCGCTCCCGCTTCTACGCCGCCTCCCACCCAATCGTTCGAGCCCGAGGAAGAGGCCACTCCGGATGCCACGCCCAGATCGCATCGGCGGCAACGCGCCACCCGTGCGCCACGCTCGCCTCACGGCGTTCCCGGCGGGCTGCCTGCCGCGCCGGTCGTGATCTCGAAATCCAGCGGGAAGGAGGAGTATATCGCGCCGGTGAAGACCGAACGTCGGGGGTGGGGATTCTTCCGCCGCAAGCCGCGCTACAAATACCTGACGCCTTCGGTCCGGAAGGCCATCGATGGCGCGCGCATCCGGAAGGGTCGGTGGGTCTACATCGTGGTGCATAACTCGGGAACACGGCAGGGCAGCGCCAAGGCGTTTGACTACTACCACCGGAAGGTCCGCAAGATGGAGAACGGCCTCGCCTATCACTTTGTCATCGGCAACGGCACCTCGACGGGTAACGGCGAGATCGAGATTGGCAATCGATGGGTCCGACAGATCAATGGCGGGCACGTCCGCTCCAATCGGCTCAACGAAATCGCGCTGGGGATCTGTTTCGTCGGCGACTTCAACCGCGACAAGCCTTCGCAGGAGCAGCTCGACTCGCTTAAGGAGCTGATCACCTATCTGCGCAAACGCCTTGGCAAGACGAAGGGGAAGTACGCGTCGGTGAAATCGCACAAGGGGATTAACCCTGTACCCACGGACTGCCCCGGCGACCGATTTCCCTACAAATGGTTCTATAAGGAATTTGGGAAACAATGAGCACGCTGGCCATTACCGGAGTCACCGGTTTTCTCGGACACGCCGTAGCCCGGGCCGCCGCCGGGGCGGGGCATCGGGTGATCGGCTATTCGCGCGACCCGGAGCGGGCGCGTCAGGTGCCGGGATGTAGCGAAGGGCGCGCTTTTGACATCGAAGGGGTACCGGACTTTACGGGAGTGGACGCCGTGATCCACCTCGCCGGGGAAAACATTTTCGGCCTCTGGACTCCGGCGAAGCGGCACCGCATCATGGCGAGCCGCCGCGACGGTACGCGCGCCGTGGTGCAGGGGATCGCGTCGCTCCCCCACCCGATCCCGCTGATCTCGGCGTCCGGCGCGGGATATTATGGCGATACGGGGGAGATCCCCGCAGATGAGGATAGCCCGCTGGGCACGGATTTTCTTGCCCGCGTCTGCCGGGAATGGGAGGCGGAGGCCCGTGTCGCCGAAGCGCTCGGCTCGCGCGTGGTGCTGCTGCGCATCGGGATCATTCTGGATGATGGAGGCGGGATGCTGGCGATGCTGCGCCCGCTCTTCCGGCTCGGGCTGGGAGGGCGACTCGGCAGCGGGAAGCAATGGGTGGCGTGGATCAGCCTGCACGATGTCGTGCGCCTTGCGCTGACCTGCGCGGAAAATCCTGCCGCCCGGGGCGTTTACAACGCGGTCGCCCCCACCCCGCTCCGCAATCGCGATCTGACCCGCGCCATCGCCCAACGCTGGCATCGCCCCGCGCCGTTTGCCGTCCCCGGATTTCTCCTCCGGTGGACGCTTGGACAGCTCGGGGCGATGGTGTTGCAGAATCAGCGCGTTCTGCCACGACGCACGCTGGCGCTTCCGTTCACGTATGAGGTGACGAATCCCGCCGATCTCCCGCCGACGTAGCGCTGAGGAAATCGGCGACAAACGCGTTGGCGGGGCGTTCGAGCAGTTCCCGAGGGGAGCCGACCTGCTGCACTTGCCCTTCGTGCAGCACGACGACTTCATCGGCGACTTCAAACGCCTCCTCCTGATCGTGCGTCACGAAGAGGGTGGTGATCCGTGTCTGATCGTGGAATCGCCGCAGCCATTGGCGCAGCTCGCGACGCACCTTGGCGTCAAGCGCGCCGAACGGCTCATCGAGCAGGAGCACTCGCGGCTCGATCGCCAGCGCTCTGGCGAGCGCCACGCGCTGCCGCTGCCCGCCTGAGAGCTGCGAGGGGTAGCGATCGGCGAATGCCTCCAACTGGACGACTTTCAGGAGCGCCCGGACCCGCTCCGCGATCGCCTCCTTCGACGGTCGGAGCGCGCGGGGGCGCACGCGAAGGCCGAAGGCAATGTTATCGAAGACGCTCATATGGCCAAAGAGCGCGTAGTGCTGGAAGGCGAATCCCGCCCGGCGCTCGTAGGCGCTCTT
>JBEBWR010000118.1:0-9501 GCA_040392045.1 Chthoniobacter flavus | reverse complement strand
AGACGCCGATCTGCTTCTGGATCTCCTGCACGGTGAGACGATGCTCCCGGGCAACGAGATCGACGATGAGCTGATGGCGTTCATGAGTGAACATGGTTGAATGTTAGCGAATCGCTCATACGTCGTCAAATGATAAGTCGATAAGCGCGGATTTTGCGGTTGCCCCGGATGGGTCGGGTGCGATGGAATACGTGCCTACCCGTGAAAACCCTCCGGATCGTTCTCCTGCTCCTTCTCCTCGTCGGCACGGCAGCCATACGCTGCTGGGATGCGGGGAATGTTTTCATTGGCGACTTTGTCTTCTTTTCCGATCCGGACTGCTACTCGCGCATGACCCGGGTGAAGGAGATCGTGGCGCATCCGGGAACGGTGATCGGGCGACACGACTTTGAGAACTGGCCCGAGGGCGTAGAGCCGCATACGACCGCGCCGATGGATTACGTACTGGCGACGGGCGTGGCGGTGTTCCGTCCATTCGTAGAAACGACAGCGCGGGCGCTCGACCTCGCGGGGGCGTGGGTCCCCGTGGTGCTGTCGCTCGCGGCGGCGGGATTTCTCTGGAGATGGACGCGGGATGCCGCGTGGAACGGCTCGCGCTGGGTCGTGATGGCCTTCTTCGCGATCAGTCCGATGCTGGTGCATGGAAATATCCTCGGGCGACCGGATCATCAGGCGCTGCTCATCCCCCTGCTGACCATGGCGCTGGGCGCGGAGGTCGCGCTGCTGGCGGGGTGGGAGAGTCGACAGCGCTGGGCACTACTGAGCGGAGCCGCATGGGGGGCGGCGCTCTGGGTCTCGCTCTATGAGCCGACGATTCTCTTCGCGGCCACGCTGCTCCTCGTCGCAATGCTCCATCCGCGCTCTCTCATTTCGCGGGAGCGGCTGGCGGGCTGGGCCATACTCGCCGGGGTGGTGGTGATCGCGCTGCTGGTGGATGGCTGGACCTCGCCGGTGCCGAGTGACGAAGTTCGCGCGGCGTTCCCGAACTGGTCGCAGACCATCGGCGAGTTGCGCTCCGTCCCGCTCTGGTCCCCGATGATGTTGACGTGGACGGCCACGACGCTTCCGCTCGCTTTCCTCCTCCTCGCCCTGACCGCCTATCGCCAGCGGGAAAAGGCGCGTCCGGCGCTTTACCTCCTTGCCATGCTGGCGTTGCTGATCGGGCTTACGGCGTGGCAGCTTCGCTGGGCGTACTTCCTCGGGCTGATCTTCGCCCTTTCGCTGCCGTGGCAGTTGGCAATTCTCCGGCGGCGCAGTGTGGTGGCGGCGTTTCTGGCGATTGGTAGTGTAATGATTCTCGTGGGGTGGAAGCAGCAATGGATCGCCCCCTCCGTGGAAACACAGGCGCAATCCCTCCAGCGCAAGCAGCGGAATGTCAGCCTGCGCCATATCGCTCATCTCATCATGCAGCAGGAGGAGCAGGGAGCCATCATCGCACCGTGGTGGAGCTCCCCCGCGCTGGTCTACTGGACGGGGCAGCCCGCCGTGGCAGGCAGTTCGCACCAGAGCCTCCCCGGAACGCTCGACGTCTCGCGCTTCTACCTCGCTCCCGATCCGCAGGAAGCGCTCGCCATCGCGAAAAAGCGGCAGGTCACCTTTATTGTCGCAGACGACCCCGAGCAGCAAATTCCGAATGCCTGCACCATTCTCGGCCGCTCCCTGCCCGAGGAATCCGACACGATGATCGGCAGGCTCTACCGCCGCCCGAACTCGCCGCCGCCAGGGTTTACCTACCTCGGAGGGAATCTCCTTTACCGCCTCTTCCGGGTCCAGCCCGCGGAATGAAACTGCATTTCCGGTTTGGAAATCGCGTCGATTGCCGCTAGCCTACCCGCTTTCCGCGCATGAACCTGACCGCTTCCGACGCCCCCTCGCTGCCAGAGAATCCCCATCCCGATCCCGCCGTCCGTTTCCGCGACGGGACGCTCGGGGTCATCGCGGGGAGCGGCCTCTACCCGTTTGAGCTGGTGGAGTCCGCACGGGCCGCCGGAGTGCGCCGCTTTGTCGTCGCGGCCTTTGAGGGCGAGACAAACCCCGACCTCGCCCGTCATGTGGAGCAGATCGAGTGGATGCGCGTGGGCCAGCTCGGGCGACTGCTCAAGTACTTCTCCGCCCATCAGGTAAGCCATGCCATGATGGCCGGTCAGATTGCGCCGGACAATCTCTTCAACCTCCGCCCCGACGTCAAAGCGCTCCTGCTGCTGGCCAAGCTTAAGGAGCGAAACGCCGAGTCGATCTTCGGAGCCATTGCCAGCGAATTTTCCGCCAAAGGGATCGAGCTGATCCTGGCCACAACCTTCATGGACAAGCACCTCGCGCAGCTCGGACACTTCGCCGGACCAAAGCCGTCGAGGAAGGAAGAGCGCGACGTGGAGTTCGGCTACCGCATCGGCAAGGAGATCAGCCGCCTCGACATCGGCCAGATGGTCGTCGTCAAGAGCGGCACCGTCCTCGCCGTGGAAGGCTTTGACGGGACAAACGCCACCATCACGCGCGGCGGCAGCCTCGGGAAGAAAGACGCCGTCGTCGTCAAAGTCTCCAAGCCGCATCAGGATCTCCGCTTCGACGTCCCCGTCATCGGACCGACCACGCTGGAAATCGCCGCCGCCGCGAAGATCCGCGTCATCGCCGTGGAAGCCGGGCGCACCCTCGTTCTCGACCGCGAGCGGGTCCAGCGCATGGCTTCGGAGCTGAAGATTTCCCTCGTCGGAGTAAAGTGGGAGCAAGCGTAAAATCATCATGAAACAGATCAGAGTAGGCGTTGTAGGGACCGGGTTCATCGGAAAGAATCATGCCCGGATCGTGTCCGAACTGCCCGACGCGGAGTTCACCGCGATTTACGATACAAACCGCGAGATCGCCGCCGAGATGGCCGCGAAGTACGGCGCAAAGCCGGTCGACACGCTGGAGGAGTTTATCTCCCTCGTCGACGCCGCCACCATCGCCACCCCTACGCCGACGCATTTCCCCATCGCCAGCGAGCTACTCCGCGCCGGGAAGCACTGCCTCGTGGAAAAGCCGATCACGGAGAACACCTGCGATGCCAAAGCCCTCGCCGACCTCGCGCAGCAGGCCGGACTGGTCCTGCAAGTGGGGCACATCGAGCGCTTCAACCCCATCCTGAGCGAGCTGGAGCGGCGGCTCACCCGCCCCATCTTCATCGAAGCGCACCGCCTCTCCCCCTACCCCGGGCGCAGCATCGAAATCGGCGTGGTTCTCGACCTCATGATCCACGATCTTGAGATCGTCCTGCATCTCGTGCGCTCTCCCATCAAGTATGTCGACGCCGTCGGCGTCCCCGTGCTCAGCAAAGGCGAGGATATTGCCAACGCCCGTATCCGCTTTGAAAACGGCTGCGTCGCAAACCTCACCGCCAGCCGGATCAGCCCCGAGAAGATGCGGAAAATCCGCGTCTTCCAGAACGACGCCTACCTCTCGCTCGACTACCAGAATCAGACCGGCGAAATCTACCGCCTCGCCGGAGGACAGATCGCGCACGAAGCCGTGGAGATCGAGAAAGGTGAGCCGCTCAAGCGCGAGCTGGCCGCTTTTGTCCAGTGCGCCCGCGAAGGTCGCGAGCCGAAAGTCTCCGGCTACGCCGCCGCAGCCGCGCTGGAGCTGGCCATTGAGATCACGCGCCAGATCGAGACGAACGGTCCCGCTGCCCAGCTGCCGCCGCAGTAAAGCGCCCCGGCACTCCCGCTCCCCATGAAGCTCTACCTTATCGCCGGTGAAGCCAGCGGCGACGCCCGCGCGGCCGAGGTCATGCGCGCCCTCTCGGCCCGCGCCGCCGCCGAAGGGCAGAGCGTGGAGTACCTCGGCGCGGGCGGCCCGCAGATGCAGGCGCTCGCGCCCGCCATTCACGACTGGAGCGGCGAAGCCGTCGTGGGCCTCTGGGATGTCCTCAAAAAGTACGGCTACTTCCGACGCCAGTTCCACCGGATGCTCGACGAGATCGAAGCCGGACAGCCCGACGCCGTCATCTTCATCGACTACCCCGGCTTCAACCTTCGCGTGGCCAAAGCCCTGCGCAAGCGGGGGACGCGCGCACGGCTCATCTACTACATCAGCCCGCAGGTCTGGGCATGGAACCGGGGGCGCATCCCCATGATGGCGCGAACGCTCGACCTCATGCTCTGCATCTTCCCCTTTGAGAAAGAGCTCTACGAGCAGTCCGGCCTGCGCACGGTCTTTGTCGGCCACCCCATGCTCGACAGCGTTGCCGCCCGCCGCGATCCCCTCGCCTTTCCCCGGGAGCCAAAGCTCGTCGGCCTCTTCCCCGGCAGCCGGTCGCGGGAAGTGAGCAAAATCTTTCCCGTCATGCTCGACGCCGCCCGGGAGCTGGCGCATCGCGATCCCTCGCTCACCTTTCAGGCGGCAGCCGCATCCGACACTCTCGCCGCCACCATGCGCGACATGGCGGGAGATTTCCCCATTCGCGTCCGGGTGAAAGAATCCCATCAGCTCATGCAGCAGGCCGCCGCCGGGATGGTTGCTTCGGGAACCGCCACGCTGGAGGCCGCCTGCTACGGGATGCCATACACGCTGCTCTACCGCGTTGCCCCGCTCACATGGGAGCTGGGTAAGCGGCTCGTCAAAGTCCCCTACCTCGGGATCGTCAACCTCCTCGCCGGACGCGAAGTGGTCCGCGAATTTTTGCAGGGGAATGCGCAACCGCTCCCCATCGCGGAGGAAGTCCTCGCGCTGCTTCAGGATGACGCCAAACGCACCGCGCAGCTGGCGGATTTCAACTCGGTCATCGCCCTCCTCGGCGGCGGAGGAGCCGGAGAACGCGCCGCCGAAGCGCTCTGGGCAGGGCTGACAACCTCGTGAAACTTCTCCCTCCTGTCCTCGGCCTCATCCTGTTGCTCTCCACTTCGTGGACCGCCGAAGCACTGAATGTCACCCTGGGAAAAGGCGGGGCACGAACCCTATTCCCGGGAGAGTATGAGTGGATCACACGCGACGACGGAAGCGAACTGTTTCGTCTTCTCGCCGATAGCGGCCCCATCCCCGAAGAAGTGCGGCAACTTCTCTCCCCCTCCTCGCGGATCTACCGCCGGTCGCTCCAGTGCTACCCGATGGACTTCTACCTCATCGAGTATCGCGGCAGCGACTACGTGTATCAGGCAGGGCTGTTGATCAGCCGCAATGATCCGCGCGAAGTTCACTACCTTGATGGCAATCCCACGCTCTACTATAAACTCAACGACCGGGGATTGCTCACCATCACCTCCCGCGAACAAGCCGAAGAATACGTTCGCCTCCTGCTTAACACCATTGGCAGCCGTACCTCCACGCTTCACCTCATTGAGGAATGGGACGACCTCTATTGGATCACGCCCTCCAACCCGGATTACGGTCAGCAGGTCATCCCCGAAAAGGAGATTCGCTCGCGCCTCGCCCCCTTGCAGCTACAGGCATCCGATCCGGCCGGGAGCTGGCTCGCCACCGCCCACATCACGTATGCGGATGCTTTCTATAAAGTCACCCTGCAAATCAACGCCAATGGCGACTTCCGCTTTCTTCAGTTGGAGCAGGATCTAACCCAAAAGGTCTTCTTCCACCTCAACCGCTACGAAGGCCACCTCTGCGTCTTCGTTCCCCGAATCTCCGCCCGCGAAACTTACTCGAACCCGAAACTCGCCGCCAAACTGGTCGAACCCGCGGTCAATGAAGAGCTTCGGGACCAACTTCTCGCCGTCTGGGAGCAGTTTCCGCTGCTGGAGATCAACCGCGAGGCAGACGAACCCGCGAAATGGTACGAAGCCGTCTCCCATCTCCGCTCCATCCGGGTCGGGAAGCACGATCTCTCCGGCTTCCGATTTCGGTATGAGCCGAAAGAGCCGCTCGATTTCGTCTGGGGCTGGTTCACTGGCGACGGCGCCCGCTACGGCAACCTCGTTGCCAAGGAGGGCTCTTTCCTTACCTTTACCCGCGATTCGAAAGTACCCCAGGTCGAGATCGACCAATCCGAAACCTCTTCAATTTCAAGTACAGCGCTCACGCGCGAAAGGCTGGTGCCCGGGCAGGAATACCTTCTCTGGTTCAAACCCCTCTCGTACAAGCCCCGCATCTTCCGGTTCACCATTGCCCTGCGGAATCTCAAACCGAATCCTCCCGAGATCCCTACCGTAAGGCGCTTTGATCTCCGCTCGGTCGTGGAAGGGATGGGCCTCGACTTTCTCGGTGAGCTTGGCGTCCTTACCGATACCGGCGGAGAGACCGGGCTGGTCCTCGCCGTTGGACCGACCAGCCCCGCTCTTCAGGGAGGCCTTCGCCCCGGCGACCGCATCCTCCGCATAGACCCCAGTGTCGAACCGAAAAAAGCGCGACAAGCGCGGATCAAAGCATTCAGCGAACAGCGCTTTCAGGATCAACTCAAACAACTACGCAAAGAGGGACGCACCGAGCCCGACGACGAGTTGATCGATATCGTCAACCCTGCTCTCAGCTATGCACGCGTCACCTACGAGCGGCTCACCGCTCGTTTCCCCGGCTTTCTGCTGAAACCCAGGATGAAGGAATACACCGTCGTCATCCCCCGGCAGAAACGAAAGATCGTCAGCCGCCCGAAAGAGTTTACTCCCCTGCTCCGGCTGCCGTAACCTGCCGCATACGCCATCAGCGAAAAAAATTTCCCGGCGTTATCGACGTTCTAAAGGGATCGCGCCGCACCGCGTCATATTACGTATATGCGCCTTCCGTCGCTTTTGATACACCCCCTCTCAGATAGGAGATTCCCTCGCGGGATGCCTTGAAACACGAACCATTCCGCAAAGGACGGCACGCGTCGCGTGCCTCGCGCAAATCAGAAAGCCGTGGACGGTAAACCCGAAACCTTTGCAGCACCTTTTTGATATTTAATCTTATCTAATAATATTTAAACCTACCCAAATTTTCACTTATGCCAGCCTCCAACCGACGCTCCATCCTCCGACACAAGCCCCGCGCCGCCATCGGCTTGCGAAAGGCATTTATCGCCGCCACCCTTCTGTCGGCCTTCTCCGCCTACGGCGTGGATTACGTCACCAGCGACGACTTCCCTCTCTTCAACGTCGGCTACGGCTCCGAAGACACACTGGAATTAACCGCTGAAGACACCGTCACCCTTCAGCTCGACCAGCAGGTCCATAGCGTGAACGTCGGACGAACCGATCCGGGCACCTCGCAGCCCGGTATCGGCACGCTCACCATCAGCGGAGCCTCCATCCTGATCGACGAAACCGCGCGCCTTGCCAACTACGGCAGCATCAACATCGGGCGCGGCGCAGGCTCTCAGGGTACCGTCCATCACCATAGCGGCACTGTCACCGTCAACAACGGCGCATTCCAGATCGGCGTTACTTCGGGCATCGGCGAATACAACCTCAACGGAGGCTCCATCTCTTTTGCCAAGGGCTCAACCGTCTACATCGGCGAGGACACCGGCGGTCAGGGCACCCTCACCATCGACAACGACGCATCCTTCATTCACGGAGTAACGGGAGACGTCGTCACCGGCGCCTTCGAGATCGGCAGCTCGGGAGGTACCGGGGCCATCGTCCAGAAGGGCAGCGACTCCGTCGTCTCCCTCGTAGGCGGCCCCATCCGCTTCGGCAATGGAGCGGGATCGAGCGGCTCGTATGCACTCAGCGCGGGCGACCTCACGATGTGGGGCAGCGTCGGTGTCACCCTTGGTGAGACAGCCGGATCGACCGGTGAATTCACCCAGACCGGCGGCACCTCAAGCTTCCTCTACTCCTCGGACGGCCACCCCACCCTGCGCGTCGGCAAAGGCGGCAGCGGCACCTTCACCGTCAGCGGCGGCACCGCCACCGTCGGGAAAAGCATCCTCCTCGCGGATACCGCAGGCTCGTCCGGCACGCTCAACGTCACGGATACCGGCGTACTGGAGATCGGCGGAGCCAACGCCATCAGCAAAGGCGCGGGCAACGCCGCCTTCAACATGGGCGGCGGCACCCTCCGCGTCATCGATAAGGACCTCAGCACCTCCGTCGATATCTCCCTGACCAGCGGGACCAGCTCCAAGGTTGACACCAACGGCCACAACGCCAGCCTCTCCGGCGCTATCTCCGGCGACGGTGATCTGGTCAAGGAAGGCCTGGGCGATCTCATCCTTGAAGAGGAGAACAGCTACACCGGCACCACCGACGTCACCGCAGGCCGCCTCATCGTCGCCTCCGGCGCGACCACCGGCCAAGGCGCCGTCACCATCGGCACCGACGGCACCCTCTCGGGAACCGGCACCGTACAGGGCGAAGCCACCATCCAAGGCGCTCTCAATCCCGGCAACTCCCCCGGCAACCTCACCTTCGAGCAGGGGTTGACCCTCGAAAACACCGCCGTCACCACGCTGGAGATCGCCGGATACACCCCCGGCGAATACAGCACCCTCACCATCACCAGCGGCGACCTTCAGCTTGGAGGAACCCTGGCGCTGGAGATCACGTCCATCTTCGACGTGGGCGAGTACGACTTCAGCTTCTTCGACGTTACCTCGGGCAGCATCCTCGAAGACTTCGACACCATTCTGCTCACCGGCCTCTACAGCGGCAGCTTCGTCAATCAGGGCGACGGCCTCTGGACATTGGCCTATGGCGATAACAGCTTCCTCTTCGACGCCACAGCCGGAACCCTCGAAGCCGTCGTCGCCATCCCCGAGCCGGGCACCATCGCGCTCCTCCTCGGCACCGCTGCCGGACTCCTCGCCTTCCGCCGCCGCAGAAGCGCCGCGTAAGGCGTCGCATTGCAGATTGAAGTCAGATCCCTCCTGTTCTACGGGAGGGATCTGTTTTTTCCGCATGAAGCCCGCCGGGCAGGGCCAGACCTTCATCTCGTTCCCTAACTCCATTTGGGAACGCAATTACATGCGTAACTCCATTGCGTAAAGCGTGTTACAGAAAAAACGCCCAATGGGAAATAGAATTTCGGGGACAGGGGATGTTCCCAAATGAAGTTTGGGAACGAGGGTGGCTCGGTGGCTTAAGGTTTGGGAATAAGGGCGCCTCTACAGTTTTCGAATAGACCTCAGCCCCCTCCCCTATCCGTGGGGGAATCCGATCCCTCCTCCCCCGATCCGAAAAGCTTCCGCCAGAAGGAAATGCGGCTGCGCTCATCGGCACGTGTCTCTACCTGCCACTGCGCCATCGTGTCGGGGTTCCGCAGGTTATAAGTCAGTATCCCCCGGCTTCGGGCGAGGTGCACAGCGGTAGCGGTACCTCCCATCACCCGCCCTCCGCGCTCCGGAGCATGAAACACGACAAAATCGACCGGTGCATTGAGATTCTTTCCGAGCACCTGCTGACAATTCCGCGCATGGAGCGCGCGGGCGGCGCGGGAGCAGGCCGCCCAGTTCGGATGAATCCGGGCCGCCAGCTCCATCGCCAGAGGGGACGGCGAGCAGAGCGCGGAGCGATGTCCGTTAAAGCAGGGCCACGGCAGGAAAATCTCGCACCTTCCTTCCGCCAGCTCCGCCCCGCGTTCAAAAGCGGCATCGCT
>JBEBWR010000117.1:0-9589 GCA_040392045.1 Chthoniobacter flavus | reverse complement strand
AAAATCCGCGCGGAGGGCGGGACACCGATTCTCCTCGGCTCGCTGGCGCTGGAGCGTCTCGACGCGCTTAGCCCGGAGGAGGAATCGGCGCTCGATGACCCGAGCGGCTTTGTCATCCGCAGCAGCCCCGAGGCGATTCTCATCGCGGGACGCACGCCGACCGCGGTCGCCTGCGGCGTCTACGCCTTTCTGGAGCAGCTCGGCGTCCGCTGGTTCTTCCCCGGCGAACTCGGCACGGTCATCCCGACCGACCCGCAACTCACCGTCCCTACCGGTTCCCGCGCTGAACGCCCCACCCTGCCCGCCCGGCATTTTCAGAACGCCGGAGACGACACTTGGGTCCGCCGCCAACGCGCGGGCGGCCTTTACTTTCCCTCTGCTCACGGCATCCCCATCGGGAAAGCCACGGTGGAGAGCGACCCGGAGCTGTTCGCGCTTGTCGGCGGTGAGCGGAGTTCGCGTCAGCTCTGCGTTTCCAACCCCGAAGTGCTCCGGCGCGCCATCGCGGAAACGAAAACCTACTTCCGCGCCCACCCCGATGAGCCGTGGCTCGGTATGGGGCCCAATGACGGCGGCGGCTTCTGCGAATGCCCGGAATGTCGCGCATGGGATGGAGGCGACTACGATCCCTTCTCCGCCGCGCCGAGCGTGACGGATCGCTATATCGAATTTTTCAACCGCATCCTTGCCGGGATCGGCGACGAGTTTCCCGACAAGCAGGTCGCGTTCTATATCTACCATAACTACATGCGTCCTCCGGTACGGGTGAAGCCCGACGCGCGGATCGCGGGGGCTCTCGCGCCGATCGCGCTCTGCCGGATTCACGGGATGAATAACCCCGTCTGCCCCGAGCGGAGCTACCTCAGGACGCTGATCGACGCCTGGCTGCCGCTGCTGCCCAATCTCTACGAGCGCGGCTACTGGTACAATCTCTCCGATCCCGCAATGCCGTTCGTACAGATCCACCGGCTGAAGGACGAGATCCCCTACTACGCCAAGGCCGGAGCGAAAGGTTACCGGACGGAGTGCAGCGGACACTGGGCACTGCAAGGCCCCTCGCTCTACATCGCGGGCAAGCTGCTCTGGAATGGCGAGGCTGATCCCAAGGCGCTGCTCACGGACTTCTCCGGGAAACTCTTCGGCCCCGCCGCCGCGCCCATGGAGCGCTACTTCACTTTTCTCGACGAGCGGATGGAGCACGGCGATCACCATGCGGGAGGCGCGGCCAATGTCCTGCAATTCTACCCGCCGGAGGTGCGCGCTGAAGCCACCGGCTATCTCGACGCGGCGAGGAAGGTCGCCGGGGAATCGCCTTGGAAAGAGCGAGTCGCCGTGTTCGCCGACGGGTTCGGACTTTCCGACGCGTTCGCCCGGATGATCGAGCTTCAACACCGGCACGCGTGGAGCGAAGTGCGCGAGCAACTGGCCACCTTTGACCGCCTCTCCGCGCAGCTTACCGCCACCACGCCGCCGCTGCTGGGTAAAAGCTCGGCTTCCCATTTCAAGCGCTTCTTCCGGACGGCGATCGAGCAAGGCATCGCGAGAACCTCTGGCGGCAACCGGCTTGTCGCCCCGCTCCGGCCCGAATGGGAATTCCAGATCGATCCGCAGCAGATCGGCGAAAGCCTCGGCTACCAGCGCCCCGGCGTAACCGGCGGGAACTGGCAACGCATGATGATAACGCAGCCGTGGAGCGACGTGGGGCTGCGCTATTACAAAGGGCTTGCGTGGTATCGGCAGACGGCGGACCTCTCCCCGGAAGATGCCGGGAAGCGGCTCTTTCTCTGGTTTGGCAGCGTGGATGAGAGCGCGCGCGTCTGGGTGAACGGGACACTGGTGGGCACGAGCCCGATCTCCGCTTTTACGCCCTTTGAAGTCGACGCTACCCTGGCTGTCCGTTCGGGGAAAAATGAAGTGGTCGTCTGTGTCGCAAACCTCAAGGTAAACGAACTCGGGACCGGCGGGATCGTCGGCCCTGCCTTCTTCTATGCACCGGAGAAGGGCGACAAAGCGCAACTGGAGAATCTCAAACCGCTGCGGGAGACCTTCCCATGAAGTCGTTGGTAATGCTGGCCTGCGCCATGATCGGTTATCCGCTCTTCGCGGCGGAACCGTTGCGCATAGCCAGCGATGGACAGGCGCTTCTGCCGATCCGCCTTGCGCCGACGGCTTCTCCTGAAAGCCGCGCAGCAGGCGAAGCGCTGGCCCGACATTTGCACACGATCTCCGGCGGCACCTTCGCCGTGGAGAGCGGAGAGAGCCGCAAAGGCGCGATCCTGCTTGGCACCGACGCCGAGTGGCCCGGCATCCTGAAGGCCGGGGAAGGCATCGCGCACCGCGAGGACTACTGCCTCCGCTTGGCCGACGACGGCGCGCTGCTGGTTATCGGGCGCACGCCGCTCGCGCTGGAGAACGCGCTTTGGGACCTTCTCTACCGGCTCGGCTTCCGCCAATATTTCCCGGGGCGGCACTGGGAGATCTGGCCGGGGAAAAAAGACCTCGCCATCGCCGTCGATGTGGACGAGCAGCCCGACTATCTCACGCGCCGGATTTTCATGGGCGGCGGGGAATGGCCCGACTCTGCCCGCGAAGCGAACGCGCTCTGGCGTCGGCGGAACCGCATGGTCTCCGGCTTCACGCTGGAAACGCAGCACGCTTACGGCGACATCATCCGGCGGCATCCGGACCACTTTGCAGCGCACCCCGAGGATCTGCTCCAGAACGGGAAGCTTGATGCCAGCCGCCCGACGGCCCGGGAAATCGCGCTCTCGGAGGCGCTCCGCCAGCTCTCGCAAAATGCCCGGCAGGACAGCGTCTCCATGGACCCGAGCGACGGCGGCGGCTGGCGCGCCGATTCCCCGCTCGGCAGCCCGTCGGATCAGGCCGTTACGCTCGCCAACTATGTGGCCGAGGGCATTCAGGAGCGCTTCCCCGGACGCAAGGTTGGCATCTACGCGTATAATGAACATTCCCGTCCGCCGGAAATTGAGGTCTCGCCGCATGTGATCATCAGCGTGGCCACGGCGTTCCGTGTCGGTGGCATGGAAGTGCCCGACCTGATGAAAGCATGGCGCGCAAAAGGAGCGCGGGAGCTGGGAATTCGCGAGTATATCAGCGTCTGGGGCTGGGAGCGGGATCTTCCCGGCAGAGCATTGGCCACGCGCCCCTCTGCGCTCGCGGAATCGATCGCGCAGTATCACGGGCTCGGCGCGCGTTACTGGACTTCCGAAGCTTCCAACAGCTGGATGCCGAACGGGCCGGGGCAGTGGATCGCATCCAGGATATTATGGGATACTTCGGAATCATCTCGCGTTCCGGAACTGCTGGAGGAGTTCTACCGGCTTTCCTATGGCAATGCCGCCAGGCCGATGAAGACTTTCTTCCAGCGCTATATCTTTGACGACGGCAAGCCGCTGCTCTCCGAAGATCTGGTGGGGCGAATGTACCGCACGCTCTCGGAGGCGCTGGAACAGGCGGGCGGCGATGAAGCCGTCCGCGCGCGCATCTTTGACGCGGCGGTCTATACCCGCTATGTCGATCTTACCCTCGTCTATCGCAGCAGCGACGGCCCTGCGCGTCAGCAGGCGTACGAGGAACTGCTGAAATTCGCATGGCAGGCGCGGGAGACGCGGATGGTCAACACCCGGGCGGTCTTTAACCTGCCGAAACGCGATCAGCGGCTAACCGCTCCCGGCGAGTGGAAGCATGCAGGGCAGATTCCTGCCTTGCAGGAGGCAGGGCTGGTGGACGCAGAGGCGCTGCTCCACACGATGCGGGAGCGCATTGCAGAGATCCGGCTGATGGAATTTGAAGCGGTCGCCTTTTCGCAGGAGCTTGAGCCCGCCCCTCTCCCGACGAACGCTCCGGCAGGGAGCGGCGAACCGATTACGCTGCGCGGGTTAAACCGGCTCCATCTCTACGCCGATGATGCGGAGAGCGGCTTCTCTTTTGAAATTCGCGGAGGGCTGATCTATGGCTCGCGCGGTCCGGTCCGGCTGCGGCTCTTTTCGCCGGAGAATCCGATGGTGAACGAGCCGGTGGCCGAGGTGGAGGTGGTCGCCGATAAGACGACGCAGAGCATTCACCTCCAGTCGCCCTACAAGGGGATGCACACGCTGGAGATCAACGACGGCAATGACAAGACCGCCCTCGTCTGGCCTGCGGGGCAGCGCGTGGCTTTCCCTTTGGCTCCGGAGGAGTCAACGCGCTTTGACGGTCGCTATACGCTACTGTTCTACGTCCCCGAGGGAACCCGCGAAGTCGGCGGCTACTCGAACGACGCGAAAGGGAAGATGGTTCTACCGGGAGGCCGCGAAGCTTATGATTTCGCCGCGATGAAAGGCCCGGGGTACTTTACCGTCCCCGTTGCCCCGGAAGATGCGGGTCAGTGGTGGAGCCTCCGCTCGGTCAGCGGTGAAAAGCTGTTGATGACCGTTCCTCCGCTGGGAGTCCGCAGTGCGGCGGAAGGGCTGCTGCCAAGGGAAGCCCTGAAACACTGAAACGATAACGCAATGGTTTAAAGAATCGAAAGGAGCCGCTATGTTGTCCCCCATGCCCCCCCTGCCGCATTCCGGTAAACGCCTGCGCGCTTTCTCGCTGATCGAGCTGCTGGTGGTGATCTCCATTATCGCCATCGTGCTGGCGCTGGCCTTTCCGGTGATCAACCAGATCCGGCATCAGGCGAAATCCGCCGGATGCGTAAGTCATCTCCGGGCCATTGCCAATGCGGTAATGCTCTACGCGGCGGACAATAACGACTACCTGCCCGCAGGCTATGTCAAGATCGGCGATGAAGCGGCCAGCACGTGGTTTGGCCGGATCGCCCCTTATCTCCCCGGTACATCGGGAGCCAAGCCGACGACGGATCTCCCGGACGTCCGCTACTGTCCGGCGACCTCCGTGCGCGGTGACGGGATTTTCAAGCGCGATCTCGCCACATGGCGGACCGACTATGCCTATAACACCGGCATCTTTCCCGGCAGCAGCAGTCACCCGATCACCCGGCGCAAAAAAGCCGCCATCGCCACCAACAAGATCATGATTTACGACGGTCGGCAGAGCGGCACGGTGAACAGTCCGAACTCCCACGCCCGGCATCTCGACCGGATCAACGTTCTCTTCTTCGGCGGCCATGTGGAGAAACTGGAGACGATGCCGAAGGATAAGGAGCTCTGGTAGTCGGGATCAAAAAGAAGCCGCCGCGCCCCCCGAAAAGGACGCGGCGGTGAATGCTTTTTCAGCGATCAGGCCGGGATCAGGCGAGCCACTCGGTGTGGAAGAACTCGCCGCGCGGCTTGTCGATGCGCTCGTAGGTGTGCGCGCCGAAGAAGTCGCGCTGGGCCTGGAGCAGGTTCGCCGGGAGGCGGGCGCTGCGGTAGCTGTCGTAGTAGGCCAGCGAAGCGCTGAAGGCCGGGGCGGCGACTCCGGCGTTGATCGCCGTGGTGACGGCGTAGCGCCAGTTGGCCTGGGTCTTGGCGATGATGTCGGTGAAGAACGGCGCAAGGAGGAGGTTCTTGAGATCGGGGTTCGTCTCGTAGGCTTCCTTGATGCGGTTGAGGAACTGGGCGCGGATGATGCAGCCGCCGCGCCAGATGGTGGCGATGTCGCCGAAGTTCAGCTTCCAGCCGTAGAGCGCGCCCGCCGCGCTGAGCTGGGCAAAGCCCTGAGCGTAGCTGACGATCTTCGAGGCGTAGAGGGCGTCGCGCACGGCGTCGATGACAGCCTTGCGATCACCGGTGAAAGGAGCGACCTCCGGAGCGGGAAGGATCCTGCTCGCGGCCACGCGCTCGTCTTTGAGCGAGGAGATGATGCGGGCTTCCACGGCGGCGGCGATGGTGGAGAGCGGTACGGCCAGCTCCACGGCGTGGCCGACGGTCCATTTGCCCGTACCCTTCTGGCCGGCGGTGTCGAGAATGACGTCTACCAGCGCTTTCCCGGTCTCGGGGTCGTTCTTCGTGAAGATCTTCTCGGTGATGTCGATGAGGTAGCTGTTAAGCTCGCCTTTGTTCCACTCGGCGAAGATCTGGTGAAACTCCTCGGCGGAAGGGTTGATCGTGGCCTTGAGGATGGCGTAAGCCTCGCAGATGAGCTGCATGTCGCCGTACTCGATGCCGTTGTGCACCATCTTGACGTAATGCCCCGCGCCGTCCGGCCCCATGTGGCGGCAGCACGATTCGCCGTCCACGAAGGCGGCGATCTTCGTGAAGATCGGGCCGACGGCTTCCCATGAATGCTCGGAGCCGCCGGGCATGATGGACGGGCCTTTCAGCGCGCCTTCCTCGCCGCCGGAGACACCGGCGCCCATGAAGTGCAGCCCCTTCTCGGCAAGCGCTTTTTCGCGGCGCTGCGTGTCGGTCCAAAGGGAGTTCCCGCCGTCGATGATGATGTCGCCCGGCTCCAGCAGCGGGATGAGCTGCTCGATCACGGCGTCCACAGGCGCTCCGGCCTTCACCATGATCATCGCCTTGCGGGGGCGCTTGAGGGAGGCGACGAAGGCCTCCAGCGTCTGCGCCGGGACGATATTTTTGCCTTTTGCGCGGCCCTCGGCGAACCGGTCGGTCACTGCCGTCGTCCGGTTATAGACTGCTACCGTAAACCCCTTGCTTTCCATATTGAGGACGAGATTCTCGCCCATCACCGCAAGGCCAATAAGACCGATGTCGCACGATGTCATAGTTTTGTTTTAAGAGAAATGGTATCTGCGGGAAAGGTTAGAGGGGAACCTGCCCCCGTGGCAATGAGTTTTGCGCGACGAACGGATTTCCTTGCTTGCAATCGCCCTCGATTCACAGGCCATTATGAGGGGCCGACTATGAACCTGCCGAACCGACTGACCGTAGCCCGTTTTTTTCTGACGATCGGCTTCGTCGTCTCGATGAGCGGAAACTGGGCTTACGGGAATACCGTGGCGCTGATCCTCTTTATCGTCGCTGCTGTGACGGACTACGCGGACGGCTATATCGCCCGGAAGTACGATCTCATTACCGACTTCGGCAAGCTGATGGACCCGCTGGTGGACAAGATCATGGTCGCCGGGGCCTTTATCTGCCTGATCCCGAATATCCCGGCGTGGGCGGTTGTGGTGATCATCAGCCGCGAGTTTCTCATCACCGGTCTGCGCCTTCTGGCGGCATCCAAGGGGGTCGTTCTTCCGGCGGAATCGGTCGGCAAGCACAAGACCGGGTGGCAGATCGCCACGGTGATCTACTTCCTCGTGGTCCTCTCGGCAGAAGAGCATGGGCTGCTGACCAAACCGCGCGAACAGCTCACGACGTCCATCGGCGCCGTGTTGATTCTGGTGGCCGTGGGGCTGACGCTCTACTCCGGCGCGGGCTATCTCTGGCGCAATCGCAGCCTGATCACTGCGACGAAGTAGTCGCTCCGAGGAAAAGCTCCAGCGGAAGCACCCGCTCCACCGGCCCGGCGTCCGGACGGTCAAGCAGCGCGACGGCCTCCGCGCCGATCTCCTGAAAGGGAACCACCAGCGTGGTCATCCCGTGCATTCCGGCGCTCATGGCGTCGCCCACGCTCAGCAGCCCGACGCGGCCCTCCAGCGCCCGCTCGCGCAAGCCGTGCAGGAGGAGCGCCGCCACGTTGCTCTCCGGGCAGAAGAGCGCCACGCGCTCCCCCGTGAGACTTTGCAGCAGGGCCGTGCGGTCCGCCTCCGTTGCCGCCGGAATCAGGTCATCCGGCCCGAGGGAGAGCCCCATTCGGCCTGCCGCGAGGAAAAATTCATCGAGAAAGCGCGCGGTGAACGGGTCGCCCTCAAAAGGGAGCACCGGTACGATCCGCTCGTACCCACGTACGGCGAGATGCCCCAGCGCCAGTGTGGCTCCGAGGCGGAAGTCCGGGTAGACCGCCGAGGCGAACGGGAGGGAGGTGGGCCGATTGACCACGACCACGCGCGAAAGCTCCCGCCGGAAGCGGGCGATGACTTCATCGCGCCAGAGGTGGTCGAGGACAAAGCCGTGCAGCGGCTCGGGATGGATCTCCAGAAACTGCGCCAGCGCGGCGCGCTGCATCTCCGCGCTGCCGAAGGTCGGCGGCTGCGCCGTGTCGCGATGGCGGACGAGCACTTCGTTGTGCGTCAGGATCATGCTCCGGTGCGAGCGTCCGCAGGCCTCGCTCACCCCGGCCATGATCCCCTGATAGGCAAAGGCCCAGTGCTGCAACTGCCGGAGCAGGCAGGCGAGCGGGCGCGGCTTGTCGAGCAGTTCGCGGGCGGCGGCGGGGTAGTAGCGTCCGTTCTCGTGCCGCCAGAGCGCGCCGCTCTCCGCAAGTTTGCGCAGGACGCGATGCACGCTCGCATTGGAGAGTCCGTGCTCCCCGGCGAGCTGACGCGTCGTCGGCAGCGGCGCATCGGAGGGGTAGCCGCCCTGTGCCAGCCGCTCGGCGAGGGCGGTTTCAAAATGGAGAATGGGAGAGAGCGGCTTGGTCACTGGTCGGCTTTCACGCTGCCTGCCGAAAAAGAGCTTGTCACGCTTTCAGTTCAGAAACATACTCATTTTTGTTTTGTAACAAATCAAATCCGTTACACCCTCCCTTCTTTTCCTTCTTTTTATGCAAAAGATCATCATTGCCGGGCTCGGTTTCATGGGCCAGATGCACGCACAGGTCTACGCCCAGCTCGCCGACGCCGAGCTGGTCGCCATCGTGGACGCCAACCCTGACTCCGCGCAAAAGAACGCCGCGAGCGTCGGAATCTCCGCCCCGTTCCACCCCACGCTGAGCGCCGCCCTCGCCGCGCACCCTGAGGCGAACGTAGTCGACATCTGCCTGCCGACGCAGCTCCATAAGCCGCTCGCTCTTGAGGCGATCGCCGCCGGTCGCAATGTCTTCTGCGAAAAGCCCCTCGCGCTCACCGCCGACGACGCCGACGCCATTGCCGCCGCCGCGAAGGCAAAGGGCGTGGCCTTGCAGGTCGGGCAGGTGCTGCGGTTCTTCCCCGAGTACCGGGCGATTGAGAAGTTTGTGAAGTCGGGCGAAGCGGGCAAGCTGCTGAGCCTGACGCTCACCCGCCGCGCCGGTCGGCCCGGCTACAGTCAGGACAACTGGCTGAACGATCCCGCCCGCTCGAAGGGCGCGATCTTTGATCTGCACATTCATGACACCGACTATATCCACCACCTCCTCGGGACACCCAAGGCGGTAACCAGCTTCGGCACGCAGGATGCCTGCGGGTGGAATCACGTCTTTACCCGCTACCACTTCGACGGCCTCTCGGTGCACGCCGAGGGCGGCTGGAACTACCCCGCGCAGTGGGGCTTCCGCGCCACGCTGGAGGCGGTCTTTGAGAATGGCGCGCTGGAGTTTGACACCGCCGCAACGCCGCCCATCCGCGTGACGGTCGGGGACGCCGCCCCGCGTGCGCTGGAGGTGGAGCCTTCCAGTGCCGGGCAGTCGAAGTCGGATAACGGGAATATCTCCACGCTCTCGGGCTACTACGACGAGCTGGAAAGCTTCATCGCCACGCTGGAGCGCGGCGAACATCCCACTATCGCCACGGGCGAGCAGGCGGCCCGCTCGGTGCGCACCGTGCTCGCGGAGATCGAGTCGGTGGAAACCGGTAAAACCGTTGCGCTCTAATCGC
>JBEBWR010000116.1:0-9611 GCA_040392045.1 Chthoniobacter flavus | reverse complement strand
GAACCTGTGACCCCTACCGTGTCAAGGTAGTGCTCTACCGCTGAGCTAACCGCGCTTTCGAAAACCACTGCTGCCGAGCGGCAGGTTCCCTGTGGAGGCGGCAGAGAGTGCGTTAGAAACGTTGGAGTCGCAAGAAAAAAAAGCGAAAAAATGCCGCTTTCTCGAAAATCCCGAATAAACCACCTCACGACAGCCCGGTAACGGCGTGATGCGGTGCAGGAGGTTCCCGGTCGTACCCGCTCCAATGGAGGGAGGTTTTATTTCCGGAGATCACCGAAACATCATCCGCAGGACAATCATGTGGCCCCTCGCCGGTGATGTTGAAGATATGCCAGATCCGGGCGCAACCGATAGGTTTATCCACCAATCGTGAACCTCGGGGAGACGACGGTCTGCGAAGCGCAGTAGACCTCAACTCCCGCCCCCTTCTCGCCCCCTACCTCGCGAAGCCGCTCCGCAACGGTGGTCACCGCCAGCTCCGGGGTATTGCAGTCCTGACTCAAGTGGCCCAACAGCGTGCGCCGCAGTCCATGCTCCAGCAGCTCTCCCACCAATTCCGCGGCCGCTTTATTCGACAAGTGACCATGACGTGAACTGATCCGCTGCTTGATCGCCCAAGGTCTGCGTGTGTCTTCCTGAAGAAGCTTCTCATCGTAATTGGTTTCCACTACCAGCGTTTCCACGCCCCGCACCCGCTCCTTCACGAGATGCGAGCAGTGCCCCAGATCGGTCAGGAATCCCAGCCGCCGACCGCTGTAGTGAAACACAAACCCCACGGGGTCCACGGCGTCGTGCGTCACGCGAAACGCCTGTACGTCCAGCTCTCCGATGCCGAACTGCTCCCCATCCAGAAAACGCCGGACATTGCGGTACTCCTTGAGATGCTCCTGACCGAGCCGCTCCAACGTCAGTGGCGTAGCGTAGACCGGCACGGCATGCCGTTTACAGAACACCCTCAGCCCCCCAACGTGGTCGCTATGCTCGTGAGTGAGCACAATCCCGTCGAGCATCTCAGGCCGAACGCCAATCGACTCCAGGCGCATGGCGATCTGCTTCGCGTTCAGCCCGGCATCCACCAGCAGCCGCGTACTACCCGCCTCGATCAGCGCGCAGTTCCCGGCGCTGCCGCTACCAAGAAGAGTCACATGAAAATCCGACACGCCCATTACTCTAGAGCGCGGCGTCAACACGGGGGAAGTACATAATTCGGGAACGATGCGGAAGAAATTTATCTTGTCAAATCACGCGATAGGTTTATCGTTGAACCTCAAATGGTCACCCTCAAGGACATCGCGAAGAAAGTCGGCGTCAGCGCCACCATCGTTTCGCACGTTCTCAATCACCGCACCGGACGCACCCGAGTCAGCGAGGCGCGGCGGGAGGAAATCTTGAGAACCGCGCAAGAGTTGGGCTACGTCCCGCATCGCTCGGCCCGCAGCCTCGTCACGCGCCATAACCGCACCATTGGCATCCTCATCAATCGCCCACGCTACGAATCGCTGACCACTGCCGAGCGCTCCCTGATCTTCGACCTCCTTGATGGTGCGTCTGCGGCAGGCGATCCGATGGGATACCGCTCGCTCCACTCCCTCGTCGACCTCCGAAACGAAGTCGTCTACGAGCAGCCCTCGTTCATCAGCGACCGCAGCGTCGACGCCCTGCTGATCTACGGCTATATCCATCGGAATATCGCTCGAAAGCTCAAGGGGCAAGGGTTCCCCTGCCTTCATATCGGGACGAACTTTGATCCGGAAATCGATATTCCCTGCGTTCATGCCGATATGATTGGAGCCGCATGTGAAGTGATACGGCGCGCAGCAGCGGCCGGTCTCTCCTCCATTCATCTCTACCAGCCGCGCGGCCCCGGTCCGGAAGAGATCGAGCGCGAGACTCTCTCCTACGCGGCGAAGCATTATCCGGCCCTGAAGGTCACTGCTACACGAAGCTCAAGTCTTTACACAGATTTTAACGAGGCGGTGGAACATGGTCGGGCGCTCGCCCAAAGCGGCGCTCCACCCAAGCTGATTCTCTGCAACATGAACAGCTATCAACCCTTAACCCTTGGCCTCTATGGACGCTGCGCGAACCAGCCGGAGCACAGCGAGTTCATCGTTTTCATTAAGGAAGGCAATCAGGATCAGCGGCTCGGCCAGGATGCTCACTTTGTAAGCCAGATCGTCCTTCCCATCCGGGATGTCTGCGCTGAGGCCAGCCGTCAACTCATCAGTCATCTTGAGAGCCCGGATTCCAAGCTTTCGCCGCAGAGTCTTCCTTGCTCCTTTTTCGCCGGGGAGACCGCCCCATCCATCTTCCCTCCTGGAAATTCCCGTACCTCCATCTGCGCTTATCACTCCCCTGTTTCCTAAGACCCCTATGACTATCCACATTTCCCTCATCCGTCCCTTGCAGACAATGGGTATCGCTCTCGCCACCCTCTGCATTGCACCTTCGGCACAAGCCAATCCCACACTTCTTCTATGGGACGACTTCGAGAGCTATACGCTCCCGAACGCCCCCACCAACCCCGACGACGGCAATCCGAACAATTGGTATTTTGACCCTACGTTTACCGTTAACACAGTTAGCGGTCAATCAATCGGTGGCAATGACCCGAATGCGAAAATTCTTCACGTTGAGAAAGGAAACACGGGCGGCTATACCCGCATGGGTCGTCTCTTTGACCGGCAGAGCAGCGGAGTTCTGACCATCGAGATGAAATTTCAAATTCATTCATTTCAAGACTCCGCATACTATATCCAGCTTGTTTCCACCACTGCCCCCATTTCCGGCACCGCTGCTTCCACTCCTATCTCTCTTCGCCTTCTGGACACCGGAGCCATCGGCATTCAGGGACGCTCTGAAAAGCCCGGAGAGGGAAGCGTCACCACTCTCTGGAATCCTCAAGGTGGCAACCTCGTTAAGGAAGACTGGTATCAATTGATCATCACGACAAACCTTGACCTGCAAAGCTATCACGTCACCATCAACAATCTCTCCAATCCCACGCAAGGCGGAACCTCACAGGAACTCTTCTTCAACAGTACCGCTACGGACATCAACGGCCTGCTGATCCGCTCCGCCGGCACCAATCAGTCGCCGACCAGCCTCCAGTTCAACTGGTCCATCGATGACGTCCGCATTACTGCAATCCCTGAGCCCAACTCCGTTGCCCTGATGACAGCAGTCATCGGCGGCCTGGCCCTCCTTCGCTTCCGGCGATGAAAGGCTTCCCCCTCCAGACGTCGCGGGCAATGACTCTAGTGGAGATCCTTCTCTCCGTGAGCGTCATCGCAGCCCTCTGCTTCCTGATCGTGGCGACTACCCAGTCCATCCGCGCGCGTTCACGGGAGATCGCCTGCGCGGCCCGGATGCGCGTCATCGGCCACGCCATCTTTCTCTACCAGAGTGATCATCAGCAGCGCCTGCCGCCAAACAAAACCGACAATCCCGGCCTTACCGCAAGCAACGTCTGGGTACAGGCAATCGCACCATACCTTGATGCCTCCGATACAACCGCTGCAAAGACCGGCCTCAAAATGCAATCGTACCTTACCTGTCCAGCGTGGAAGGGTAGTGCCGGCGCGTGGAGCTGGTGGTATAGTCATTATGGCGTCAATGCCGCCGGCGCTCATGTCTTCGGCTTCGATGGCCAATCCTATCGACCCAATATCGAAAAGCCGGCAGAAACCATGATGCTCATGGAGACGCGAAATCTGGTCCGGGCCGTCCGCCCCACGGCTACATTGATGAATAACGTCGAATTCCGCCATCAGGGCCACAATCAGGTACTCTATTTCGACGGACACATGGGCTCCGTCTCCGAATCATCCCTTCCCACCAACGCTCTCGAAACCTTCTGGAGCGGTCGCTAGTCTTTTATGTATTTCCGATCCGTTTCTCTTACCTGTCACATGGCGTCACTCTCCTTCGCCTGCGCTGTTCTGATGAGTATGCCTGTTGCTGCCGCCGAAGAGGCCGCCGAACTCTCCTCCAGTTGGGGGGAAGCCAAAGCCGAGCTCTCCGATGAATATCGCTTTGGCTCCTCAGGTTCGGTAAAGCTCGAGTTCCCGGACAAAGGCGGCGGTGTCTGGTTCAAGCCGCATCAGCGGGATTGGTCCAACTACCGCGAGCTGGTCTTCACGCTCTATAACCCGCTAAATGACCCCAAGACCCGCATCTTCATGCTGCGCGACGGCCAGCATGGCAGCCGCCCCGTCTACCTTCCGGCAGACGCCAGCATCTCTGGCGGGGCCTTGAACGTTCCGCGGGAAACGCGGGTCACCTTCCGGCTGGATCTTACCTCCCCTTCGCTTCGGGAAGCGATAGATCTCACCAACATCACAGGCATTCACATTGGAAAAGGGACGCCGGAAACGACACTCTACCTCGAGGGCTTTCAGCTTCGCACCCATGAAGAAGTGGACAAGGAAGTAGCCAATGCGCAACAGAAGCAGGCTCAGACCATTCTTGAACGTCTCAGTCAGTTATCGATCCCGAAATCGCGGAAAAAAACGGTGGAACAGCTAAAAGAAGATCTAAGGAAACTTCCCTTAACTCCCCCCGATCCGGAGAAAGCCGGGCCACTCCTTGAGCAAGCCGCCACGCTCGCCTCCGTACTGGAGCAGTGGAAACCGGGGGAAAGCCGCTCCTTTGCCATTCATTCCGCTCCCTCTACCGCAAAGATCTTCCGCGAAGATCCGCTGCCCGCCTTTGGATCCGCCGCGCTGGAGGGAGCGCGAAACGAGAAGGTCAGCTTTCAGACCATCATCGTTCCTTTCCAGCCTCTCCGGAGCGTCGAACTCACTCCGCTGTCGCTGGAAAAGGACGACGAACCGGGCGTCACCATCAGCGCCAACGCCGTACGGGTGGAGACTGTCGCCTATATCGAAGTGAAGCACTCTTTCTACTATGAGAGCAGCCGGGAAGGTTGGTGGCCCGATCCCCTCCTACCATCGCGCCCCCTCGACATCGGATCCCGCATGCAGCCGTACTGGATCACCGTTAGCATCCCGGCCGAACAGCCTCCCGGTCTTTACCATGGGCGGATCAGAGTAAGCGCCGAAGGTGAAGCTGAACAATTCCTGAGCTATCAACTCCGGGTATGGGACTTTACGCTTCCCGTTCGCGGACGACTCCAGACTCTCATCAGCTTCACCTATAAGCCCGCGGACGAAGCCGTGCGCCGCGCCTGCTACAGCACCCTGCTTGATCACCGTATCAGCCCGCTCAATATTTACATCAACGCATCCGTGCAAACCGGCTACCAGCCGGAGCGGAGCGACCTCCAGTATTGTCTGGAGCGCGGACTGAATACCCTCGTCCTCTGGAATCCCCACAATTCCGCTGCCGAGTTTCCCTACGACTTCGACGATGCCTATATCAAGCGGATGATCGACTTCGTCGCGGACTACAAGCCCGAGCTTGAACGGCTTGGTGCATGGGAGATGTCCATGCTCCTCGGCTTTGACGAAATCACCCATAAAGAAAAAGCCTTTGTCGATCGCGCCTCCGCCGGAGCCGAGAAAGTGCTGAGCGCGATCCGGTCCGCATTCCCCGACCTCATGCTGGCGAATATTGGAGGACCGCCCGTGCCTTCCACCCTGCAAGGGCCGGGAAATATCTGGATTCCTCAGACATCGATCGTCGAGCCAAAATGGCGGGAGCAGTTCAACGCCATGCGCGAGCAGTCGGGCAGCCGTTACTTCTTTTACTGGGTATACGGCGATCCCTCTTTCATGCTGGACCTTCCCGCCATCGCTCCCCGCTGGCTCTCCTGGATCGCGTTCAAATACGGTGCGAGCGGCATCGGCTACTACTCCAGCATCCGAGGAGCATCGTTTCACAATGCGCCGACCGGCGTCGATTGGCCCCAATCGCAATTTAATATTGAGACGACCAAACGACGCGGACGCAATGGCGATGGCGCGCTCGTCTATCCCGCCAGAGACGGCACCATCATGCCCTCCATCCGCCTCGCGAATACCCGCGACGGTATCGAGGATTACGAATACCTCGCGCTGCTCCGCGCCCTATTGATCACCGCCCCTGACGCGGAGGCAGCGAGACTGCTTGAGCTTCCCGATGAATTCCTGACCAATACCTACTACTCTGTGGAAGCCGAACCGCTTCTCAACCATCGGCGAAAAGTCGCCGAGGCCATTGAGCGTCTAAGCCGGAAAACGCAGCGGTAGTGCGCTTCCCGCTACCCGTTCTCCTTCGACTCCTTCGAGAGATGACGATCCATCGTCTGGACCCACCGCTCCAGCATCGGGACGAACTCTTTGTGATCGCTCTGCGACACATAGAGCAGATTCGCCAGCAGGCGGCGGAAGATCTGCTCCATTCCGGCGGCTTCGAAGTATGACACCTCCGCACGCAGCTTCTGGCGCAGGAGAATGTCGGCGCAGTCCGCGGGCGTCAGCAGCTTGCCGGACTCGAAGGGATCAAGAAACGCCCCCTCCACCCGGACGAGGAAATGCCCCGGAAAACAGACTCCCGCGATATCAAGCGCGGCCCGGCGACCGACAAAAAGGTAAACCAGTGCGAGCGACAGCGGGATACCCAGCCGCGTGCGCACGACCTCAGTGATCAGCGAGTTCTTCAGCGAATAGTAGTTCTCCGTGTTGCCCCGAAGGCCGAGCGTCGTCCCGAAAAATTTTGTCACCGCCGCGATCCGCTCCGCCGCAGTAGCAGTGCGCTCAAGCGCGTCGCGCAATCCCGCGCCCCAGTAGTTGAGCTGGCGTAGCGTGTTCTCCACGTCGCACCCCGGCTCCACCGCCTGCGAGAGCAGCATCGCGGCTCGCTCCAGCCCTGCGATCCCCTCCTTCTCCGGATAGCAGGCAGAGATCGTCTCCATCGCCTCGCGCGCTCTCCCCGCCTCAATTCGGGCGATCACTTCGCCAAGATGCCGCGTCGCCGGATAGCGCCCCATTCCCTTGAGCTCCAGTAGCTGCGGTACAGCGGAAGCACCGCCGAGCGCGAGCTGCTCTTTGACGAGAGCAACCGTCTGCGCGTCATCATCACCAAGAAGTTTCAGTAAAGCTTCATGCCGGGAAAACATGAGAGACGATAACTCTGCCCCCGAAGTCTGCAACCGGTTTTCCCCGGGATTTTCACCCCTACTTTCCCCGATGCCTTGGAATATAGGGCCGCAATGAAAGTATTTGACACTCGCCTCATTTTCATACAGTCGTTTGAAACAGCCTTTTCATACAAACCCATGAAACCGCCCGACGCCATACCTGAAGCCGCCGCCACTGGCCCTTGCGGTGCCACGCGCACGGCCATTCTGGATGCCGCCGAGCGTCTCTTCGCCCGCAACGGCGTGGACGCCACCTCCATCCGCCAGATCACCCGCGAAGCCGGAGTGAACCTTGCCGCCGTCAACTACCACTTCCGGACCAAGGCCCACCTCGCGCTGGAAGTCTACGCCCGCTGCCTCGGTCCGCTCAATCAGCGGCGGCTCGCCATGCTGGACGCCGCCGAGCAGGAAGCCGGGGATCAGCCTGCTCCGTTGGAAAAGGTTCTTGAAGCGCTGATCCACCCCGTCCTGAGCGACTGGGTGAGCGGGCATGGGCAGGAGATCGCGTTCGTCCTTCTGATGGGCCGCAGCTTTCAGGAACAGACCGCCGAGGTCAGCAGCTTTGTCTCGCGCCAGTTCGCTTATCTGGTCAAACGCTTCGACGAAGCCCTCCTCCGTGCCATTCCGGGGCTGACGCAGGAGGAGCTCGTCTGGCGGCTCTCCTTCCTCATCGGCGCCCTGCATCACTCCGTCGATATCTGGGCGCGCTACGACTCTCATCCGCTTCGCAACGCACGCACAGAACAATTTCCCCGCCCGGACTGTCAAACCTATGCCCGCCGCCTGACGACATTCGTCGCAGCGGGTCTCCGCGCTGAACCCTTTTGTCCATGAGTCACACCACGATCTCCCGCGCTGCCCTTCACTCCCTTCGGCGCAGCCTTCCTATCACCCTCGTTCTCGCCGTCGGCGCTCTACTGAGCGGCTGTGGCTCCAAAAATCCGAGCGGTCCTCAGACCGGCCCGAACCAGCCACCACCGGAAGTGACCGTCGAAACGCTCACCTCCGGACCGATCCGCGTGACCGCTGAGCTTCCGGGACGGCTTGAGCCGATCCGCACCGCCGAAGTCCGCGCGCGGGTCAGCGGCATCCTGCTCAAAAAAGCCTACCGGGAGGGCAGCGACGTAAAGGAAGGCGAACTCCTCTTTCTGATCGATCCCGCCCCGCTGGAAGCCACCCGCAACAGCGCGAAGGCGAACGTGGTCAAAGCTGAAGCAAATCTCAAGCTCGCCGAAGTTCAGGAAGCCCGCTTCCGCAAGCTCGTCAGCGGAAACGCCGTCAGCCAGCAGGAGCACGACGCCGCCATCGCCGCAGCCGACGTGGCGCGGGCTGAACTTGGCGTCGCTCACTCCGTACTGAAGACCGCGGAGCTCAACCTCAGCTATGCCACGGTCGAGGCTCCCATCTCCGGATTCGTCGGTGGCGCCGACGTCACGGAAGGAGCGCTCGTCGGCCAGGGCGAAGCTACCCGGATGGCTGTCATCCAGCAGATCGATACCATCTATTTTGACTTCACGCAGTCGAGCACCGAGTGGCTCCGCCTCCGCCGCGCGGTGAAGGAAGGGCGCTTTCAGGGGCTCAATGCCGCAGAGGCGAAAGTCTCCCTGCTGCTGGAGGATGGCACGGTCTATCAGCACCCGGGTCGCCTTCTCTTCTCCGATGTCTCCGTTGACCTCTCGACGGGAAACGTCACCCTGCGCGCGGAATTTCCGAACCCCGACCGCATCCTGCTGCCGGGCATGTTCGCCCGCGTAAAAGTTGAGCAGGCGGTTGACGAAAACGCCGTGACCGTCCCGCAGCAGGCCGTCATCCGCGACGTCACGGGCAGCAGCACCGCTTTTGTCGTCACGCCCGAGAACACCATCGAGCCGCGCAAAGTCGAGCTGGGCAGTGCCATGGACAACCGCTGGGTCGTCCTCTCCGGGCTGAAATCCGGGGAGCGTGTCGTCATGGAAGGCCACATGAAAGTCGCCCCCGGCACGGTCGTCACTCCCGTACCGTTCGCCGCCGAGGTGCCCGCTGCCGCCGCAGCTCAGTCCAAGTAATCCGCCATGGCTCAATTTTTCATCAACCGCCCCATCTTCGCGTGGGTCGTCTCCATCCTCATCATGATGGTGGGCGCTCTGGCGATTACCAAGCTGCCGATCGCGCAGTATCCCAACATCGCGCCGCCTTCCATCTCCGTCACGGCCACCTACGCCGGTGCCTCGGCCGAGACGCTGCAAAATAGCGTGACCTCCGTCATCGAGCAGCAGATGAACGGCATCGACAACCTGCTCTACATGTCATCGAGCAGCGATGCCACCGGTCGCGCCGAGATCACCCTCTACTTCCTGCCCGGTACCGATCCGGACACCGCGCAGGTGCAGGTACAGAACAAAGCGCAGCTGGCGGTTCCCAGCCTTCCGCAAACCGTTCAGCAGCAAGGCATCGTGGTCGCCAAGGCCACGCGGAACTACATGATGTTCGTCACCCTCTCCACCGAGGATGGCAGCCTCACCGACATTGAGCTGGGCAACTACATCGCCTC
>JBEBWR010000115.1:0-9645 GCA_040392045.1 Chthoniobacter flavus | reverse complement strand
TGAACTGCAAACCAAGACCGAGCAAAGCACCGACGGTCTGGAGCAGTGGAGCACCTGTCTAGGCCTGACCACTCACCAGAAGAAAGAACGTACGGCCTCCGGCGCATGGACCGTCACCACCACCGCCCCCGATGAGAGCCAAGCCATTGCCACGTACCTCGATGGCCAGCAAACCAGCGTAGTCACCAAAGCCAGCAGCAATGGCCTCGCAACTTGGCTGCAGCTATAATGAAAATGGGCTCAGGTAACATATCTGGCGATTCATGAAAGGCTATAGGAAGGATGAACGTAAAGTTTACGCTCGGGGTTAATAGTATTTTGGGAACTTTGAATGAGATATATGATTTGCATGATATTCCGCTGAGTCGTCGATTTCTCTTTTTAAAGGGATTCTGTGTTGCTGGAAGGGTGAGGGATGGATTTCGGGAGCATGAATGAAGGATTTGGAGGGGTTCGGGTTCGTTAGATCATTTACAATAAACGGGAATGGGAGTATAGGTCGTTGATTGTAATATGATTATTTTCCTAATTGCTGGCCTTGTAGGGTTGATTGTCGCTAGTGAAATCTTTATAAATTTGGCTATATTGAGGGCGGGAATAATGATTTTAGTGTGTTGGGTATGTGTGATTGTCTCGGGAGTTATTGCTCGAGAGTTTGGCGATGCCATGGCACGGAATTCCATTATATCAGTTGTTTCTGATACTTTTAGTTTTTTGGAGCGACGCGAGATGGCGGGCATGAGAAAAGAGGAGCGGTTGAAGTTGATAAAGGATCTTTCCGAGCAGCTGCCTCCAGCTTTGGCGGATGATCGAAAATCTACAATATTTCTTAACAAGCTTGAACATGGCGGGGATTATTGGGATGAGAAATAATGCATTCCGCCCTACGATGTCGAAAGCACACGGCGAGTGCGCACGCATTGAGCATCAGAGTTTAATGAAGCGCGTTACGCGCGGTGATCTCGAAGAACCCGATGGGGATTTTTCAACATTTAAAAGGGCGATCAATGAATTTAAGCGACTGAAATGTACGAAGTATTAATGCCCAATATGAAAAGATGGATCGTTTTAATTTTGCCGCTCTGTGGAGTTTTTGGGTGTTCACGCTGCGCATCGACGGCGCTCCCATACGCAAGATGTACTGATTTTGTATGGGAGGCTACTTGTTTGCGGCCTCTAACTGAACCGCCTTTGAGTATTCAGCTTTCGCTGAAGGATTGTATAGCTATTCAGAACCATTTGGATGAAGAGCTGACCCTTTTGTCGGAACGGGGGGAATTGAATGGAGCAACGTCTCTTTATTTTGTTCCATTGAGCCAGGATTCAGCGAGGCTTCTCATTATAAATGATGTTTCGTTTAAAGATAAAGATAAGTTGATTCTTCAGAGGTTGGGTGAAAAGGCTCAGAGAATGTATGAAGAGAAACTCGGGAGATTGGCCCCATAGGGGATGAATGTGGTCAGGCAACGTATTATGACAGCTCTCCGGTCGGAGTATCACTCAGCGCCATACTCGTGGTCGCGCATTGGAAGTGGAATACACCGACGGCACTCGCGAAGAAATACTCGTGCTGCGGGTTGATCCATGAGGTGACCGCAAAGGGATCGAAAGCCACAGCCGCCGCCACGCAAACTGACGCGAGGAACGGCACCGCGACAAGCGCTTACGGCGCTCCATGACCCCATGAGCGGCTTGGAAGCACCCATGAGGTTACCGGCGCGGGCGATGACGGGGCCCCTCCATTGTCTTTACCGATTTGGTGATTTCGGGAGGGTTAATGTATAGGACATTTGGAAAGGATTCGACAGAATGAAGGGCCTATGTAAGGGAATAGGCGATGGATATTTCCCAACTGACTCCGGATCTGCTTTCGGGTGCCGGCTCCAAATCGCAGCAATTGTTCGAGCTTTTGGAGTCGTTGTTCAAAGATGGTACCTTCGCCGACGGTGATCGCCTGCCTCCGGAGACGGAGATTGCCCGGCTGTTGCAGGTGAGCCGGGGCACTGTCCGCCATGCATTTGACCGGCTGGTGAAGAAGGGGCTCTGTCAACGCCGTCGCGGACATGGAACTTTTTCGACCGTGGGGCAACGCTATCAGGCGGGAGGAGGGCGCTCTCTTCCTACTCTTCTGCTCGCGGTGGAGTCGAGGCGGCTTCCCATGCTGGTCCATCCGTTCTTCGACGAGATTCTGGTGGGGATTCGGGAGCGGGCGGCGCATCGGTACGCGCTGGAGATGGCGGTGGTGGCTCCGGATGATTTTCCGGAGAAGGCTTTCGGCGAGGCTTCCGTGGTCATTCTCGTTGGTCATTTCACGGAGGAGACTCTTGAGCGGATTGCCAAGGTGGAGACGCCGGTGCTGTCGCTTCAGTTCCGGTACCGTCAGTTTCCGTTCTCGTCGGTCTGTGTTGACAATGAGATGGCCGGGTATCTCGTCACGCGTCACCTGATTGAGGCGGGAGCGCGGGAGATCCGCTATTTTTGCCTCGGGCTGCATACTGCGGAGTTTGTTCAGCGCGCGGCGGGCGTTCAGAACGCCCTCTATGAGGCGTCGCTTCCGTCGGACCGCTTTCTGGTAAATCTGGAGAGGCAATCTCACGATCTCCTGGTGGAGGCGGTGCGACAGTTGGAGGGGGAAAAGGTTGATGCGGTGATTGGCTGTCGCGACATTCTGGCCATTGAGTTGTTGAGCCTTCTCAAGAATCGGACGACCGCCGTGCCTGTCCGTGTGGCAGGTTTCGACGATCTGCATGCTGCAAGCTTTACCGCGCCGCAACTGACCAGTGTTCACCAGCCGACTTATGAAGTCGGGGCCAAGGCAGTCGATCTGGCTGACAGTCTGCTCTCCAGGCGGCAGTCGCCCCGGCATCTGCTTCTGCCGTCGGCGCTGATGGTCCGGGCGTCTTCGCTGGAGGGAGTCTGAATTCGCGGTGCCATTGCGATGAGTTGTGCAGGAAATGGAGATTTGTATTGAACAATTGATTTTGTTCTGTATCTTCGTGGCCCATGAACATCGCATCTCCCCTTTTCAGATCGGTTCGGATTTTTGTATTGCCTCTGGCATTCTCGCTTCTGGCGGTCCCCGCAGTTCACAGCGCACCGGTTCCGCTGACGACCATCGACTTTTCCGGCGGCACGGATGATTGGAATCCCCAACAGACCAGCGGTAAATTTCGGCGAACCGATGCCGGGGCAACGACTCAGGTCCGCATCGAGACCGACGGCTCGGACGCCTATCTTCGAACGGGTCAGGCGCCAGTTCTCTTTTATGACACCGATCTGAGTACCCCTGAGTTTACCCTCCTTTCCGTAGGGGTTGGAGAGAGTCTTCACCTCTCCGTGGACTTTTTCTATTTCAACGAGACTAGTGTCGGCGGCCTTCGCTTCGGCGTCTATTCCCCTGATGCTACCGGGACAAACAAGGGGATTGGTGCCTCCATCCTTTTCAACGACGACGCCTCAACGTACTCGATGAACTGGAATACCTTTACGAATACCACAGGTTCTCTCGGCTCCGTGAATCTTTCCGGATTTAGCGGCTATGGCGCGATCGACGGAGGCCTCTCTCCCTCCACGCTCTATCGGCTGGAGTTGATTTATACCAATCAGGGAGCCGTGGGAGACTTCGTTTACAATCTCTATTCGCTGGACGGCTCTGAGCCGACGCTGATGAAAAGTTCACATGGCACCCTTGCCTACGGTACCGGTACCTCCGGTGTCGATCTCGATCCCGCTTCGCTTGCTCTGGCGTTTCGCTTCAACAATCTCAATAACTCCGGCTCGGCGATCAGCGAAGTCCGGTTTCAGGTGATCCCGGAGCCTTCGGTGGTCGGGCTCATCGGCGCGGCGGCTCTGGGCTTTGCGACGTTGAAGGTGAAGGGAAAGAACAAGCGATGAGCAGAGGTCCCGCTCCCTCCGGCGCGATGCTCCGCCCCGTGACGTCTGCTCCGGAGTGCCCGTTCCATCCTCAGACGAATGGAGTCGGCTCCCTTATTACCTTGGAGGCCGATCGGGTTTTTCTTTCCGCAACGGCATCGGCACCGGCGTCAGCGGAAGAGGCATTTCCCTGGACGGAGCGGGCCTTGAGCTTTACCCGCTGGAGCCCTCCGGCAGCTCCCGAAATGACGGAGACCGACTTTGTTCCATGGGACCCTGCGTTTCTGGAAACGCCGTGGCCTGCCGAAGCGTCGCCTCTCCAGCCGGGAGAAATCGTGGAATGGCGGATGCGTTTTCGTTCCGACGGATGCGTCTCCCGCTGGTCTGCTCCGGCACGGTTCGCGTGTGCGCCGGAAAGCCTTGCCCCGGCGCAATGGATCGGCGGGCCGGGCTATTCCTTTCTTCGGAAAGAGTTTTCGCTCCCCCGCCGACCGGAGCGCGCGATCCTCTGGGTGACGGCTGATCCGCCGAGCTACTTCCGGGAGGGATGGGAAAAGATGGACCCTCCGTACGGCAGGGACCAGTCGTGGCTCCTTGGCGGAAGCCTTGTGAAATACCGGCTTTGGGTCAATGGCCGGTTCGTGGCGCTCGGCCCGCCCCGCCCATGCGGTAGCGATCCCGTGGTGCAGGCGTTTGATGTTACCGCGCTTTTACAAGAGGGCGGGAACGTGCTGGCGCTCCTCTCGCTGGGCGAGCGCCGGGGTGTTGCCTTGAAGCTGGAAATGGGAGACATGGAACCGATCGTTTCCGATGAGACCTGGAAACGGCTTGGCGGTAACGAGATCTTTTCACCGGTAGCATGGCAGAGGCCGGGCATCTATTCGTTCCTTAATGGGTTCATCGCTCCGGGCGAACTGCCGCAACATATCGATGGCCGGGTGTATCCCTTCGGGTGGGAAGCACCCGGCTTTTTCGGCGGAGAGGATTGGGGTGAAACCTCCGTTTTCGGCCTTGCTGAAGGGCCGTTTGAGGCGGCGGCTCTCCCGCCGTTTCCCTTCAGGATGGAGGCTCCGCGCCGTGTTGAACGCCAGCCGGACGGTTCGATCTTTTTCGATTTTGGCCGACAGATGTTTGCTAGTGTCTCTCTGGAATGGAAAGGGCCAGGCAGGGGCGAGGTGGAGCTTCGGCTTGGTGAGGAACGGACGACTGACGGGCGGGTTCGCTACCTCTGGCGTACGCGCAACGCGCTTCAGGAGATCTGGCAGGCTCCCTCCCGGCCGGGAAGGCTGGAGCATTTCGGGCTCCGCGCTTTTCGCTACGGCTCGCTTCACGCCCGCAAGGGAGGGGAGGCCGGGGAGATCAGCGTCTTCGTTCGCGACGCGCTCCATCCCTTTGACGAGGCCGCCTCGCGTTTCTCCTCCAGCGATACCGCGCTGAACCGCGTCTGGACTTTTTGTCGCGATACGCTTCGCAATACGCATTACGACCTCTACACCGATTGCCTGAGCCGGGAGCGGCAACCGTACGAGGCCGACGCACTGATCTCCATGCTTTCGCACTATGCCGTGGAAGGCGGGACGGCGCTCGCCCGGCGCAGCATCGAATACCTGTTTCACCACCCGACCTGGCCGCAGGAATGGCGGCTGATGACGCCCCTGCTCCTTTGGAATGACTATTGGCAGACGGGGAATCCGGCCCTGATCCGGCGGCATCTCGACGCCGCGCTTGCGCACATCCGTCCATGCGTTCCGGAAGACGGTCTCGTCCGCCGGTTCCCCTACCGGGTTATCGTCGATTGGCCACACTCGGCGAGGGACGGGTATGAGATGGAGGGAGAGTTCAGCGCCGTTCCGAACGCCTTTCTTTACGAAGCGCTCCGGACGCTCGCGGCCTGCGCGCGCATTGTCGGACGGCAGAAAGATGCGCTCCCGCTGGAGCGCGACGCCGCGCGGCTCAAGGAAGCATTTGGGAGACGTCTTTTCCAGCCGGGGGAGGGTGTCTGCCGGGATCATCCTGCTTCGGCCCACGCTTCGCTGCATGCCAATGTGGCTGCGCTCCGCTTTGGCCTCGTTCCGGAGCCGTTTCGGGAGGCCGTGCTTGATTATATCACGGAACGGGGGATGGTTTGCAGCCCATACTTTGCGCAGTTTTACCTCGAAACGCTCTATGCCTTTAACCGTCCGGAGGCGGCCTTGCAGCTGATGACGGCCGCGTCCGGCAATGGCTGGCTGCCGATGATCGATCGGTTTGGCGCGACGAGTACGATGGAAGCGTGGTCGCCTGAGCAGAAGCCGAACGTCAGCTTTGCTCATCCGTGGGCGACGGCTCCGGCCAACCTGATCGTCCGGGGGCTTGCGGGCGTCCGCGCGGCGGAGCCAGGCTGGAGAAGCTTTGTGATCGATCCCCGGCCCGGTCCGGTGATGGAATGGGAGATCAAAGTCCCTACCCCTCGCGGTCCGATTGAGGCCGAGTGTCGCCAGCGTGACGGACGGTGCGAGATTCTCCGATGGTCCGCCCCGCCCGGGATGCAGCGCGTAGAGCAGAGCCGCTTTTTCCCGATCTCTTCCAATCCATAGCTTTCATCTCTTTTACCCCCAAATATGATTTCACGATTTCTCGGATATTCCCTTTTGATCCTTTCGCTCCCGGGCATGGCTGCGGCTCAGAACCGTCTCCCCCCGCCGGGAGGAAACGCGACCGGGGCTCACTGGCGATTTTCCCAGCACATGGATGGTCGGGGAGATAGCGGGCTTCAGACGGTTCCCGGCCCTGAGGGGAAGGCGGTCGAGGCGCTCTACCTCCGGCTTGCATGTCTGGAAGGGACTATCGCCCGCACCGTTTGGCCTCCAGCCGCCGTGACGCCCGGCACGCAATGGCGCTTTTCCGCATGGGTCCGGGGGGAAGCTCTCAACCCGCTATGGGTCCGGATCGAGGGGAGTGCGGAACGGTCGTGGCAGCCCCGGCTTATTGCCGAAACCACCGGGGAGGCGGGAGCGCACCCCTGGCGGCGTGTGGAATGCCGCTTTGCGATACCTGCCGACGTCGAGCGGGTGCGCGTCTCTTTCCTGCTGGGAGGCGGCGAGGGGAGCGTCTGGATTTACGAGCCTTCGCTGGTCCCTGATTCCGGGAAAGACGAGCCGCCCGCGCCTGCCGAAGCGGGGAGCGGAGAAGCGGCTGTCTGGATGCGCGCGGAAGGAGATGATGCGCCGAAGGCTGTCTTTACCCGAACGGTCGAACTTCCTGCCATCCCGGCCTTTGCCACAGCGCGGATCATGGCCAAGGCGCCGGGCCATTTCCGGATCAATGGGCATGAAGTGACGCCCGGCCTTCCGCCTGACACTTCCCGCGGCTTTGAGATCGCCCGGTATTTGCAAAAGGGGAAGAACCGCTTTGAAATCGAAACCGGGGCGGCCCCCGTCGTCTTCGCCGCCCGGATCGCGGGGATTCCGCCGCTTCTCTCGGGACCGGAGTGGACCGCCGGGACTTCGGAGGGGAACCCGCTTAAGACGGTAATGGTAGGGAAGGATGGCGATTTCAAGGCGGCTGCTCCGCCGCTCGTGGTGGAAGCGAAGCAGGCCGGGTTCTCCTCCACGGTTCAGGCCGGGAAGAAGGCCGTGCTGGAGCTGGAATGCGCCACTCCGATCTCTGATGAAGCGCTGGCAGCGCTGGAGTGGCGGTTTTTTGAGGAGGGAGAACCGGTGGCGTTGAGCGCTCTATCTCCCGTCTTTCGCCAAAAGGGCACGCGGCTGACCGTGGATCTGTCGCTCTCCCGCTGGGCCAAGCCGGGCCGCTATGCGTGGCATTTGCGCGGGCCGGGCGTGGCAATCTCCGTCGCGGACGCACCGCTGCTGGAAGTGCAGGCCGTGCCGTTTGACGAGGCACCGGAGCACGATCGGTGGTTTGCCGCCGGGCCGTCGAACATTGTCCGGACGGCGGCCGGACCCCAAGCGCCCTTCAGCGCCTCGCTGCCGGACGGTTCGCCGGTGGCGAGCTACCGGGCGTGGAGCGCTTCGGGCGGGCATCAGTACGAACTCTACTATCCCGCCGCCGCTTTTTACCGTCCGGGAGGCTGGGAACTCGCCCGTCTGGAAGCCGGGTTTCTCCGCGTGCTGGAGGCAGATCCCGATGCGTCGATCCTTGTCCGGCTTCGGCTGGAGACCCCGGATTGGTGGAACCAGAATCATCCCGACGAGCTCTACCTCTCCGAAAAAGGGACACGCCGACGCCAATCGTTCGGCTCCGATGCCTGGCGGGAGTTCTCGATTCGCTGTGCGAACGATCTTGCGGCGGCACTACAGTTGCGTCCCGCGGGAAGGGCGTTTGCGGGGTTTCTCATCATGGGGTTTGAAGGAGGCGAATTTCAGCACTGGGGACATGGACAAGGGGAGTATGACTGCTCCCCCGCCGCTCAGCGCGCCTTTGCCCAATGGCAGGAGACCCATGACGTCGCCGCCAAGGAGCGCGTGACGCTGCCGCACCCGGCGCTGAAGTGGCCATTCCGCCGGGAGCCGGGAGACGGCGAGATCCGTTCACGCTTCTTCCGTTTCGTGGCGCAGCGACAGGCGGAGAACCTTTCGGTAATCATCAACGGGATTAAGGAGGAAAACCCGACGCTCACCTGCGCGGTGCATTACGGCTATCTCTTTGAGCATGCCTCTTCGCTACGGCGTCTCCTCTATGGCGGCTCGCTCGGCTTTGCCGATTTCATCGCCTCGGCGAAAGTGGACGCCGTCAGCAACATTACCTCCTATTCGCTTCGCGGCAACCACCGGGGGCACGCCTTCATGCTCCCGGTGACGAGTCTGATGCTGCACGGTATCCAGCCATCGCTGGAAGACGACGTTCGCAACTTCCTCTGGACCGGCGCAGCCGACACCGGCGGCGCACCTCTTCGCACGGTGGAGGAGTCACTTCGGAGCATGAGGAAGATCCGCTATCTTGCCGCATCTCAGGGGGCAGCGGTCCGCTACAACACCGGCTTTGGCACGGGGAAGGACCTGATGCAGGCCCCGGAGATCATCTCCGAGCTCGCGGCGCTCAACCAGCGGGTCATGGCTCTGGAGCCGCTCCCGCCCGGCTTGCCGGGAGAGGTTGCGCTGGTAGTGGAGCCGCTTGCGCTGACCGGCCTCTCGGAATGGACTGAGGGCGAGGCGCTCAGCCGCGCCGCGCTCAGCGAAGTGCGCGATACGCTGGCCCGAAGCGGTCGGCCCTTCGCCCTTGTGACGATGGATGACTGGAAAGCTCATACAGGAAAGTGGGAGCGCGTGGTCATACCGCTTCCGGGGCTTCTCTCCGCCGACCGGCTCGCAGCTCTCGCGGAGCACTTTGGACCCCTACCGGCCTTCCCGTCGCAGGCGCTCTTCCTCGTTCTTGTCAAAGGCCGGGATGCCACCATCGCGGAAACCAACGACGCGCTTTGGCGGCAGCTCGCCACTCAGCGTGCACTCGACACGCCGCAGCCCGCCTGGTGGTACTTCGGGCGGAACTTCGCCGCTGTCGCCACACCGGGCGATGTGCGCGAAACGGAGCATCCGGAGAACAGTCAATGAATCGTACCTCCTCTCAGTTCAAAAAGCACCGGCTTTCCCGCGTCGGCGGACGAAGGGGGTGGACCTTGTCCGAGCTTCTGATAGCCGCCGCAGTCGTCAGTGTTCTTCTCGTCCTGTCATTGCCTGCGTTCAACCGGGTCCGGGCCCAATCACGGAACGTCGGGTGCCTCAACAATCTGCGCCAGATCGGGATCGCCTTTCTCCAGTACCAGCAGGATTCCGG
>JBEBWR010000114.1:0-9673 GCA_040392045.1 Chthoniobacter flavus | reverse complement strand
GCCTTGGCGCGTCGGTTCCCTATTGCTGTTTTTTCCTGCGCTGGCTTGCAAAAGCCAGCGCAGTTTTTTTCGGGCAGCCCCGGAAATGAACAATCCATTGGTTTACTGAAATCGGATTGCGCCTCGGGATGCGATAAGAGAGGGTGGCGACCCATCTATCCTTCAGCACAAATATTATCGGTGTCAGCACCGTGCGCAACGAGCAGGATATTATCGAAGCGTTTGTTCGGCATACCTTGGCGGTCTGTGATCGCCTTCTGATCATGGACCACGGCAGCACGGACGCCACGCCGCTGATCCTCAAATCCCTCCAGGATGAAGGGCTGGCGCTGGAGGTGATCCGGGATGACACGGTGGGGCGTCTTCAAGCGGTCTTCATGGGCCGTCTGGCGCAGAGAGCGGCGCAGGAGTTGCAGGCGGACTGGATCTTGTTTCTCGATGCGGACGAATTTCTCCAAGGCGATGTGCGGCGCTCGCTGGCAGAGCGCAGTGCCGTAGGAGGAGTGCAGTACCTTCAATGCTGGCTGGTGAACTATGTCGTCCGCCCGGAGGATGACCCGGGGGAGCTCAATCCCGTCAAGCGTATCAGGCATCGTACGATTGACTGCCCGGATTCCGATAAGGATCGACGGACCTGCAAGAGCATTGTGACCGGGGACCTCGTCCGGCAGGAGGGCTTTGCGGTAGGTTCGGGCAGTCATCGGGTAACCCTGAAGGGAGAAGAGCCTCCATTTGAAATCATCAGCGGCATCTGGCTGGGGCATTTTTCCCTCCGCGCACCGTGCCAGTATGGCAGCAAGCTCGTTTCCGTGATGTTCCAGCGGTATTGCCGACGGGCCAAACAGGCGGGAAACGCGGATTTTTACCAATCGGACTACGCACGCCTGCGGGAAAGTTACACCCGGTTTGCCCGCAACTTTGTCGACGTCAAACTGGCCTGGTGGAGCAGAACGATCATGGGGATCGACTGCTGCCCCATCGATTATTACGGGGGGGAGCTACGCTACACTCCGACTTGCTCGGATGTGGATCAGTTTATCCGGAACACCCTCAATCTGGGACTGCACATCGCTCAGATGAATACTTCCACACCGACGGAAATGGAAGAGGCGGCAATGGTTTTCATTGCCTTGAAAGACGGCAAGGAGACCCTCCAGAAGCAGTCGATGGAGGCGAACGTGGGAGCGGCGCGGGAGCTCCGGTTTCACACCGGTAACCTGAAAGATCGCAGCAAGCTGGTTCTGGAACTTAACAGCGGCCCGGGGATGCTGGAGATCGAGCGGGTGGTCATGAGGTTTGAGGATGGTTCTCAGCAGGAGTTTTGCGAGCGGACCTTAGGAGATCTGATCACGGTGGAAAGGGATGGCATGGCGGCCCGGAGCGGCCCGATTCAACGGATTTTCACCTGCATTCCTTCGCTGGTTTTGAATATATGGGGCAATGCTCATCGGGCGACGGAATTACAGGTAAGCCTCCGGTTCATCAACCGGCCCCAGATGACTTCCATGGCAGTCGGGGATTACTCAGGCATTCAATGGTTTGATCGGCAGCTCAAAATGCGGGAGCAGGACCCCGCGCCGGTGAGAACCCCTCTCAATACGATCTTCTCGCTCACTCAGTTGGAGCAAACCTGCGTGGCGATTGGCGAAGGCTGGCGGGGGCTGCGCTTCTCCGGCCTTCGGCTCTCCAAAAACCGGGGACGACTGGGATTGCGGTTTGGCGCGGCGCTGAAGGGAAGGATCAAGCTTCGATTCGAAGCCAAGCTGAAGACCGGCAAGGATCAGCCGGTGGTCGGGGATGGTAAAATCCGGATCTTTGCGGAGGACGCCCCCGTGGCGGTGTGGCAGTTTAAAAAGAAAAAGCGGCAATGGTTCACAATCGACATTGCGGCCGACCCGGTCGGTCGTCGCGGCGTCGATCTGGTGTTTGAGATCGAGGAGGGTACCGTTGATTTCTGGATTCAGCGGGTCAAAGTGGAGTCACTTCACGAGCGGGGCTGGATCGTGGGGGTAATGAGGCAGATGCTAGGCTTTCTGGGGCGTAAGCTGGCCTCGAAAGAAAAGCGAATGAGCATCGCGCCGGGAGAGGTTCTCAGGTTTGGCGCGCGAGAGAATGGTATTGGAATCGCCGCGATGGGCTGGGCTCCGCCGCAAGAGAACGGGAGCCGGGCCGAAGCCCGTCTGGCCGTCCTGCGCTTTTCGCTTCAGTCTCCCCGGCCTGAAAGCCTAAGGGTAAAACTCCTGCTGGTCGGAGGAGACGGAGCGGGCGTGGTGCGGCTCGCATGGGAGCATATCGATCTTATCTCTTTCTGGCTGGATGCTCATACACCTCAAAGCGTGGAGATCGACCTCCCTCCCAGCGCCGCAAAGCGGGAGCAGATATTCCTTCTCTTCCGGAGCAACGAAAAGAGCATTGGCTTTGAGCTGAGGGAGATGGTTTTGCAGGCAGGCGCGTGATCACCCTCGTGACGCGTTCGTGAGAGCCGTCATTGAAGCAAATGGTTTCTTCGAGAAATTTGAACCCGATTTTACGGAAGGGCTTCGCGGATCAGCCGGTTTTCCTCCTCGGTCGTCGTGTCGCCAAAGTGCCAGCGGACGGGCGGGTACTCCCCCGGGACGAGGGCTTCCTTGCGGTCAATCCGGCGGAGCATCACGGCGACGAGGCGGTTGGCGATTTCGTCGAAGCACTGGAGCATCCGGGTCATGCCGGGGCGGATCGTGCCGTCGAGATTGACGCCGGTACTGCCAATGACGCTGACATCTTCCGGAACCGACAGCCCGGCCTCCTCCAGCGCCCGGATGGCTCCCAGAGCGAGATAGTCGCCCGCGCAGAAAATGGCGTCCGGGGCCTTTCGGCTCCTGCTCAGCGCGCGTTTGACGACTTCATAGCTATCCATCATCCGGCTCTCCCCGGTACTCCAATAAGCGGGCAGATCCTTTCCGCCGCCCCCCGCGGTGGAGACGCCAAGCTGCATACCGAAGAAGCGCTGCTGGTTGGAAATGGCGAAGTCCAGCCCCTTCACGCACAGGCAGACCATCCGCCGCCTGCCCGCCCGATAAAGGGCGCGGCCCAATGAACGGCTGTCCCGAAAGAAATCGGTCAGTACGCTGTTATAGGAAAGGTAGAAGAGATCCTGCGCATGAATGGAAACCACCGGCTTGCCTGCCGCTTCATAGGTTTCAACCAACTGGTCCTTGTAAGGCAATAGCCGATGCTGAAAACCGAAGATCAGGCCGTCCACGTGATCCCTCTCCCGGATAATCTGCTGAACAACTTCCTCGGCCTCCATTGTGGAATCGCCAAGGGGCAGGAGGGTGATCCGTCGGGACTGCCGGGCCAGCGCTTTGAACAAAGCTTCGATGACGGTATGCCCCCAGGCGGTGGTTTCGTTGGTTTCTCCGGGGTTGGTGCGCGCGGTGATAGCGATGCAGAGCCGACGGTTTTCCTGCGCCTGATCGTCCAGCGCGGGATTGATAAGCAGGGTTCCCCGGCCCACTCCGGTGCGGAGTTTGCCCTCGCGGATCAGCTCCTTGTAAACGTGATGCACCGTGGCGGTGCTGACCTTCAGGTAAGCCGCGATCTGCCGGACCGGAGGGAGCCGGACCGACGGCTCCTTGGAATGGCGTTGCAGTTGTTCATCCAGATACAAATGCACTTTCTCCGAGGGGCTGGGCGTTTTGACAAGGCTCATTGCGGGACGATTGACAATGGGGCAAGAATCCACCGGGATAAAGCGGAATCTGTGCCAGCGCAAGGACTGGATGACGTCATTTCAGGGGCTTCTTTCTGAGGGGTTTGAGGCAGGCGGCGAGCGCCAGAAATCCGCCCAGCCCCATCATGGCCACGGAGGAGGCCTCGGGGATGGCGGAAAGCGAGATATTGCGGAACATCACGTCTGATCCGTCCGTACTGCTCAAGGTCATGCGGATCGCGTCCGCGGCCAGGGCATTGGGCGAGAAGGCAACGGATTGGGAGAAGAGGATGTTGTCGAGATTGTCGGCGGTGGTGAGATTGACCGTATACGCCACCGTACTTCCTGAGCCCGGAGTGATTTCAAAGGCGACTTTGTACCAGACGCCTTCGCTGAGCGATACGCCTGCGGCGTTGGTAAACGAGTTATCGGTAATGGCGGCGTTGGGATTGCTCAGGTAGGCGAAATTTCCCCCGGAAAGGGAGAACCCCGCGAGGTATTTGCCAACGGCGGCGGAACCGGTGTTCAGGCGGACATAGCTCTTGGTCTGATCTGAGGGCAACTGGAACTCGAAGCTCCAGTTAAGCGCTTCGGAGGGGAAGGTGAGGGTATTGAGGCTGGCGTGTCCGGTATCGAGTACGAGCGATCCGCCGCCAGTGCCGGTGAGGTGCAGGGCATTGCCGCCGGTAACGGCTTCAATGCTTCCGGCGGCATTGCCCGACTTATTCCATGGGGAGGTTCCCCCCACAGGCAGGGCGCCGGTCTCATAGCTATTGAAATCGATCAGGTTGGTCTGCGCGGAAACGGTGGCTGATGTGGCCACGGCCAGAACGCAGATTGCCGCGACAGGGAGGAGGAGTCGGTTTTTCATAGAGCAGTGATGCGATATTTGAAGCTTTGCTTCTGGGTTTGGATGGAGAGTTGACCCTGCCGGATTTCGGCTTCTTCGGTGCGGCCAATCACGCCGTCTTCGGAGAGGTGTTCGATGCGAACCTTTCCGCTCTGCACGGGCAGGGATTCGCCGCGAAGGGTCACAGTTTCCGCCATGCGGAAAGGCGCAGGGATCAGCTCGGTCGTCCGGACGTCGGGTTTCATGATGACATAGGCTTCCCCTGCGGAGATAAGGCCGAAGTTATATGGCTTGCCGGAGGCATCGGCATACCAGCGCCCGGGAGCGGCTGCGAAATCGACTCTCCGCCCGGATTCCAGCATGGAGGAACTCTGCGTTGCGCCATCCTGACTGCGGGCATGGAAGCCGTTGCCGGGCAGGCGGAGCTGCCGCCCGTTGTCGGTGATGAGCCACTCACGATCCGGGCTGCGGTTCACCCATACGACGGTGCCATTCTCATAGCGCAGGGCGACCTGCTGATCCTTGAAAGCGTGGGTGCGGATCGCCTCTTCCGTCGTCAGCAGCTTGCCGCCATGATGGTAGCGGATGGACTGGATCGGCTCATTCGCGTAGAGCGGCTGGATGAAGCGCATCAGAAAGTACGACTTCAAGGTGGCGCTACTCGGCCCCTGCCCGGGAGGAACCCCGCTGTAGTTATCGGCGAGGTGGCCGATATTTCCATACGCCAGTTGGGAGGCAATGAGGTGATAGCAATCGCCCCGCCGGGTCAGGGTCGCGATGGAGGAGCCGCAGTCGTTGGAGAGCGGGTTGATCCGGTAATGCTGGAAATCGACCAGAAAATTGGTTTCCTGATAGTTTCCGGGCTGGCTGTAGCTGTCGGAAAACCCCGCGTACATCCAGTGCATGATCCCTTCGCTGAAGACGGGGGCATCGAGAATTTCGCTTTCCAGCAGGAGCGCCCGGGCGTAGGTGCGGACGACGGGACCGAACTCACCGGCTCCGGGAACCCGCGCATCGTAGTCCACCAGCGCCCACGGGGGGCGGCAGGTGATCTGATCGGTATAGCCTATGTTAAATCCGTACTTCTCCTTGAGCTCCCCGGTATAGCGTCGCAGGGTTTCAAGCGCCCGGGTGGGCTTCAGAGCATGGTTGTTTCCGGAGCCGTAACGCCAGTTTCCATCCGGGGCGAGGCTCAGAAAATTTTCATCCCAGACGTCAAAGGCGTTGGGCGAGATGACGGTGTAGTTCGTGATGATCCCAAGCCGGAACCCGAGTCCCTCCCGCATCTCCCGGGAAAAGCGGGCGAGTCCTTCGTCTCCCCCGATCGACGGGTCCACCCGCGAAGTCAGCGCAAACGGTTCTCCGCTGTAGTCAAGGTAAGTCCGGTAGATATTGTTATGCAGGCGCACGCTGATATCGCGCGCGCCATAGGCGTGCATCTTCTTCCAGTAAGCCAGCTCGCGGTCAAAGTAGTCGGAGAGCTGGTTTTCCGTGGGGTACCACATGCGGGTGGACCAGATTCTCTCTTTGGTCATGTCGCGCCACCGGTTTGGCGGGTTGGGAATCCGGGGCAGGACATCGGCAAAGCGTTGCGAGGCCGAGAAGACGAGGCGCTCGGCCGGGGCGTTCCGCTGGCCATTGGTCTTGGGAAAATAGGCGCTTCCGCCGTTGATCACAACGGCTTCTCCCTCGCCGCCTTCCGCGCCGAACAGCTCGGAAGCGCGGGAGGCGGTCCAGTCGATCAATCCGCTAATAAACCAGTTCCCGGTGATCAGAATGGAAGGATCAACGCTTTTCTCCAGCCTGCCGCGCAGCACGAGATAAGGCACCTTGACGGCCTGCGGCTCTCTGGCTCCCGCGACAGCTCCAAAGCGCATGGCGCGCATCAGGCCCGCTTCGGATTCGCTCTCCACGACCAGCGAACGCCCCACGATTCCGATCCGCCACGACACGCGGAAAGTCCGCTCTTTCCCCTCCTTCGCGCCTTTCACGCTCCACTCCCAATCGGAGTGAATCCATGCATCCCGCAGCTCACAGGAAAGCAGCCTGCGGGTGACGCGGGGATCGTCCGGGGGATAGGATTCGCCATCCAGCTCCAGTTCCCAACCGCCTTTCTCGGCGACCTTGATGCGCTGATCCGGGAGGAGCAGGGTGAGATCGCTCAGTTGCCCCGTCTCGGGCAGGTAGCGGTAAGCGATGGAGGTGCCATCGTGGTCGTTAACGGAGAAGCGGTAGCCCGGGCCTTCCTGTGAGACGGAGCTTTTCGCGTCCTTCACGGGAGGCACGATCGCCGCCGGAGTGGCATCCACACCGAGTTCTTTCCACGTCGGAAAGCTCCCAGGAAGCGGGTCCGTGGAGAGCGTATGCACGGAAAGCGGCCCGAGATAGAGATACTGCCATTCCGGCGCGTCAAATCCCTCGACGGTCAGGGAAAGCAACTCCGCGGGAGCCTCGGCCCGGGCGGAGAGCGTTTTATTAAGAATCGACCAGCCCCTCCAAAAGACGAAGGGATATTCCCCAGATTGGAGCGATTCGTCCTGCACTTCGCCGTTCGGATTGCGCCACTGGACGGAAAGGGTCACGCCTGTCTGCTTTCCCCAGAAGGTGCCGAAGAGCCGGAGGCGAACCGCATCAAAGGAGGCGGGGATCGGGATCGGCTGGGGCGGCTCGATTACGATCTTCCGCTTTGAGGGATCGGCGAGAGAGCCATTACGAAAGCTGAGCTTCGCGCTGAAGTCGCCCCATAAGGCGCGTTCCCGAACCCGCTCCAGCTTCGCTTCCGTCGCCGCGGGAGCGTAGGTCACCTTCCAGCCTTCGAGATTCTGGAAATCCACGAGCGAGTCCGGGGCTTTCATCCCGGGAAGGAGCGAGCGGGGACGCCGCGTGACACCGGGCTGGAGCGGCGATTGGGAGGCAGGTTGAGTGACCGATACCTCATCGCGGTTTTCCGGGATCGGGACGGCTTTGCGGAGGATGAGGACTTCGGAAATCGCACCGCGATAATAGAGACCGTCGCGGTCCGCGGCCTTCCCGATGGTAATGGGGCGGGCGTAGTCACGGTAGCTTCCTTCCGTCTCCACGGCTTCTCCCACCGGCTGTCCGTTGTGAAGCAGCGTGAGCCGCGTGCCATCCCAGGTGAAGCCGACGAGTTGCCATTCGCCTTTCTTGAGAACGTGCGACGCGTTCACGTGATAGCGGCCCTGCGTCGTCACGAGGGAAGCGCTCAGACCGTCTTTGTAGCTGATCATGAGGCTGAACCCCTCATGCGCCCCGCGGTTCTTGCTGACAAGGTAGCCGGACTCCTCCAGTTTCCGCGGGCGGGTAAAGTCGGGCTTGATCCATGCCGCCACCGTCAACCCCTGAAGCCCGCTCCCTTCCCCGGTGCCCGGAAGAATGGCATGGGCGGATGCTCCATCAAAGAACGCGGCAAAGGCCTGCGACTCGTAGCTTTCATCGTCCCGCAGAAAAGAGGGCGAAAGCTTCGGCGCGTCGTTCACGATTTTCAGCGTCCCGGCGTCCTCTTTGGAGAACCGGTGGTGTGCCCATACGTCATCCTGAACCTGAAAGATTTCATGCGCCCACGGCCCAAGGGCGATCGCCGCGGACAAAGGAGAAGAGAGGGCCAGAAGGCCTGAAAGAAGAAGCCCCGGGAGGCGGATGCGGCGATGCGGAACGTTCGTCATTATCGGATTTTCCATTTGGAAGTGGCGCTCTTGTAGCTGCCCAGATTTTCGGGATTGTAGGCGGCCTGAGGGGTGGGGCTCGTCATTCGGGAGACATGCCCGTCGCACCACAGGATGTTGAATCCGCCACGATGGCGCGGCTCGGGGTTGCCATACTCCGTGCTATTGGTGGAGTAGGCGTCCCATACCAGATAGCTGCTCTTGCTCCGGTCCGGTCGGAGGTTCTCGACGAGAAGCACCGTCATGGAAGGCGCTACGATCTGTGAAAAGAGGGCGGGAACGCGATTGGTCGTGTCTCCGGTCTGCCGGATCTGGGTAGCGAGATGCGCGTAGTTATAGCCGAAGTGCGACCAGGTGCCGTGGTAGACATCGGGATTTTCGCGATTGGAGGGGCAACAGAAAGAAGGAAGCGTGGCGTATTGACCGTTGACCAACTCCTGAGGCCAGCCGCCCGGAGCGGCGTACCCTGCGGGAAAGCGCTGGCCGTGGTCCCCGAGGTAGGCGAAGAAGGACTGCCCGAGGGCGCGAAGATTCCCGGCGCATTTGCTGGCGCGGCTGGCCTCCAGTGCGACCGGTAGCGCATTGAAGGCCAAGGCGATCACCGCCGCGATGATGGCCACCGTGACCAGCAACTCCATCACCGTAAAGGCGGAGTCGCTCCGGCTTCGGAGAAGCAGGGACCTGGTAGGAGGGATGGCTCTGGGGAGGCGAGCCGGTGAAAATACCGCGAGCGGTTTCATGGCGACATGGATTGGAGCAAAAACTCAAAACCAAGTCAATCCATATATAATTCAAAAATGTTATATTATTGACTTAAGTCAATCAAGCCTCCGTGACCTTGCTTCGGGAAAGACCCACATTTTTGCCTAGCCCTGCAAAAGCATCAACTCGCCAGCTTCCGATAGAGTGTGGCCATGGAGATGCCCAGCATCTTTGCGGCGCGCTCGCGGGAGCCTTCGTTGAAGCGGATGGTTTCCTCGATGAAGCGGCGCTCCAGCCGCTTGACCACGCAGTCGAGCGATTCGCCGACGGGGAGGCGGCCGTCCACGGTGACTTCGGGGGACTCCATCCGGCTGATAACCTGCGGCGGCAGATCGGCGACCCGGATCTGTGCTCCTTCGCAGAGGGCGCAGGCGCGCTCGATGGCGTTCTCCAGCTCGCGCACGTTCCCCGGCCAGTGATAGGCGCCGAGCGCTTTGAGCGCTTCGGCTTCGATCTTCGGGGCGGAGGTGTTGTTCCAGTTCGAGACTTTCTGGATGAAGTGGTTTGCCAATAGCGGGATGTCCTCCAGCCGCTCGCGCAGGGGCGGCATCTCTACGGGGATGACGGCAAGGCGGTAGTAGAGGTCTTCGCGGAAGCTGCCGTCGCGGATTTTGTCCTGAAGCGGTTCGTTGGTCGCGGCGAGGACGCGGACGTTGATGTCCACGGTCTTCGTATCGCCGACGCGCC
>JBEBWR010000113.1:0-9688 GCA_040392045.1 Chthoniobacter flavus | reverse complement strand
CTGCGCGAGGCGGAGATGCAGATGCTCCGCGCGCAGATCAATCCGCATTTTTTCTTCAACGCGCTCAATACCATTCAGGCCGGGGCGGGGCATGATCCGAAGGTGGCGGCGCTGGTGCAGAACCTCGCCGGGTACCTCCGCTATGTGCTGAAACACCGGCGCAATCTCCGGGTGCCGCTCGGGGAGGAGTATGACGCCGCGATGGCATACCTCGCGGTTGAGCAGGCGCGGTTCTGCGAGGGGTTGGAGGTGGAGGAGCAGATCGATCGGGCGGCCCGGGCGGTGATGGTACCGGGAGTGTTGATCCAGCCGCTGCTGGAGAATGCGATCAAGCATGGGCGGCGGACGTCCGGAGTGCCGCTGAAGGTAGTGCTGCGGGTGGGGCTTGATGAGGCGGAGACAGTGGTGATCACCGTGGCGAACACCGGGCAATGGGTCCCGGAAACAAGCGCTGGCGGAGATGGCGTCAATGGCGTAGGATTGGCGAACCTGCGGCGGCGGTTGAGCCTGAGCTATCCCGGGGGCGAGCGGCTTTCGGTGGCATGCGAGGAGGGATGGGTCACGGTACAGCTTCGGCTGCCGACAGGTGAACCGCCTGCCGGTTCCCATACCACTGCCCATACCACTCTTTCCAGCCCTGATGCGAGTAGCGATTATTGATGACGAGCCTCCCGCGCGTGCGCGGCTTCGGGAATTGTTGTCGGCACATCCGGAGGTGGAGATCGTCGGAGAGGCGGGGAGCGTAGAGCAGGCGATGGAGCTTTGTGAGCGGTTGAAGCCGGAGGTGCTGTTTCTCGATATTGAGCTGGGGCGTCTGGACGGTTTTGCGCTGCTGGAGGAGCTGCCGGGAGAGCGTCCGGCACTGGTTTTTGTCACGGCGCACGAGGAGTTTGCACTCCCGGCGTTTAATGTGGAGGCAGTGGATTACCTGCTCAAGCCCGTGCCACCTGAACGGCTCAAGCGTGCCTTGAAGCGGTTGGAACTGATGCTGCCGGGGCGTGAGGAGAAGGTGCAAATCCCGCTGGATAGCGGGCTGCTGGCCGTGGGCGCGCGGGAGATTGCCTGTGTGCAGGCGGATCAGAACTACACCCACGTCCACCTCCGCGATGGCCGGACCTTTTACGTCCGGCGGGGGGTGCAGGCGTGGGACGATCTGCTTCCTGACCCGCACTTTGCCCGGCTGCACCGGTCGCTGGTGATCAATCTCGACGCGGTACGCTCGCTGACGGCGGAGTCCCGCGACACGGGGCTGCTGGAGCTGGAAGGAATGAATCAGGCCATCCCGCTGGCACGGCGGGCGCTTCAGCGGCTGCGCCAGTTGCTGGCGTGATGGGAGCTTTATGGTGCCTTGTCTGATGTCGGCGGCTTGGCGGCAAGTTGCGCGACGGTCTCGGGGGTAAGCGCCACGTCGTATACGGAAAATCCGCCAATCGCCGTGCGACCTTGCTCCTCTCCGCTCCCGTGGACCCCGCCCAGCTGAAGGGTTGCCCCAAGAGGCCGTTCGGAACGGAATCGCCGGGGATGATCAACCGCTTGTTCTCCATTCACGTAGACCCGGATCTCCGTAGCGTCCCACGTGATCACCACGTGATTCCATTCCGGGATCATTCCTGAAAGCAGCGGAAACTCGACGTTGTCGGCCTTTCGCTCCTCCAGTTCGCCAAGCGTGAAAACGAGCCGCCCTTCGGGGCTGCCTCTCAGCATCAGGGATTGGAATCCTTCGCCTCCGGCGGAAAGGATCGCGCGCCAGTTGATCAGCACTCTCCAGCCTGCGCCGTCCTCCCAGTTTTCAGGGCGCACCCATAGGGCCACGCTTCCTTCGCTACCCTCCAGAGGAGCGGGCAAGGCTCCCTTGACGGCCTGATCCTTTGAGACGATTGCCGGGATCGCTGTATCCTCCCCGGCTGTACCCGCCCTCAACAGCTCTCCCTCTTGGGAGAGTAGGGCATCCTGTCCGTATCCCATAGCCACGCCTGTGAACAGGTAGACGGCGGCGAGGGAAGCATGAATGAATCTGCACATAGCTAATGATAGAAAAGCAGAGAGAGCGGAACCATCCTTTTCAGGATATCCCTGCCTTGATCTCCGCTGTCATGATTTTGCGTCCTTCCTCTGCGGAGCGTAAAGCAGCGGTTGCAATTACCACTGCGGCAAAGGCGTCTTCCAGTGTGACCCATGGCATTGTCCGTCCCTCAAGGAGGTCGATGAAGTGACCGTTTACTTCTTTCCATAGGTCAAAACTGAGGCCGAGTTGTTCCTCCGCTCCCTCGTCCCGGCACCAGCGGAGGTGATTGTTCTGATTCATCGCCGTGATGTTTTCAGTCGCCGCGGTGACCAGGTCAAACTCCACGCGGGTGACCCATGGAGTGGAGACGGAGGCGACGGCTCCGTTGTCAAATTCCAGCGTGGTCGAGAACGCATCGTAGATATCGCCCTTCTTCACCAACCCCTGACGCCCGACGGCGAATACGGATGCCACTTCTCCCCGGAGGAACCAGCGCATCAGATCGTAATCATGAGAGCCGTGAGAATAGATTGGGCCGCCGCTACAGGCCCGGGAGAAATACCAGTCGGGCGGGGAATAAGTTTCGCCACGGTATTTATCGTAGATCCTGCTTGATTCCGCCAGAAAGTGGGTTCGCACGGAAGAGCCATAGAGCGGCTTCCCTGCCTCGGGAGCGGTCACCAGTTCATGCAGCTTCCGGTAGTGCGGATCGAAACGCAGTGGATAGGCTACCAGCGTCTGCACGCCCCGGGCTCGCGCTGCCTGACCCGCGCAGAGAATTTCATGTGCCGCGTGTAAATTCCGCTCAAGGCTCTTTTCCAGAAAGAGATGAATGCCTGCCTCAAGCACCGCCAGCGCCATATCGCGGTGCAGATGATCCGGTGTCAGGACGTAGATCGCGTCCAACTCCATCCTGAGAAGTTCCCGCCAGTCTTCCGCCACCACCATGCCGTACACGTCGGCCATCTGCCGCGCACGTTCCGGAGTACGGCTGGCCAGGGCGACGAGATGGACGCGGGGATCTTTCCGCAGCGCTCCGAGGTGCGCGGTTGCCATGGCTCCTGCGCCGATGAGTCCTATCCGATAACGTTTCATACGGCCGAGGGAGTAAGATGAGGAAGTTGGAAGGGGGTGAGCCTGATTTGTTCGTTCGGGCGGCCATAGAGCTGCCAGATGATCTCCAGTGAATCCATCGTGGCCTCGGGGGAGGTCAGGGCGGGGATGCCGGTTTCGATGGAGTTGAGAAAGGCTTCCCACTCCAGCGCCACCTGCTTGATCGGCTCGGATTTCAGCAGGCAGCGGTCGCCTTTCGCATCCTTGATCCAGAGTTCGCCGGGAGTCGCCTCCCAGTTGAGGTAGAGCGTGGCCTTTTCGAAATGAGCGTGAATTGAGAATGCCAGCTTGGAGTAGGGGATGCCCCATGAGGCGTGGTAATTCGCAAGCAGTCCATCCGGATAGCTCAATACGACATGCGAGGTGCCTTCTCCCTCCATGGCCTCGTTATTCCGGTTGCTTCCGATAAAGATCCCGCTGTCGGGGAATCCGTAGAACCAGCGGATGAGGTCAATATAGTGACAGCCATGACTGAAGAGAACACCGCCCCCGAGTTTCTCGCGCGAGTTCAGCCACGGCAGGCGCTCTTCGGTCACATGATGCTCGGTAAAGGAGTGGTAGGCAATCGCCTTTCCGAATTCCTCCTTGCTGATGGCCTGATGAATCCTCTGGCAGAGCGGGTTATAGCGCATCACGTAGCCGTGGAAGAGCTTCACTCCGCTGTGATTGGCGATCTCGATCAGTTCCTGACACTCCGACCGGTGATTCGCCAGAGGCTTTTCCATGAAGACATGCTTCCCGGCGGAGAGCAGGGTTTTGCCTACGGAATAGTGAAGATCGTGAGGGATCAGTACCGCGCAGGCATCGACTTCGCTATTTAAACAGGCCTCCAGAGAGGGCGAGGCCTCGCATTGAAAGCGGGCGGCGACTTCGCGCGCTCTCCCGATCTGTGGATCTACCGCCAGCACCACGCGGGTACGCGGCGAGAGGGACTCAATGGCGTCAAGATGAGATCGGCTGATATTTCCACAGCCTATGATGGCGATTCTGATCGGATGGGTCATGAAAGTGTTTCTTTGGATTTCCGGCGTCCAGCCCAGGTAAGCGCCCCCACGCACGCGGCGAACAGGAGAGCGGCCGGCTCGGGGATCGGAATCGGCGTTCCGATGCTGATATTGTCCCAGTAGCCTTGTCCGTTTTGCAGGCTGCCGGAGCTGACGGCGTCGCCGAAAAGGAATCCCGCGATCGGGTTGGCATTGAGCGCACTGAACTGGCCGCGCTCGGTGTAGACCCATGTTTCTCCGTCGGATTGAAGGGCTCCGGTCCAGAGAGTGTAGGCGTTGGTATTGGTCGCGGTAGTCGTTCGTTGGATCACGAAGCGGGTCCACTCGGTAACGGAGAGCCCCGAGACGGAAAGCGCTCCTGCGGTGATTTTATAGGTTTCTCCGCCCGCTTCATCAGTGGCCGCCAACCCGAAGAGAGCGTCGCCACCGGTTACACCCGGTCGGAAGAGATACATCGAATTGAAGCCCGGTGAGGTCCCGGATTCAAGAGGTCGGAAGTCGAACTGGATGACGTAGAGACTGAGGCTTGCATCCAGAGCGGTATTGTTTTTCTGCGAAGCCCACGTCGTCCCCGTGGAGACGATGTGGAAGGAGGTGTTATCGCCGCTTCCCATGGTCGTCGAGCGCGCAGCGATCGCATCCCCATTGGGGGCGGTATTGTTGGTGAGGTTACCGATACCGGATGCAAAATCGTTAAAGTAGGCAGAGCCATCAGACAGCATGAGGGTAGCGGCATTCGAAGGAAGCGCTGGGGCGATCAATAGACCGATGCCGACGGCGATTCGGGAGGATAATTTCATAAGGGGGTGGTGGTTTATATTGGGGTTTGGGGAGGGGGATCGGCTTTGTCCACTATTGGCCGTTCCACATGGAGGCGGTGAGATCATCGACCTTCAACTGCTCGATATGGCCATCGGCAAAGAGGAAATTGGAGCGGCCCTGATGACGATGTTCAATGCGATCGCGGTAGTACCACTGTGCGGCACTGAAGGCGGAACCGCCGGAGAGGACTTTCGATTCGCCAAGGATTACGGTGGAGGCGGGGTTGGCAATCGTGTTCCGGTTGCGTTTTTTATACCCGTCCCAACTCCATCCCTCAATCGTTACCGCGTAGCTTGTGAGAAGGATGCGCTCTTTCACTGCGGGGCAGCGGTAGACCGGTCCACCGGGGGAAACCGGATTTGCGGCGGGCTCCTGCTGTAAATATGACTTCAGCTCCTGACACCAGTAGGGCGGAAACCCCTGAGCGACGTTTCCGCCGGATGCCGGATAGTGATTGCCATTGTCTGAGGCATAAGCTTGCGCAGCGATAAAGAGCTGCTGCATGTTTTTCATACAGCGGAAGGCCAATGATCTCTCGCGCATGTTACCCATAACTGAGAAGGTAAGCGCAATCACGATGGCGAGAAGAGCTACTGTCACCAGCAGCTCCAGAAGCGTGAAACCGTGCGGCTTTTGAGAGATCTCGGGGGAAATCGGTTTCATGATATTTGAACCCTAGCGTTTCCGGGATTTGGGATTTTGCACAAGAGTGATCGGGATGTAGTGCAGCAGCGGCTTGCTGACGCGCTCCCGCAAGCGCTGGCAGAGAAGGCTGCATGCCTCGCTGCCAAGCGTAAGGGCGTCCAGTTCCACGGCGTCGAACCCGGGCTGCTTCAGAAAGTTGCCGACGAGCACTACCCGCACCTGTTGTTTGGCGCGCTTGAACTCCTGCGCCATCGCAATACCCATCGCCTCGTCCGCGGCGACCACGCCATCGGGGACCTCTCCGGACTCCAGCCAGCGCCGCGCAAGTCGCTGGCCTTCTTCCGCACCGTAGTCCTCGATCGGCACGACAACGCTCAGGTCCATCGGTTGACCTGCCGCTTTCTGCGCGCTGAGTACGCCTCCGTAGATCAGGGCTTCGTTGTGATCAGTGGTGCGAACGAGTGGAATGGCGGGCTTCCGACAGGCATGATGGAGCAGCATCCGGACGGCCTCAAAGTAAATCTGTACCAGATCATAGCAGACTTGCGGGATCGGGAGGCTTGCGCCGAGAAGGCTGCCGATCTGGATGACCGGCACTTCATGCTTCAGCATCCAGAGCAGGTAGTCCCGGGGAAACGCACCATGCACGACCACGCCGCAGAGCTCCCCGCGCAGCAGGCGACGGCTGATTGGCAGCTCTGAGAATGGGGTATCCGAAAAGCGCGGTAACATGAGCTTCTCAAAGAAGAGGCCCTCTTTTTCCGCCTCCCGCATAAAGCCTGCAAAGACGCGCTCCACCGACTCATGGCCATCCAGTTCGCTCGGATAGAGGAACCCCGCGCACGTTCTGCCGCTCCCGCCGGAAGGGGCCGCCCCGGAACCGAAGACCCAGCCGTAACCTTGAATCGGCTGAATGAGCTTCTCCTGATGTAACAGCTCCAACCCCTTTCGCACGGTCACGCGGCTGACCTCAAAGCGTTTGGCAAGGGCGTTCTCGGAAGGGAGCACCTCGCCGGGACGGAACTGCCCGTCGGCGATGAGCGCGCGATAGTAATCGGCGACATGCTCGGAGCGGGAGCGTTTGGTACGGGCGGCGTTCATCAGAAAAGTCCGGTGATGGATGTGATGGAAAATATACAAGTCATATTAACTTGTCTACATAAAAAAACCGGTTAAACTTTCATCATCTTTTCTCCTTCATGAAAGTCCGTTCCCTCATTCCTTTCTGCATCGTGTTATCGCTTTTTTCTCCCACAGCGCGCGCCGCTTCTCCCAATGCGGCATCCAAAGGATGGGGAGCTACTGCGTACGCTTCCTCTTTCTCAAAGGTGGAAGATCCCCGCAAGCTGCTGGAGGGTGAGGGATCGTGGAGCCCTCTGGCAAATGACCCGAATCCCCGCCTGAATCTGATATGGCCGGGAGAGGTCTTGATCGAGAGCATCGTCCTGAAAGGCGAGTTGGATGAGGCGACCATAACCCTTCACGCGGGCGGCAGTCGGTATAGCCTGAGCCCGGCGCCGACGCGTGTGGAGAGAAGTGCGGGGAAGGTGGCGATCATGCTGGTGCCTCCAAGGCCGATCCGGGTAGCGGAGATCGCTCTTGGCTCAGCACAGGTCAAGGTAGACGCGGTGGAGGTTTTTGTCAGTGAAGCGACTCCGGACGAGGCAAGGCCTTTCGTATCGGGAGAGCTGACGCTTTCTGCGGGGGCTATCGCTAACCTCACTTTTCCCGGAGCACCCGCTGCGACGCTCGTTGAAGGCCCTTGGCTCTATGAAGCGGAGTTCACGGCTTCGACGCCGTTTCGGGCGACTCAGGATTACCGGGCGATCCGCGCGCTGTCATTGACGCCGGATGCCGTGCATTTCACGGTCAGCCCGTGGGCGACGGATGGCGAATATTCGCTCTTCCGCTCGCAGCTTGGCAATCCCCGGCGGGAACTGCTGGGATCGCTGATGATCAAGGGGACTTCCCAGTGGGACGCCTCTAAGGGGGATGCGGAGTATTCCGGGGCGCAAATGGAGACGGGCGGGCATTTGCTGCCTCATCTCCAGTGCGGCGATGAGCAGATTCCGTTTGTCGTCTTTGCGCTGGCTGCGCCGTCGTTTGAGAAGCTGGCAGCTTATTCGGCGACGGGGGCACGGCTCTGGAAGATCAACACCACGCAGTCGCCTCTGCTGGCGACACCGGATATTTCCGCCAATGTCGCGCAGTGCGTTCGGGAGATTGATGTCAACATCCGTCAGATGCTGGCGCTGGCTCCGCAATCGCGGATCTTCATTGCTCCGGATCTCCGCCCCCGCAAGGGCTGGCTGGAGAGCTACCCGGAGGAGGTTTTTAGGGCCTCGGACGGACGGGGAGGGGAGGGGGCGAATTTCGGCTCGGAGGTGCTCAATCGCGATATCCGGCAGGCGCTATGCGAACTGGTGACCGAGCTGCGGAAGACACCCTACGCGTCGCGGATCGTCGGCATCCTCCCCTACTTCGGACGAGGCGGCGACGGCTGGGGATATGGCGTGGATCTGACGATAGGGGTACCCCGGGAAAAGGTAGTCCTCGGAGATCGCTCTCCGGCGGAGGAGAAGGCGTTCACGCGCTGGCTGGAGGCGAGATACGGCGCGCCTCTGGTGGAAACCCTCCCCCGGCATTGGCCGGAGCAGGCGGTAGAGCGCCCGCTCCATGTACCGCCGGACGCGGCTCTCGCGGGGCAGGGCAACGGGCTGCTGCTCGACCCGGTAAGCCAACGCGATGTGATCGACTACTGGAGCTATCGGGCAAACAGCGTCTCCAGCGCGATTGTCGGCGCGGGCGAGACGGTGAAGGCCGCTTCCGGGGGCAAGCTGCTCTACGGGGCGCATTATGGCTATGTGATGTCCGCGCGGAATCTCGCTCCGGCTTTCTCGCAGTTGGGCGGTCACTTCGACCTCGCGCGGCTATTGCATTCGGACGCCGTGGATCTGATCAACGGCGGCTCCTCGGGGGACAAGCGCGGCGCTACGGGGAACTACGAGCCGCTAACGCCGATCGGCTCCGTGCTCTTGCATGAGAAGCTGCCTGTGGTGGAGCTGGATAACCGTTCGCCCTTTACGCGTGGAGTACCGCCGTACGAATACTATCAGCTTTACTCGATAGCGGAGTGGATCGACGCGGCGAGGCGGGATGTGGGCTTTGCGATGACGCACAACGCGGGGCTCTGGTGGTACGATATGTCGATGCCTCATGAGGCGAATCCTTACAATCGCGAGCCGTGGTTTATCGAAGAGGGTTTCCTTTCGCTGGTGAAGGAGACGGTACGGCTGGCGCGGGAACCGGCCCGGGAGAGCGGCATGGCAGCGCCTGTTGCCGTCTTTATGGATGAGGAGGTGATTCCATATCAGGATGTCTATGCGACGTTTATCTACGAAAATCTCAATCGTGCTTTGATCGAGAGTCTCAGCGCGGCCGGGGCGGGGTTTCGCTGCTATCTCCTGAGCGATCATGCCCGCTGGAGCCGTACCAAGGAAGCGGCGGGAGTCAGGCTGGAAGTGCTTCTCAATCCATGGCTGGAGCCCCGCGACGGCTGGATATCTCTCGCCTCCAGCCCCCGCGCACAGCTCTGGATGGCGGGCGCGGCTTTGGCTTCGCGTGACGAGCGACATGAGACACCGCAATCGGAGCCGCTGATCGGCGTTTCGCTCAAGGCAGGAAAGACGCTTTCCGTGCCCGACTCGCGGCTTGAGATGGCTTCGGAGCTATCGCCCCCGCTCGAAGGCACGTCGCGCTATGCGCTGAAGCCGTTCTCCGGTTTTCATCGTTCGCAAGCGGCGCTTTTCGGAGAGACCATTGCCCCTTACTACCTGCCGATGGCTCAGGAGCACAGCACCGTATTGGCGCGATTCCGCAATGGAGAGCCCGGATTACTCCTTCAGACTCCGCCCGGAAAGCCTCAGCGTTTCTTCAGTACGCTGCCTTATCTCCCGGCGAATGTACTTCGTCAGCTCTACGCTCAGTCCGGGGTCAAACCACTTGTTCCTTACGGCGCATGGTATGTTTCTCAGGGCCGCAGCTTGACGGTGATCAATCTGCGTCATTCGGTGAAAGATCACGACTGGGTTTGGTCGCT
>JBEBWR010000112.1:0-9740 GCA_040392045.1 Chthoniobacter flavus | reverse complement strand
CTCCAAAGCCGAGCTGCTGGAAGTCATCGCCAAGATCAACACCACCACCAAAAAGCTCTTCTCCGAGACCTTCGAGAAGGTACGCGTGAACTTTCAGGAAATGTTCAAGGAGCTCTTCGGCGGCGGCAAGGCAAACCTCGTGCTGCTCGACGAAAGCGACCCGCTGGAGAGCGGCATCGAGATCATCGCCAAGCCCCCCGGCAAGCAGCTCCAGTCCATCACCCTCCTCTCCGGCGGCGAGAAAACCATGACCGCCGTCGCGCTGCTCTTCTCCATCTACATGGTCAAGCCATCGCCCTTCTGTGTGCTCGACGAGATGGACGCCCCGCTGGACGAGTCGAACATCAACCGCTTCATCAAAATCCTCGACCGCTTCTCCTCGCAGAGCCAGTTCGTCGTCATCTCGCACAACAAGCGCACCATCGCCCGCGCCGACATCATCTACGGCGTCACCATGGAAGAGCATGGCGTCTCCAAGCTCGTCGGCGTGAAATTCACCCGCCGCGAAGATTCCCCCTCGGGGAGCGACGTCATCGGCGGTCAGAACCCCACGCCCGTCCCCAGCGTTGCCGAGAGCTTCGGCAAGCACGGCGACCTCCAGAGCGAGCGCGAAGCCGCCGCCCAGCAGGAGCAGGAGACCGCCTGACGATCAGCGCCCATTCATGAACCTCATCATCCCCGAAGGCCCCTTCGACGGCTATATCTTTGACTGCGACGGCACCGTCGCCGACACCATGCCCGCCCACTACGCCGCCTGGTGCCGCGCCCTGAGCGAATACAACTGCCCCTTCCCGGAGCCGTACTTCTACTCCCTCGGCGGCGTCCCGACCGAGAAAATCGTCGCCATCCTCAACGAAAAGCACGGCCTCGCCATGCCCGTCCGCGAGACTGCGGCGCACAAGGAAGAGATCTACCTTGAGAGCCTTTCCGCCGTCCGACGGATCGACCCCGTCGTCGCCTTTCTGGAGTCCTGGCACGGGAAAAAGCCAATGGCCATCGTCTCCGGCGGGCACCGCCATGTCGTCATCCGGACGCTGGAAGCCGCCGGCCTGCTGGACCGCTTCGACACCCTCGTTTGCGCCGAAGATTGCGAGCATGGCAAACCTGCCCCCGACCCCTTTCTGGAAGCCGCCCGCCGGATCGCCGTCCCTCCCGGGCGCTGCCTCGCCTTCGAAGACGCGGAAGCAGGAATCACGTCCGCCCGCGCCGCCGGCATGCAAGTCGTCATCGTCCCCACCGTCCCCTACCGGTAGTCCCACTGCGTGGGGTTCTGGCTGGCCCGAGGCCAGCGGTTAGTGGCTGGGCATCTGATTAGCAGAGCGGTGCGGAGAGGGGGGCCTGAAGGGGGCTTTTGATAAAACCGGTGGTTATCTCCTCGTTCCCAAACTCTATTTGGGAACGCACTTGCGCACGCAACTCCATTGCGCAGAGCGTCCTGGTGCCGCAATGCGCCGAGGGAACTTTTACGGTTTTCAGGATCTGACCCCGTCACACCGCAAATACCCCCAACAACTAATCCTCGTCCGTCCGGAGAATAATATCGTCCGTCAGTTCCCGGGTATTAAACCGCTCGGCGCGCTTCGCCTCCTTCTCCTCCGTCCCGGGTCGCCGTTCGCTCGGATCAAGCTCCAGCACCACCGTAGCCCCCTCGCGACTCACCGTGATCGTCGTCGCATCGCCGGGCGTCAGGAAAAAGCAGGCATTGATCACATCCTCCGGCTTCTCCACCGGATGCTTGCCAATGCGGACGAGCACATCGCCCACCCGCATCCCCGCCTTCGCCGCAGGGCTGTCGCCGATCACCTCGGTCACCCGCGTATCCGACTCGCGCCCTTCATTGAACGCGCGATGATTCACCTTCATGCCCAGCCAGCCGGGCCGCATATCGCCAAACCGGCGGAAATCATCATACACCTTCGCCACTGCGTCCGATGGCACTGCAAAGCACGAAGCGCCGCCATCCGTACCGCTGGTCACCATACCCACGGCCTCGCCCTGAAGATTCAGCAGCGGCGCACCGCTCTCCCCGCGCTGTACCGGAACGTTCGCCCGGATATGGGTTGTGGCAAAATAGCGGTCAAGATGCCGGATATGGAATCCCGCAATAATACCGAAGTTCGGCGTGATCGGCAGATCGAGCGGATAGGCCACCGTGATCACCGGCGTGGCGATCGTGAGAGAAGCCGAGTCTCCCAGCTTGATGAAAGGCGTTTGGAGGGGGGAGGAAGCGTCCACCGGAGGGAGCACTTTGAGAAGAGCGATACCGCTGCGGCAATCGCCAAGGAGGCGTTCAGTCGTGTAAGTGGTTCCGGCCGCGCTCTGTACCGTAATGTCGCGACTCGTGCCGCCTACCGAGTAGGAAGTCAGGACCGTCCCGTTCGCATCGATAAAGAAGCCCGTCCCGCTCAGCTCGCCCTGATCGTCGTGTGCGCGTACCTTGACGACCGCGTTCTGGTGCTTCTCAAAGACTGAGCGGACCTCCTCCGCCAGCCGCGCCCCGATGCTGTCCACCGGAGTCGCCGCGGCGACCGGGTCCCCGCCGGTTGGAGTCGGTTCCGCAAGGGCCGTCCCCGCGCAGCCGATCAGAAGGGCTAAGCAGCTAGAAACTGACCGGTGGCTCATAAGTCGCAGGCCGGGCATCCAGAATATAGTGCGGATGCTGGCGGGTAGGGGTCGTGGGGGCTGCCGTGCGGCGATCACGCTGAAGCGCAAGCACCTGCTCGGGAGTGAACTCAAAGCGGGAAGCGCGTTGAAGCAGTTCAAAACTCCGCTGAGATCCAAGGTCTCCATAGGCGTCCAGCGAGACAGGAGCCGACTGCCGATGCAGCGCCACAGCGTTCTCCAGCTGCTGCGGAGCGTCCAGCGAAAGGGGCCGGTTCGCGGCGATCCCCGAAGCGCCGCCCGGATGCTGTAGCATATTGGTCGTATAAACCGCGGCAATCGCCAATACTGCCACGCTCGCCCCGGCGTAAGAGAGATGCGCCGGGCTGAAAGGACCAAAGAGCGCGTGATAGCTTTCGTTCATCCGCGTCCCCAGACGCTCCAGTGCAATGCGCCACGCCGGGCGGCGAAGCAGTTCCGCGCGCTGGCGCTCCTGAAACTCCCGCAGAAAATTCTCAAAATACTCCGGCGGAGGCGCTTGATGCCGCCGCATTCGGAGCAGTTGCGAAAGCTGGCTTTCTTCGTTTTCGTGCATGGCGTAATTCGGTTAGCGGGTTAAAAAGATCGGGCAAGGTTGGGAAGAAGTTTACTGTCGAAACTCTTCCAGAAAGTTCTGAAGCTGGCGGTGCGCGTAGAAAAGGCGGGATCGTACGGTTCCTTCCGAAATCCCGAGGATCTTGGCAATCTCGGCATGGGGCATGCCTTGAATGTCGAACATCGTCACCACTGCTCTATGATCATGAGACAGCTTCATCATCGCCTCGTTCAATCTCTGTTGCAACTCGGCGAGATCCGCCTCCCGGACAGGATCGTTCGACGTCGTCATCTCCACGAGGTCGCGATTGTTCTGAAGGCCGCTCTCCTCGTCGTCCAGACTCATCTGCGGACGGCGGTTGCGCTTCTTGAGAAAGTTGATCGACATGTTCACCGCAATCGAGTGAATCCACGTATAGAAGCTCGACTTCCCGCGAAAGCCCGCGATCGAGCGATACGCCTTCGCGAAGATCTCCTGAAGGAGATCGTTCGTGTCGTCGTGATTATGCGTCATGTTGTACACCAGCCCGTAAAGTCGGGGGCTGTACTTCACGACCAGAGCGTCAAAGCCCGCCGGGTCGCCCGATTGCGCCCGGGCGACCAGTTCAACGTCTTCGTTGTTAGCAGACTCTTCGGCCATGTCCGCCGAAGTTGCTAGCAGGTTTGAGGGGGCTTCGGCAACCTGATTGGCTGCCGAAAGCGAAGTTGGGGGTCGATCTGGCAAAATTCAGCGGATTTATTCGCGGCGTCCGCCCTGCGTGAGCATGATCAGGTAGAGCAGGTTTCCCAGCGCGGCGACAAACGCCGCCACATAAGTCAGCGCCGCGGCTCCCAGCACCCGCTGCACGCCCCGGGCCTCGTCTCCCGCCTGAATGATCCCCATCTCCCCAAGAATAATCTTCGCGCGGCGGGAAGCGTCAAACTCCACCGGCAGCGTCACCAGCGAGAAGAGCGTAATGATCGTGTAAGCGACGATACCGAGCTTCACCAGCCCCAGCAGCCCGAAAATAAAGCCGCCAATAATGATGAAAGGGAGGAACTGCGAAGCAAGCTGCGTCACCGGCACCATCGCCATCCGCGCCTTCAGCGGGCCGTAGCTCCGGGCATGCTGAATCGCGTGCCCCGCCTCGTGCGCCGCAATGCCGAGCGCCGCAATGGAGGGGGTATGGTAAACGTCCGTTGAGAGACAGAGCCGCTTGTGGATCGGATCGTAGTGATCACCCAGAAAGCCGTTGATCTCCTTTACCTCCACATCGTGAATCCCCGCCGCGTCGAGCACGCGCTGGGCGGCTTCGGCTCCCGTGATGTTCGAGGTCGCGCGGATCTGGCTATACTTGCCGAAAGCGCTCTTCACTTTCATCTGAGCCCAGAGGCCGATGAGCATGGGGATGATAATCAGAACAATGTAGTAGGTCGAAATCATTACAAAGGTTTTTTCAGGGTGTTCGCCTGAGACAGTAACACAGCGGAGGCCGTTCAAAAAAAATTTCCATCAGGGAATACCGTATTCACGTCTCCATCCCGTGCGAAAGATTGCGGTTCGCCGTGAAAAGTGAATACTCGTTGCCCCACTCATCTGATCAGACTCCCCCTTCGCGTATTCCCGGCCTTCTATGCAACCCTTCCTCGTCGACGGTTTCGTCATCCTCATCTATTTCGTATTGGTCATCGGTATCGGCCTCTATAAAGGGAGGGGGAGCAAGGACATGGACGCCTTCGCCATCGGCGACCGGAACATCCCCTGGTGGGCCGTCCTCGCCTCCATCATCGCCGCCGAAACCAGCGCGGGCACCTTCCTCGGAGCCCCCGGCGAAGGCTACACCCATCGGAATTTCACCTACGCCCAGCTCGCCATCGGCACCATCCTCGCCCGCATCATCATCGGCTACCTCTTCATCAAGCCCTTCTACGACTACCGCGTCGTCTCCATCTACGAATTTCTCAACATCCGCTTCGGCGTCCGGACCAAGAACGCCGCCTCCGCCGTCTTCCTGATCACCCGCGCCCTCGCCAGCGGCACGCGCCTCTACGTCGGTGCCATCATCCTCGTCCTCGGTTACGAAATGATCTCCGGCGAAACCCTCACCCTCATGCAGGAGCTCTGGGTCTACGTCATCGCGCTCACCTTCATCACCGTCGCCACCGCCATCTACACCACCCTCGGCGGCATCAAAGCCGTCGTCTGGACCGACGTCATCCAGGCCACCGTCATGTTCGGCGGCCTCGGCTTCGCCATCTGGTCGCTTCACGGCCACCTCCCCGAAGGCATCAGCGGAGCCTTGAGCAAGCTTACCGCCCCGAAAGACCTCGCCTTCTTCGACACCGGCATCAACTCCGAGCTTTCCTTCACCGGGAACCTCCGCGTCATCCTCGAAACGCAGTACACCATCTGGGCCGCCCTCTTCGGTGCCACCTTCCTCACCATGGCCACCCACGGTACCGATCAGGACATGGTCCAGCGCATGCTCACCGCCAAGGATTACAAAAAGAGCCGCTTCGCCGTCATCCTCTCCGGCATCACCGACCTGCCCCTCGTCGGCGCGTTCCTCCTCATCGGCATCCTCCTCTGGTGCTTCTACGGAGAAGCGGGCAAGCAGAACAGCTTCGCCTACTACATCCTGCACGAAATGCCCTCCGGCGTGCGCGGCCTCCTCGTCGCTGGCGTCTTCGCCACCGCCATGGGCTCCCTCTCCACCGCCCTGAACGCTCTCGCCACCAGCTTTACCGAGGACTTCTACACCCCCTATATCAACCCCAAGGCCTCGCCCGCGCAGGTCGTCCGCTCCGCCCGGATCACCACCGTCGTCTTCTCCGTCCTCCTTATCATCATCGGCGCGCTCACCGCCTACGCCGCCCTCGTCCTGAAGTCCGACATCATCCCCATCATCCTCGGCATCTTCGGCTACACCTACGGCTCCCTGCTCGGCATCTTCCTCGTCGGCATGCTCACCCGCCGGCGCGGCTCCGAGATTGGCAACCTCATCGCCATGCTCGTCGGCTTCCTCGTCACCTCCCTCTTCAGCGGCCTGCACAACGCCATCTGGCAGCTCCTCCAGGGCGACGCCACCGTCATCCTCTGGGCTCCTGACTGGCTGCCCACCGTCGCCTTCGTCTGGCGCGTCATGATCGGAACCATCGCCACCGTCCTCGTCGCCCTGCTTTTCCGGACCCCGCCCGAGCAGGTCGACTCCGCCGAGCGGCTCCGCGCCCAGGCCGGTGAAAAACCCCTCGGAGGAGAGGCCTGAAAATGGCCCGCAATGTTACTCTGGAGCCCCTCTGTACGGGGGACCGGAAAAGCGCCTTTCCGGTAGGTGAAATCCCGACTTCCGGCAACACCCCGAGCCCGGCCCGGTCAAGCCTTTTCTGGCCTTCCCGGGCAAATAAACTTCCCGCCATCGGGGGCTTTTTTCTTGTCGGGTTCTGCCCCCCTTACTACTCTCACGCCGCACGGCGGGCGAGGTAACCCACCCCTGTGAATAACTTGTGAATAATTGTAAAAAACTTTTCGGGATCGGCCACAGGCTTCTGTTTGGAAGCGCTGCGGAGCAGTCCGCCGCCGCAAGCCTGCAAGGGAGCCTGTTCCACGATTCCGGTTTTTGCAAAGCATTCGCAATGAGCGACTTGCGGATGGATGTCAGGAGGTTCTTCACGCAGATGCGGGCGGATGTTGCCGTCCCTGCCCGGAAGAACCTGCTTCATGGAATGGAAGGAACTAACCCCCCCACACTGGATTAATGACGCCCCTAACGACTGTGGATAAATCACTTATGCAAGAGAATCTGGCCTCCATCTGGAAGCACATCACCGATGTGATCCGGCCCGAGGTCAGCGCGGATACCTTTCGGCGTTGGTTCAAAGACGTCCGCATGATCGAAGCGGACGAAGCGGAGATCACCCTGCGCGTTCCGAACAACATCTATCAGCTCTGGATCGAGACGAACTACATGGCCCTCCTCCAGACCTCCATCACCGGAGTGCTGGGCAGCCCGCGCAAGGTCAACTTCTCCGTCTGCCCCAGCGCAGAGCACACCGAGCGCGAAGAAGCCACCGGCGAGGAAAGCTGGGACGACGAAGCCGACGCTGACGAGGCCGCCGAATCCACCGGGTCTGCGGAATCCACCGATCACACCGTCACCGCCGAAGCCGAGCCCGAAGCCGCCCCTGCGAAAAAGCGCAAAGCCGCCCGCAGCGCCCGCCCCGCCGCCGGAGCCAAAGTCGTCATGGCCGCCCAGCCCCAGCCATCCGCTGCCCGAGAGGGGCGTCCCAGCGTGGTCACCGGGCTGAACCCGCATAATACCTTTGACTCCTTCGTCGTCGGCACGAACAACCAGTTCGCCCACGCCGCCGCCCTCGCCGTCGCCAAAGCCCCCGCGCGTACCTACAACCCCTTCTTCCTCTACGGAGGCACCGGGCTTGGGAAAACGCACCTCATGCACGCCATCGGCTACCACGTCGCCAACAGCCGACAGGGCGCGAAAATCCTCTACATCACCAGCGAGCAGTTCACCAACGACTTCATCGACGCCATCCAGAACAGCAAGCTCAGCCGCTTCCGGAACCGGTATCGCCACGTCGACGTCCTCCTCATCGACGACATCCAGTTCCTCGCCGACAAAGAGCGCTCGCAGGAAGAATTCTTCCACACCTTCAACACCCTCTTCGACGGCCACAAGCAGATCATCCTCTCCAGCGACCGTCCGCCCAGCGAGATCAAGAACCTTGAGCAGCGCCTCGTCTCCCGCTTCGAGTGGGGGCTCACCGCCGAGCTTCAGCCGCCCGACATCGAGACGCGCCTCGCCATCCTCCGGAAGAAAGCGCAGTCCATGCAGGTCAAGCTCGACAACTCCATCTTCGAGTTCCTCTCCCAGCGCATCCGGTCCAACGTCCGACGGCTCGAAGGCGCGCTCACCCGCGTCGCCACCTTCGCCTCCCTGAGCGGGCGCGACATGTCCACCGACGCCGTCGAGCACCTTCTCAAGGACATCCTTCAGGAAGAAGCCCGCCCCGCCGTCAGCATCGAGCAGATCCAGAAAAAAGTCGCCGAGCACTTCGACATCCGCTTCGCCGACATGGTCAGCAAGCGCCGCCCTGCGAATATCGCGCTTCCCCGGCAGGTCGCCATGTACCTCTCCCGCGAGCTCACCAAAGCCTCCCTCTCCGAGATCGGCGAAGCCTTCGGCGGCCGCGACCACGGCACCGTTCTCCACGCCTGCAAGCTCGTGAAGAAAAAAGTCGATGCCGAAGAGAAGATGCGCCACGTCGTCTCCTACCTCGACAACCAGCTCAATCGCGGATAACCACTACAGAAAGTATCCATCGCCCATCAAAGTCGCTTCTTGACACAAGACCACTGATAGCGATGATGCTCGCATTCGTACCGACCCGGTACCCGTCAGGTACACACCCTGCGGCAGAATTGCCGAACACCCTACGTTGATCCCGACACACCCTTATGAAGTTTAGCCTTAGCAAAGAGAAATTTCTCGAAGGTCTGCAAAGCGTGCAGAATGTGGTGAGCTCCCGCACCACCCTCCCGATCCTCTCGAACGTTCTGTTGCAGGCAGTGGACGGCTTGCTGCGGTTTACCACCACTGACCTTGACGTAGGTATCCAGTCCGCCGTAGAGGCCAACGTCGAGCGCGCCGGGGCCACCACCCTTCCCGCCCGCCGCCTCGCCTCCATCGTCCGCGAGCTGCCCGCCGGAGAAATTTCCGTCGAAGTCGACTCCAAGAACATCGCCTCCATCCGTTGCGGCAGCAGCTTCTTCAAGATGTACGGCCTCCCGCAGGAGGAATTTCCGCCCCTGCCGAGCTTCTCCGACGCCAAGACCTTCAACATCCGCCAGAAAGAGCTGCGCGACGGTCTGAAAAAGACCGCCTACGCCATCTCCACGGACGAAACCCGCTACGTCCTCAACGGCATCCTCGCCTCCTTCAAGGAGAACAAGCTCACCCTCGTCGCCACCGACGGCCGCCGTCTGGCCCTCGTCGACATCGAGCTGGAATTCCCGCAGAGCTTCGAGACCGAAGTCATCATCCCCACCAAGGCCGTCCTCGAAGTCCAGCGCCTGCTGGGCGACGAAGGCGAGATCAAAGTCAGCATCGGCGAAACGCAGATTGCCTTCGAAGCGAACGGCACCTTCCTCGTCTCCAAGCTCATCGAAGGGAACTACCCGAACTACCGTCAGGTCATCCCCGCCGAGACCAAAGAGCGCATCACCCTGGAGCGCGAGCACTTCTACAACGCCGTCCACCGCGTCTCCCTGCTCGCCAGCGACAAGAGCAACTCCGTGAAACTCATGTTCACGAAGAACAACCTCGAAATCGCCGCGAACACTCCCGAAGTCGGCGAAGCCAAGGAATCGCTCCCCATCCAGTATAAAGGCCGCGAATTCGCCATCGCCTTCAACCCCGAGTTCCTCATGGCTCCCCTGAAGAACCTCTCCGAAGACGAAATCTTCCTCGACCTCATCGATGAAATGAGCCCCGGCCTCGTCAAAATCCAAGGCCCCTTCCTCTACGTCCTCATGCCCATGCGCATCAGCT
>JBEBWR010000111.1:0-9796 GCA_040392045.1 Chthoniobacter flavus | reverse complement strand
GCACCTTTGACTTCAACAAGGTCACTTGCATTACCGGAACATGCGCGAACCCCGGGCAAATCTCAAGGGGATTCGCAAGGTTTACTTTTTCAACGCCCGCTCAGAGAGATGAACTGATTATTCCCATCAAAGCCGGTGCTGCGCGAATAAAGGGACAGCTCGGAGAACTCCTTGAGGGTCAATCCCGCCACGTGACCATCCGCAAAAAGGGCGTTGGCCCGACCTCCATGACGGAAGTGCAGCCCGCGCTCGGGGTTGTTCTCGCCGATGGCGTAAAACTGCCGGTTCAGGACATTTGAGTAGCTGTCCGCGACGAGCCAGTAAGTCGAGGGGGACTCCATTTTAGTGAGGCGGATCAGTCGGGAAAAGCTCTTGCAGCCCGGAATGGGGGAGGCGGCGGGGTCCTTCTCGTCGCGCGAGGTATTCCCGTAGGTATAGCCTACGATATCCACCGCTTTACCGACGAACTGGCGGGGCGCAAAGCCCGGACAGACGGCAGCGCTTGGGTTATCGAGATAAATCGATCCTTTACTCCCTCGCCCATGCGCTCCGTCGGTCATACCGATCAGATAGCGCAGCCACTGAGTGACGCTGCCGACCTGCTCGGTATAGAGATAAACCTCCTGCCGGTGATCGCTGGCAAAAGCCTGAAAAGCCCCGCCAACCATCCGAAGATTCTGCACACACCGCACCGAGACAGACATGCTGCGCGCCTTTCCCAGCGCCACCTGTCCCAGAATAGCCAGAACACCGATCAGAGCCACGACAACCAGCAGCTCAATCAGCGTCAGGCCCTGCTCAGATCGAAGGTCAGAGGGTCGAAAAGAGGAACGGGGCTTCATAGCTTCCAATCCCTATGCTAATGCCTGCGACTGAGCAACCATCCGGCCAGCAGTCCACCTCCCACAAACGCCGCGGTGGAAGGCTCAGGGATGGACTGAAGGGTGATCTCTCCGATGGTGATACCGCCACTGCCATCTGCGGATGATCCTTTGCGGAACTGCGCGCGCAACCCCAGATCGTCCCACCCTTCCCCGAGGTCATAGGTCCCCTGAAAGCTATAAGTCGGCTTACTCGTCGAGGTGGTATGCACAACGAGATCATAGCCGGTTTCCGTCAGGGTCAGGTTAAAGCCGGTAATGCTTCCGGAAAGCGTCTGAAGCGGAATAAGCTGCTGATCGGCATGTGGCCAGCCGTCGCCCGTCGTGGAAGCGGTTTTGAATCCCATGCGGATGACGGAACTTCCGTCAATATAGAGCGCGATGGCGCTGGTCCCCCCTTTGTTGAAAGTATCGGTCGGAGAGGAAGTCAGGCCAAAGTAGAGCTGTTCGTTGTAACCCGCGAGATTTCCCGAGAAAGAGATGCCCGTCACAGCGATCTTCACGCTGTTCCCCGAGGTCAACCCGATGCCGCTATCCGCATCTGAGGCCAGGGAAGCACTAAACGCACCCGCGCCGCTATAGGAGAGTGCGATGCCCCCTTGATCGTCGTAGGTGGCGCTCCCGGTGGTGCTTTGATGAGACCATATAATATGGTGGTTTTCATCGGTAATCGTCGCTGCGGAAGCGATCCCGGAAGCGGCAATCAAAGCCGTTACGCTGAGGCTGAGGGAGGAGATGCGTCGTGGATTCAGTATTTTCATGGGATGGATGGGGGTTAGTGGTGGAGGTCTTCCGCGCGGAGGGCGAAGAGGTTGGGCAGAGAGACAAGGCGAAATCCGGCGTTATTCCGGGCATTACGGATCGAGATCGCCCAGACGCCCGGCTCGCCTCCGGTGGAAATAACAGCTTGCGTATCCCGATGGACACCGCTCCAGCTTTGGTCTGCCTTGCCATCGGGCGAATGCAGGAGGTACTCCATCGTCTCCCGCTCCCGGCCGGACAGCTCCAGTGTGAACTGCTTACAGCCTTCAGGAACGTAGAAGTAAAAGGTTCCCGCATGTCCGCCCTGACTGTTGGTGGTAATCCCCTGAGGGGCATAGATCATGATGGGAGCCGTGGAATCCGGGACGGAAAAGGCGTTCTGCCCCGCGCTGGAGATCTGCACGCAGAAATCGTTCACCAGATCCGGCAGCCAGACGATCCGCTTCTTCCCCAGCGCCGTAGGGGCGACGTAAACCTCCCGTCCGGCACGGTCAAAAAGCGTGGTACTCACGGGATCGAGATAGTTCGGGTTGAGCTGAACAGACTGCACCACCACCGAGTTGCGACTCTCCCGCTTTGGCCAAAGGAGAAAGGTGTAGGAACCGCGAAGAACCGCCGGGGCCGGGGCAACGTCCGGGCGCGGGGTCGCCGCGTCCATCGGCTTCAACGTGGTCCCATAAGCCAGCGCCTCCTGAAAGTACGGCGGCAGCTCGGCGGGAAATGGCCCCGCCTCCAGCCCGGGCACGACCTTCCCGGTGAGCGCCTGTTCGTCGAGCGCGTCGTTCACCGTGCGGAGCGCATCGAAGTATGGCTCCTGCTCTTCGGCGGTTGAGCCAAAGTTATAGATAGCGTACACCCAGTAGCCATCGCTATGCTGGCATCGCTGATAGATATTCCCGGGAAGCTGCTTGAGCCGCTCGACGGCATGCCGCCCCCGCACCATTCCCACGGAGACGCCCGGGACGAAAATTGCGGGAACCTTAACGCTCTTTCGCATTCTCTCGAAAAGCTCCACCGTATTCGCATCCATCACCCCGCTGTAGGTCGACTCCGGCCCTACGAAAACGGGCATTCCACCCGCGCTCAAGCCTTCTGCAATCGCGTTAAACCACAAGCGATTTTCATAAATGATAAACCCCACGATCAGCCCCGGTCGATGCCGCTCCACGAGCGCCCGCAGCGACTGACCGAGTTTCGCAATCTCCCGATGCTGCCATGCGATGTAGTCCTTGAGCAGGTTCTCTTTAGTCAGCCACTCCCTCCGCTCTGCGGGATCGGAAAGAGCCGCTTGCGGAAGATCCGGATGCTCGGATAAGAAACGGTTAAACGCATAGCCGCCAAAATCCGGCTCCCCCGGGATACCGTCGCCGAGGGCATACATCTCCGGATCGATAATGATCGCATCAAGCGCGTAGACCTCCTCATCAGCGAGCAGCCGAAGCGCGCGGTCCACCCGGTCAAGGATCGCGCGCTTCCAGTACACAGGATCAATCGGTGAAGGCAGGCGCTGATCGTTGAATCGCGCTCCGTTATCGCTAAACCCTGCCCGAACCGTCGAGCCCGTACATGCAATCCCGAGGCAATGGAAGTAGCGCAGCCCCAATTCCTTTGCCCGGTGCGAGCTCTCGCGCAGTTTCGTCAAGGCGATCTCATCCTCCCGATTGATGATCCGCTCGAATGCTTCCGGCTGGTAGTCGCGCTCGGCTACCAGTTCGATCCGCGGCATAACAGCATTCATCCCCGACGCCTTCATCAGCGGGTACTGCTCCAGAGTGCGGGGAGACCACCCAAGGCGGACCTTCTCCCGCACCACCCATTCGGGCGGTTGATGCGTCGAAGCAATGGACACAGAGGAAAAAGACGAAGCCAAAGGAGCCATTATAGCGAGAGCCAAAAGATGAAATCGGGGACTGGAAAACATAAACTCGTGTTTATTCACAAATAAAAAACTACAGATTACTGCCGAAGCGGGACATCGACGATCACGGGTTCCTCCCCGCTGACCGTACGACCGCACGATCCGCGCAGGATCAGTTGGGAGGCAAAACGTTCTCCCTGAATATCCGGAGCCTCGCCTTTGAGATAGCGCACCATCGCCTGCACCGCCCGGTCGCAAGCGTATTCCACATCGGTTTGCGCCGTGGTGAGGTTAAATAGCGGATAGGCGCTCTGGGTAATGTTATCAAAGCCGGTGACCGCGATATCTTCGGGGATTCGCACTCCTTTAGCCGCCGCAGCGTGAAAATAGCCATGAGCAGCAAGGTCGTTCGATGCCAGGAGCGCGTGGGGCAAATTCTCTTGCGCGAAAAGCTTCAGGCCAAACTGAAACGACGGCTCAAGCGTCGATGGAGAATTCTCCAGACAAACGACCGTGCCACGCGGCTCACCGCTCCCTCTGGGGCGCGACTGCCGCTGGCGGCCAAGGTAGGTTTCCGCATCGGTAATCTCCACGGTTCCCACGCCCTCCAGTGCGCGGGAGAAGCCCTCAATGCGCTCGCGCGGAGTTCTGGAGCCATTATCGACAACGACCAGCAACAGATCCCGATGCCCCACCGACAAAAGGTGACGGGTGAGAGCCTCGAATACATCGGCGGGATTATCGCAGAAAAGCGGAAGCCGCAGACGATCGCTCCCGTAGATCGTGAGAATAGGGATTCTGGTCTGTCGCAGCATATCAAGATGCTCCTTCCGGAACGCCCCCTGCATGTGCGAAATGATCACGCCCTCAACGCGACTCTGGATCATCTCGCTGACCATGCGCTTGACGCCTTCATGAGCGAGACAGTGAAAATCGATAACCAGATAGTCGTAGCCATAGCGGTTAATCGCCTGAGGCAGGAGCAGCGAAGTGCTGAGCCGCCCCGAGCGTCCGCCAAAGTAAATGACGCCGATGAGATTGCTCTTTCCCTTCCGCAGAGCCACCGAAGCGCGATGGGGCTGATAGCCGACTTCCCCGGCAGCGGCGAGAACGCGCTGCCGCGTCTCTTCACTGTACGGCAGATCGGCGCGCCCGCTCAGTACGTTGCTGACCGTAGTACGCGAGATATTGAGCATCTCAGCGATCTGCTTGTGGGAAACGTGTTGACTGGAAGGAGAATTACTCAAAGCCAAATTCAGAATAAACTCGTGTTTACCCGGATTCTGTCTTTCTGTCAATCAACGAAATCCTAAGGTTTCTTCCGTACCGGGCGTTTACCCGTGTGTTTCTTCCCGGCGCTGTACTTCGTCGGCTTGCGTCCGGCGGGAGCGGAGACGAGGCCGCCGCTGGTTTTCAGCTCGTTGATCTGATCGCGCAGGAGGGCGGCGCGTTCGTACTCCAGACTGGAGGCGGCCTGCACCATCTCTTCCTGAAGTTCGCGCAGAAGCTCGGCGACATCCAGCCCGCCGGAATCGCTGACCATCGCCTCATTTTCCCGACCGCCTCCCTTGAGGATGGTGTGGAGGCTGGCCTGTACGGCCCGCTGAACGCTGCGCGGAGTGATGCCGTGCGCCTCGTTGTACTCCATCTGTCGCTTGCGCCGGTAGTCGGTCACTGCGAGCAGGCGGGTGATGCTCTGGGTCATGACGTCGGCAAAGAGGTAGACTTCGCCGTTCACGTGACGCGCTGCCCGCCCCGCCGTCTGGATCAGCGAGGTCTCGGAGCGCAGGTAGCCCTCCTTGTCGGCATCGAGGATGCAGACGAGGGAAACCTCCGGCAGATCGAGCCCTTCCCGCAGGAGGTTGATGCCGACGAGAATGTCAAACTCCGCCGCCCGCAACGCCCGGAGAATCTCCACGCGCTCAATGGTGTCGATATCGGAATGGAGATAGCGGACGCGCAGACCAACGTCGCGCAGGTAATCGGTGAGATCCTCGGCGGTTCGCTTGGTGAGCGTGGTGACCAGTATCCGCTCGCCTTTCTCCACGCGCTGACGGCAAAGCTCGATGGTCTCGTCGATCTGCTCTTTGAGCGGGCGTACGGTAATGACAGGATCGAGCAGCCCCGTCGGGCGGATGATCTGCTCCACGACAAGGCGCGAGAGAGGTGTGGAGACGTCAAACTCCGCCACGGGCAGGTCCGTGGAGATGGTGCGTCGGGCGACGGCGGCTTCGGGCGGTTCAACGTCCGTGCGCGGGCTTTTCGCAGGGATGTACCCGGTATTCCCCACATAGCTGTTGCGGATCTCAAACTCGGCAGGCGTGGCGCTGACGTAAAGGAGCTGGTTGGTCATCTCCATAAACTCCGGGAAATTCAAGGGCCGGTTGTCCATGGCGCTCGGGAGGCGGAAGCCGAAGTCCACGAGGACACTCTTCCGAGAGCGGTCGCCCTCGTACATGCCGCCGATCTGGGGGACGGAGGCGTGCGATTCGTCAATGACGCAGAGGAAATCGCGGGGAAAAAAGTCGAGCAGCGTATACGGCCGGGAGCCGGGCTCACGACCGCTCAAGTGGCGCGAGTAGTTCTCGATCCCCGAGCAGTAGCCGAGCTCCTGCATCATCTCCAGATCAAACTCCGTGCGCATCTTGATCCGCTGCGCTTCGAGGAGCTTCCCCTGTCGCTCAAACCACGCGACGCGATCGTCCAGCTCCGTCCGGATGGTCCGCATGGCGGCCTGAAGCTTGTCGTACGGGGTGACGAACTGCTTGGCCGGGTAGATGGAAATGGTGGTATGCCGGGCGATAAGCTTGCCGGTAAGCGGATCAAACGTGGCGATGCGGTCAATCTCGTCGCCAAAGAATTCAATGCGCACGCCCTCTTCATCGGCGTTACCCGGATAGACTTCGACGACATCGCCCCGCACGCGGAATTTCCCCCGGACAAACGCGATATCGTTCCGCTCGTAAAGCATCTCCACCAGACGGCTCAAAACCGCCTCGCGGGAGATCGGCTGGCCGTCGCGGAGGACGAGCAGCATGTTCTGGTAGTCCTCCGGCGAGCCCAAGCCGTAGATGCACGACACGCTGGCGATGACGATCACGTCCCGCCGCGAAAGGAGCGATGAGGTAGCCGAGAGCCGGAGACGCTCGATCTCTTCGTTGATGGAGGAATCTTTCTCGATAAACGTATCGGTACGCGGGATGTAGGCCTCCGGCTGGTAGTAATCAAAGTAGCTGACGAAGTACTCGACGGCGTTATTCGGGAAGAACTGGCGAAACTCGGAGTAAAGCTGCGCGGCGAGCGTCTTGTTGTGCGCGATGACCAGCGTAGGCCTGGCAACCTCGCGGATGACGTTCGAGACGGTAAAGGTCTTTCCCGAGCCGGTGACGCCAAGGAGCGTCTGGTGTCGGTTTCCGGCTTCGATCGACTTCGCCAGTTTGGCGATCGCCTGAGCCTGATCGCCCATCGGGCGGTATTGAGAGGCAAGTTCAAACTCCATCACCGGAGACGATAGGTGAAAAGGCCGTCCCTGTCGAACGGGTTTCGCCTCCGCCTGTTCCCGCTTGAATTGCCCTCAGGAAAGCTCATCCATATCAAAATACTCCAGTACGCCCGGAAGGATGACCGATCGGATGTCGTAGTAGTTGTAGAAGCGGTTTTTGACGATTTCGCTATAGGTAAACGACCCACTCCACTCGCAACTCCCCAACCGGGGCTCCAGCGTCGCCGCGAGCTTTGCGAAGAGGCCATAGCGCCCATGCCCGTAGAGACGGATATCGGCGAGATCCAGCTCGGGCCAGATGGGGAGCACCTCCAGCACCCGCAGCACTTCATAAGTATGAAACGCCGCCATGCTGTCTCCCAGCCAGATGAGGTCGTCCGCGAGCTTATGCAGCGTACCGTAGAATCCCTGCATCGGTAAGCGGTTGATGGCGTCGGGCTGGAGCGTTCCCATGGTGCTGAGATTGAGCAGCAGGACGGCTCTTCCCTCCCCGTGACACTCTCTCACCAGCCAGTCAAGATGATGCGGGAGGGCGCTGTTTCCGCCGTCCCACAGGGCGATGGTCACCCCAAAGCGTTTACCTTCCCGCGCCGCCGCTTTTCCCGGGCGGAAGAGCATCCCCATATTTGCCACATTGGGGGCGACCCACCAGAAGGCGATATCTCCCCCCAGCCCCTCCAGCGGCTGATCGCGCAGGAACAACCGGGGATTCGCAGGCGTCGACGGGCGGTGGGCGCAGACCTTCTCCCGCAGCCAGTTCACCGCCCGTTCCCGTCGCTCCCCGGCGGGCAGGGCGCGACGCTTTGCCTCCAATTCGTTGGCTCGCGAGAGCGTAGCTTCAAAGGCGAACTCCGCATCGGGAAACTCCGCCTTGACCTGTCCGCTCCGGGTACTCATCAACTCGGCCTCCGTGAACGGCTCCGGCTCAAATGCGGAGGGGTCCACCTCCCTGCCCAGGAAGTGTCGGGTAAAGAATCGAGCGGCGGCCCGGGCGTGATTGGGGGTATAGGCATGGGTGGAGACTTCCTCTACCAGCTCCAGCTTCCCCTGCCCTTCCGGGCCGAACAGCTCCCAGATGCGACGGCTGCGCTCCACGGTACGGCGCGTCCCTTCGATGGGAAAGAAATCCGCCGTGGCCGCCAGTACACAAAACGGCTTCGGCGCCATCGCCAGCAGGATATCCTCGTGATCGTAGCCCGCCGCGGTGAAATCCTCCCAGATCTGCTCGGCGTCCTGCGCCTGCCCGGTAAGCTGGTAGCTCTCCCGGTTCATGATAAACATCCCGGGAGCCGCCGCTGCGATACGCGGATCGGCGAGCGCCATCAGGCTGGTCTGCGTGCCGCCGCCGGACGATCCCGTGACACCGATCCGCTGCCCATCCACTTCGGGACGGGAAAGCAGATAGTCGACCCCGCGCATGGCGTCGTGCAGAAAATAGCGCGCAAGGTTCTGGCCCACCAGTTGGCACGGAACGCCGGTGTAATCATGATCCCGCGTGGCCGGGGGGACCCATGAAGTCCCGCTGGTAACGTCAAAGGTGCTGAGCCGCTCCCCCTGACCGATCGGGTCCTGTGCAAGAACGATTAGTCCCGACATAGCCAGCATCTGACAGACGACCTGATAGTTCCGCGCCATCCGGCCCACCGGGCTGTGGCCGCAGAGAAGGAGGACAGCCGGGCAGCGCTCGGGACGCTCCCTGGGGAGGTAAAGCGAGGCGGTCACGTAGTGACGCGGGCGCGACTGGTAGATCACCTTTTCAACCCGAAAAGCCGGATGCTCAATACTACCGGTAATCCGGGCTTCCAGCGGTGTCTCCATCGAGGGCAGGCCGCCGAGCGTTTTGATGATAAAGCGACGCACCTCTTCCTGTCGCTTTACGACCGCTTCGCAGGAAGTCAACGCGTCGCGGGCTGCCGCCCCCCGGGCGAACGCCTCGCGGGATCGCTGGTAGATATAGTCCTTGAGGTGGCTTCCGGTGGCGCTGTAGCCCAGCCGGTACTCTTCAAAAAAAGCGCTGTTCATAATCAGTAAGTCACCTCGTAGGTAGAGTCTTTCCGCTTGATGAAGTTCTGGTAAGGAACGGCATCAACGTGTCCATCCATGAAGAGGATGTTGAGTGTCGATCCGTGCGGCTGTGGTTTCCCGTAGGTCTCCTCCAGATCCCGGTCGGCCAGCGCGATGGTTCGGGTGAGATACTCGATGGTCTCCAGCTTCATCTGCGGCGTGGGAACCGCTTTGTTCAGATAGCCGAAAGGGCGCTGGATCACACCAGTGGGGATAACCGTGCCGATGTGATTGTAGTAGGTATTGTTATCTATCGAATTGCCCTGCGGATTGATGCTTTTCCGCGAAGCCGGACAGACAAAGGAGGGAGCGGTGATCCATTCTCTTGATGTGCTGGGCGGAAGTCCAAGGTAAGGATGGAGAAAATCGACGAGAGCAGAGGGACTCTCCAGCGTACTCTGCCGATAGTGCGCGCGCTGGGCGCCTCCACTTAGCCCCGGCAGCCGCCCCGACTGGTCGTGAGCATAGGCATGCACCGCAGCGCCCACCTGTCGGAGATGAGAGGCGCACTTGAACTGATCAGAATGGCGGACCACGGCATTATAACCCGGCCACGCCAACGCCGCGAGAGCCGCCACCACGGCAATCGACACCATCAGCTCCAGCAGCGAGAATCCGCTAGGGGCAAAGGGTCTGGGAAGCTCTTCTACCAGAAACCGATGGGGATGCCGTGATCGTCTCATAACGCGCTCGCCTTTCAGGATTGCAGGGTTCGCCGCCCGCGCAATC